>NZ_DASZTJ010000066.1:0-20340 GCF_035548235.1 Rhodopila sp.
GATCATGGACGCCGCGATGAACGACCCGACGGTGACCGCCGATGTCGAGGCGATCACCGCCTATGCCGAGGCCAAGGGGCTGAGCTGGAACGACGCGTTCCTGCAGTTCCTGCGGGACCCCAACGCCGCCGAACGGGCGGCGGGGCAGGCAGGGGCCTAGGCGGAGGGGGCCGACCCCGTGTCCTGACCGGCTTGTCCCGGCCAGCCGCTCGCCGGTGCTGGTGGAGAATCAGGTTTTTGACACAGATGCGCACAGATGCGCGCAGATATTCACAGAGACCGGGGTCAATTGGAGGGCAGTGCCAACGCGCAGCGCCTCAAAAATCCTTTGCCTGAGCCTCGGGGTACTATCGGAAGTCGGAAGCGTTCAGGCTGATCGTTTCCAAAGAAACAAACGGAGCGTCCCCCGCTTTCCTGTCCAAGCCTTGGAGGCAGTGCACCAGATGGCGGAGACTCTGTGTCCATCTGCGCTCATCTGAGCCCATCTGTGTCGAATCACCCCGCCATCCACCGCCCAACAGCCAGCCATGACCCACACCGCACAACCCCAGCGCCCGCCACCCTCCGGCAGCCACCAGGCCACACCCTCGTCCCCCAAAAAACCTAAGCCGGGACCTGCATCTCCCCCAGATACGCCTCCCGGATCAGCGAATTGCGCCGTAGTTCCCCGGCCTCTCCGGACAGCACCACCTGCCCGGTCTGCAGCACATACGCCCGGTGCGCGATCGACAGCGCCATGTTGGCGTTCTGCTCGACCATGAAGATCGTCGTGCCCTGGCGGTTGATCTCCTGGATGATGTCGAACACCTGCTCCACGTAGATCGGCGCCAGGCCCATCGACGGCTCGTCCATGCACAGCAGCTTCGGCCGCGCCATCAGCGCGCGGCCCATCGCCACCATCTGCTGCTCGCCGCCGGACAGCGTGCCGGCGATCTGCTCGCGGCGTTCCTTCACGCGCGGGAACAGCGTGTAGACCCGTTCCAGGTCCTGGTCGAATTCGGCGCCGCGCTTGCGCAGATAGGCGCCCATCTCCAGGTTCTCGAACACGGTCATGCGCGGGAACAGGCGCCTGGCCTCCAGCACCGGGGCGATGCCGCGGCGGACGCGTTCGGCGGTGGGAAGCTTCTCGATCGGCTGGCCTTCGAAGATCACCTGGCCACGGGTCGGCCGCACCACGCCCATGATGGTCTTCATGGTGGTGGACTTGCCGCAGGCGTTGCCGCCCAGAAGGGCGATGATCTCGCCCTTCTCGATCGCGTAGTTGACCTTCTTCAGGACGTGCAGGTCGCCGTAATAGGTGTCGACATCCTTGAATTCCAGCAGCATGTCAGGCCACCCCCGCCGCCGCGGCCTGGGCGTTGCGGCCCAGGTAGGCGCGCAGCACCTCCTCGTTTTGCCGCACCTCGTCCGGCTTGCCGTGGGCGATGATCTCGCCGTGGTCCAGCACGTAGACGACGTCCGCCAGGCGGGTGACGACGTCCAGCTTGTGCTCGATCAGCAGCACGGTCAGGCCGCGTTCGTTCAGGCTCCTGATCTGCTCCGCGAGTTCCAGCGTCTCGGCGGGGTTCATGCCGGCCGTCGGCTCGTCCAGCAGCAGGATGCGCGGGCGGGAGGCCAGGGCGCGCGAGATCTCGACCCGCCGCCGGTTGGCATAGGACAGGCCGTAGACCATCTGGTCGATCCGCGGCAGCAGCCGGTTGCCGAAGATGGCGAAGATCTCCGTCGCCCAGTCGCGGGCCTTCGTCTCCTCCCGCCGCGTCGAGGGCGGGCGCAGGATCGCCTGGAAGACCCCTGTCTTCAGCCGAGCGTGCTGGCCGATCAGGGTGTTGTCCATGACCGTCAGGTTGTTGAACAGGCGCAGGTTCTGGAAGGTGCGCGCGATGCCCTTGTTCAGGATCGCATGCGGCGGCAGGCCGAGGATCTCCTCGCCGTGGAACAGGATCGACCCGTCCTCGGCATCCACCAGGCCGGTGACGACGTTGAACAGCGTCGACTTGCCGGAGCCGTTGGGCCCGATCACCGCCACCACCCCGCCGTTCGGCACCTTGATATGGACCTGGTTCAACGCGGTCAGGCCGCCGAACCGGACGGTGACGCCGGTGATGTCCAGCGCGACCTCACCGGTGCGGGTGGCGCCGCCCAGGCCCTCCAGCGCCAGGTCCTTGAAGCCGCCGCGGCGGACCTCGGCGTGCTGCTGGTCGAAGGTCAACGCCTTCTGCTCCTTCACGGCGGGGATCAGGCCCTGGCGGCGGAACAGCATCATCACCACCAGGATCAGGCCGAAGATCAGCTCGATCGATTCGACGAAATCGGCCTTCTGCAGGATGGAACTGCCGATCAGCCGGCCCAGCGCGTGGGTCCACTCGGTCAGGTCCTGCAGCCACCAGGACTGGAGAAGTTGCAGGATGAACGATCCCAGCACCACGCCCCAGACGCTGCCGATGCCGCCGAAGACGACCATCACCAGGATCATGACGGAGACGGGGAAGCCGAACATCTCGGGCGTCGCGGTCTGCAGCTTGGCGACGTAGAACACGCCGGTCATGCCGCCGAAGGCCGCGCCGATGGCGAAGGCCAGCAGCTTGAACTTCGTGCGGTCGATGCCCATCGCCCCGGCCGCGATCTCATCCTCCCGGATCGCCATCCACGCTCGGCCGATGCGGGAATCGCGCAGGCGGATGGAGATGAAGACCAGCAGCGCCACCATGGCGATGGCGACGTAGTAATACGGGGTGGAATCGACCCCGAAGCTCCAGCCGAAAAGCTGGGGCGCGGCCACGCCGTTCAGACCGGCCGCGCCGTTGGTCAGGTGGTCCCAGTTGCGCACGACGATCGGCACGATCTCGCCGAAGCCCAGCGTGACGATCGCCAGGTAGTCGCCGCGCAGCCGCAGGGTGGGGGCGCCGAACAGTACGCCGAAGAACGCGGTCAGCGCCGCCGACAGCGGCAAGGCCAGCCAGAACGAAAGGGTGAAGTGGACCGAGAACCCGTCGCCCACGTCGGCCGGCACCTTCGCCACCAGGCCCAGGGTCTGGAACGGCACCCAGAAGGAGCTCCAGTCCGGTTGCAACTGGAACGAGGTCAGGATGCCGTAGGTATAGGCGCCGATGGCGAAGAACGCCGCATAGCCCAGGTCGAGCAGGCCGGCGAAGCCGACCACGATGTTCAGCCCCAGCGCCAGCGTGGCATAGGCCGCGGCGTTGGCCATGCTGTCGATGTCGGCGTCGTTGCTGTCGATGAAGAACGGGAAGGCGAGCGCGAAGGCGACCAGGATCGCCAGGCCCAGTTGCTTGCGCCGGGCTTCGGGGATCCAGGCGATCGGCCGCATCAAGCGGGACGGGGCGGCGGTGATGGAGGCGGCGTCGGACATGCTCGTTCCTCCGGTCATGATTTCGACGGCGCGACGCGGCCGAACAGGCCCGCCGGCTTGAACACGAGGACCAGCACCAGGATCGAGAAGATGATCACGTCGGTCCAGGCGGTGGCGATGAACTGCCCGCCCATGGCCTCGATCATGCCGATCAAAAGGCCGCCGACCATGGCGCCGGGGACGTTGCCGATCCCGCCCAGCACGGCGGCGGTGAAGGCGCGCAGCCCGGCGGTGAAGCCGATGATGAAGCTGGTGAAGTTATAGTACAGCCCGAAGATCATCCCGCCGGCCCCGGCCAGGGCGGAGCCGAGGAAGAAGGCCATGACGATGACCTTGTCGACCTCCACCCCCATCATGCGCGCGGCTTCCGGGT
Organism: Rhodopila sp.; assembly: GCF_035548235.1. Taxonomy (GTDB): domain Bacteria; phylum Pseudomonadota; class Alphaproteobacteria; order Acetobacterales; family Acetobacteraceae; genus Rhodopila. The sequence goes on from NZ_DASZTJ010000066.1 coordinate 3,744, forward strand.
CCTGCGCCGTCGCCCGCATCGCCTTGCCGAGCCGGGAGCGCTGCACGAAGAAATAGAGTCCGGCCATCAGCAGGACCGAAACGATCCAGATCAGCACCACCCGGAAGTCCAGCACCGCGCCCTGTATGTGGTAGCGGATGTTGGGCAGCGGGTTCGGGTAGTTCTTCGAGTCCGCGCCCTCGGTCAGCAGGATGACGTTGAACAGGATATAGGACACGCCGATCGAGGTGATCATCGCGGCGGGGCCCTTGACGTTGCGCAGCGGGCGGAGCGTCACCCGCTCCACCGCCACGCCCAGGCTGCCGCAGACCACCATGGTCACCCCCAGCGCCACGACCAGGACGCCGACCAGGGGCAGGCCGGTCAGGATCAGCGCCTGACCGGACAGGCCGAACATCTGCAACGTCCACATGGCGACGAAGCTGCCGATCATGAAGACGTTGAAGTGTGCGAAGTTGATCAGCTCCAGGATGCCGTAGACCAGGGTGAACCCGAGTGCGAGCAGGGCATACATCGCCCCCAGGCTCAGCCCGTTGATGGTCTGCTGCAGCAGAAGGTCGGAGAAGGTCATGACGCCGGACCGCGGCGATCAGGACTGCGGTGCCACGCCGACGTACTTGTATTGGGCCGAGACGTCGTCGAGCGGCTTGGACGCGTCCTTCTCGATATGGAAGACGCTGACGATATGGCTGGCGAGGTCGCCGTTGGCGTCGAAGGAGACGACGCCTTGGATGGTCGGCACGTTGGATGTCATCAGGGCCGCCTGCACCGCCTGGCGCGTGACCGGCTTGCCGGTGGCGGCGACGCGCTTGATCGCGTCGATCATGGTCAGGGTCGCGTCATAGGCGGTGATCGAGTAGTCGTCGGGCGCCATGCCGAACTGGCCCTTATAGGACGCGACGAACTGCGCCGCTTTCGGGTCGTTGGCCAGGTGCGGGGCGGCGATCGTGGTGTACCAGCCTTCGACCGCCGGGAAGCCGGCACCGTTCAGCAGGTCGGGCGTGGTCATGCCGTCCGGGCCGCCCTTGATCATCTTCGGTACGATGTCATAGGCCTGTTTCGCCAGCTTCACGCCCGCTTGCGATACGCCGCCGTAATAGATGGCATCCGGGTTGAGCTGCTTGATCTTGGTCAGCACCGCGCTGTAGTCGGCCGCCTTGGGGTCCAGCCGGTCGCGGCCCATGACGTTCATGCCCTTCTTCTTGGCCTGGGCCTCGAACGCATCGGCGACGCCGACGCCGAAGGCGCCGCTGTCATCCAGGACGTAGACGGATTTGACGTTCAGCTTCTCGGCGAAGAAGTTCGCCATGTTGGGGCCCTGGTAGGCGTCCGTGGTCACCGTGCGGAAGTAGATCGGCTTGCCGGCCGGGCGATACTGCGCCGCATATTTGGGATTGGTGATGTCGGGATTGGTGGAGGCCGGGGTGATGGTGGCGAGGTCGCCCTGGCTGAGGATCGGGGCCATGGCCTTGCCGGCGCCGCTCATCTGCGGGCCGATCGCCCCGACGACGGACTTTTCGGAGACCATCTTGCGGGCGTTGGTCGCGGCCTGGGCCGGGTCATACTGGCCGGCGGTGGCGGTGCCGTCGTCCAGGACCATCATGTCGATGTGATAGCCGGGGACGGCGTTGGCCTGGTTGGCGCCCTCGATCGCCATCTGGATGGCGTCCTTCACGCGCGTCGCCCCCTGGGCGTCGGCGCCCGTCAGGGAGAGGTCGGCGCCGATGGTGACGGCCTTGTCGGCGGCCAGGGCCGGACTCAGGCCCGTCGCGCCGAGCGCGACGGTGATGGCGGTGGTGGCGATGAGTCTGGCGGCTGCCCGACGAAGGATCATATGGAGGACTCCCTGGTTGACTTTTGTCGTTGAACGCAAACCCCGTGCCATGGACCCATGAAGCCTACGGAGTCCTGGCGCGCGGAGAGCGCAGGCCACGCTATCAAATTCCTTTGGACGTCGAAACTAGGTTAATTTCTTTTAAGATTCGGAAATCGCAGAGGGTTTCGCACGCAAGCGCGGCCGGATGACGCGCGTTCGGGCGCGGTGCGCCCAACAAAGCGCCATCGGTGATCCGTTCCACAGGCGTTCACGACGCCAGCACAGGCCCCGCCCGATGCGCTCCGCTCGGTTGCGCCCCCTGCGGCCCGTTCCAGGCCGCCGACAAGAAGATGCCGGGACGACCAGCGTCCCGGCATTCTCGATCGGCCCTGTCAGGCGCGGATGATGGGCGTTCGCCCACCATGACGGAAAGGGGCGCGGTCAGTCGGCGTGCCCGGCCTCCGCCGCCCCGATCTCCAGCCCCGGGTGGTGCTGCACCAGCTTGCGGTTCCCGCCCAGCGTCCGGACCAGCACGTAGAACACCGGGGTCAGCAACAGCCCGAACGCGGTCACCCCGATCATGCCGGAGAACACCGCGACGCCCATCGCGTGCCGCATCTCCGAACCCGCGCCGGTGGAGGTCACCAGCGGCACCACGCCCATGATGAACGCCATCGACGTCATCAGGATCGGGCGCAGCCGCAGCCGAGCGGCCTCGATCGCGGCGGCGATCGGGGTGCGGCCCTGGAATTCAAGCTCGCGGGCGAATTCCACGATCAGGATCGCGTTCTTCGCCGACAGGCCGACCAGGACGATCAGGCCGATCTGGGTGAAGATGTTGTTGTCGCCCTGGGTCAGCCAGACCCCGGTCATCGCCGCCAGGAGGCCCATCGGCACGATCAGGATGATCGCGATCGGCAGCGCCAGGCTCTCGTACTGCGCGGCCAGCACCAGGAAGACCAGCAGCAGCGACAGCGGGAACAGGATGATCGAGGAATTGCCGGCCAGGAACTGCTGGTAGGTCAGGTCCGTCCACTCATACCCGAAGCCGCGCGGCAGGGTCTGGGCGGCGATCCGGGCGATCGCATCCTGGGCCTGGCCGCTGGAGTAGCCGGGGGCCGGGGCGCCGTTGACGTCGGCGGCCAGGAAGCCGTTGTAGCGCATCGCCCGCTCCGGCCCCGCCGTCTGCTGGACTTTCAGCACCGCCGACAGCGGCACCATCATCCCCGACGACGACCGGACCTTGAGCCGCCCAATGTCGTCCGGGTGCGCCCGGAACTTCGCGTCGGCCTGCACGCGGACCGAGTAGACCCGGCCGAACGCATTGAAATCGTTGACATAAAGCGATCCCAGATAGACCTGCAGCGTATCGAACACATCCGTCACCGACACGCCCAACTGCCTCGCGCGGACGCGGTCGATGTCCACGTAAAGCTGCGGCACGTTCGCCCGGTAGCCGCTGAAGACCCCGGTCAGCTCGGGCGCCTTGCGCGCGGCGGCCAGGAAGTCGTCCGTCGCCTTCGCCAGGGCGTCGTAGCCCATGCCGCCCCGGTCCTCGATCTCCAGCTTGAAGCCGCCGATCGTGCCCAGGCCTTGGACGGGCGGCGGCGGGAAGATGGCGATGAAGGCGTCCTGGATGCCGGCGAACTTCCGGTTCAACTGCCCGGCGATGCCGGCGGCCGACAGGGCCGGGGTCGTGCGGTCCTCGAACGGGTCCAGCGGCGTGAACACGATGCCGGCGTTGGAGCTGTTGGTGAACCCGTTGATCGACAGGCCGGGGAACGACACCGTGTGCGCCACGCCGCGGGTCGCCTGCGCCATGTCGCCCATCCGCCGGATCACCCCGTCCGTCCGGTCCAGGCTGGCGCCGTCGGGCAACTGGGCGAAGCCGACCAGGTATTGCTTGTCCTGCAGCGGCACGAACCCGCCCGGCACGGTCTGGAACAGGTGGAACGCCACCCCGACCAGCGCCAGGTAGACCAGCATCATCAGGCCCTTGATCGAGATCACCCGGCCGACCGCGCCGCCATAGCCCCGGCCCGCGGCGGCGAAGCCGCGGTTGAAGCGGCGGAAGAACCAGCCCAGGCTGAATTCCAGCATCCGCGTCAGCCAGTCCTTGGGTGCGTCGCGTCCGCGCAGCAGCAGCGCCGCCAGCGCCGGCGACAAGGTCAGCGAGTTCAGCGCCGAGATCACCGTGGAGATCGCGATGGTCAGCGCGAACTGCCGGTAGAACTGCCCGGTCAGGCCCGAAACGAACGCCAGCGGCACGAACACCGCGACCAGCACCAGGGCGATGGCGACGATCGGCCCCGACACCTCCCGCATCGCGCTGCGCGTGGCCTCCTTGGGCGACTGCCCGTGCTCGATATGGCGTTCGACGTTCTCCACCACCACGATCGCGTCGTCGACCACGATGCCGACCGCCAGCACCAGGCCGAACAGGCTGAGCGCGTTGATCGAGAACCCCATCAGCGACATCACCGCGAAGGTGCCGATGATGGAGACCGGGACGGCCACCAGCGGAATGACCGACGCGCGCCAGGTCTGCAGGAACAGCACGACCACGATCACCACCAGCACCACCGCCTCCAGCAGCGTGTGAACCACGGCGCGTATGGACGCCCGCACGAACTGCGTGGTGTCATAGACGATCGTATAGTCAACGCCCTCCGGCATCGTCTGCTTGATCTCCCGCATCGTCTTCTGGACGTTGTCGGAGATCTGGATGGCGTTCGACCCCGGCGACTGGAAGATCGGCAGCGCCACGGCGGACTTGTTGTCCAGCAAGGACCGTAACGAATAATCCGCGGCCCCCAGCTCGATGCGGGCGACGTCGCGCAGGCGGGTTATGGCCCCGTCGGGGGATTCGTGGACGACGATGTCGCCGAACTCCTCGGGCGTCTTCAGGCGGCCCTGGGCGTTGACGGAAAGCTGCATGGCCACGCCTGGGATGTTCGGCGATCCGCCGATCACGCCGGCCGCCGCCTGCACGTTCTGCGCCTTGATTTCATTGACAACGTCATCGGCCGACAGCCCGCGTTCCGCCATCTTGTCGGGGTCCAGCCAGATGCGCATCGCATAGTCGCCGGCGCCGTAGAGCTGCACGTCGCCCACGCCGTCGATCCGCGCCAGCCGGTCCTTCACGTGGATCAGCGCGTAGTTGCGCAGATAGGTCGGATCGTAACGATTGTCCGGCGAGACGATATGCACGACCATCATCAGGTCGGGCGAGCTTTTCACCGTCGTCACGCCCAGTTGCTGCACGGCTTCCGGCAGCCTCGGCAGGGCCTGCGACACCCGGTTCTGCACCAGTTGCTGCGCCTTGTCGGGGTCGACGCCCAGCTTGAACGTCACCGTCAGCGTCATCAGTCCGTCGGTGGTGGCCTGGCTGCTCATGTAGAGCATGCCTTCGACGCCGTTGATCTGTTCCTCGATGGGCGAGGCGACGGTCTCGGCGATCACTTCGGGGTTCGCGCCGGGATAGGTGGCGCGGACCAGGACCTGGGGCGGAACGACCTCGGGGTATTCCGAGATCGGCAGGTTGAACAGGGCCAGCAGGCCGGCGACGAAGATCAGCGTCGACAGCACACCGGCGAAGACCGGCCGGTCGATGAAGAAGCGTGATATGTTCATGACGGTTCGTCCGTTCGGTCCATTGCGGACCCGGATTGAGGGGCGGGGAGGCAAAGCGGCCCGTCATGGCCCGGCCCACCCCGTCATGGTCCAGCTTGACCGGACCATCTTTGCCCAGGGGAGGGGATGGCCCGGTCAAGCCGGGCCATGACGGGGGATAGGGTCAGTCGGTCAGTCGTTCCGTGCGCGTCACCGTGCCCATGGCCACCAGGTGCGGGGCGACCACGGAACCCGGCTGCACGCGCTGCAGGCCGTCGACGACGATCCGCTCGCCGGGGTTCAGCCCGGCGGCGATGGTGCGCAGCCCGTCGTTCATCGGCCCCAGCTTCACCAGGCGATAGGAGACCTTGTTGTCGTTGCCAACGACAAAGACATAGCGCCGGTCCTGGTCGGTGCTGATCGCCTGCTCGTCGATCGCGATGACCGGCGTCGGCTCCGGCCGGCCCAGGCGGATCCGCGCGAACTGGCCGGGCAGCAGCCGCCCGTCCGGGTTGGCGAACTTCGCGCGCAGTTGCACCGTGCCGCTGCGCGTGTCGACCACGTTGCCGACGTATTGCAGCGTGCCGTGCAGCGGCGTGCCGTCGGTGGCCAGCGTGCCCATCTCCACCGGGATCCGTTCGATCGACGCCCCCGCCGGCAGGCTTGCCAGCGCTCGGGCCACCGTGCGCTCATCGGCGTCGAAGCTGGCATAGATCGGATCGACGGACACCAGCGTCGTCAGCACCGGCGCGGTCGAGCCGGCAGGGACCAGGTTCCCCGGCGTCACGTCGATCTTGCCGACCCGGCCGTCGATCGGGGCCACCACCTGCGTATAGCCCAGGTTCAGCCGCGCCACGGCAAGCTGGGCCTGGGCTGCCTGCAGCGTGGCCTCGGCGACATGCCTGTCGTTGACCCGCTGGTCCAACTCGCTTTGCGGGATCGCGTTGGTCGGCACCAGCTTGCGCGCCCGCGCTTCCTGGATCGCCGCCAGTTCGACCTGGGACTGGGCGCTGGCCACCTGGGCCTCCAGCCGCGCGACGTCGGCCGCATAGGGGGCGGGGTCGATGGTGAAGAGCGGGTCGCCCTTATGGACCAGCGAACCTTCGCGGAAATGCACCGCGACGATGGCGCCGGCCGCGCGGGGACGGACGTCGACCCGGTCGACCGCCTCGGTGCGGCCGGAGAACTCGGTCCACAGCGTCGTCTCCTTGCGTTCGGCACGGGCGACGGTGACGAGGACCGGCGGCGGCGCGGGATGCGCGGCCGGAGGGGGCGCGGCTTCCCACGGCCGGATCGTCAGGGCGGCGCCGGCCAGGCCGGCGGCGACGACCAGGCCCGCGACCCCGAGGGTGACGCGCCGGCCCCGGACGCCCGCGGCCGGAGGCATGATATCGGCTGAATCGTATGGCATCAGGACTTGGCTCCCAGGGGACGCAGGTCGGGACGTAGGTCGGGACGTGGGTCGGGACGTGGGTCGGGGGTTTGGAAAAAGGCGGCGACCGCGTCGCGGACCTCGGCGCACCAGGGGGCGCACCAGGGGGCGCACCAGGGGGCACACCAGGCTGCTTCGGCCTGCACCGGGGTCATCAGGGCATCGGGCCAGGGGCCGCCGGACCGGATGGCGCGGCAGGTCGCGGGGACGCCGCTCGCGCGCAGCCGGTCGGCATAGGCCTGGGCTTCGTCGTGCATCGGGTCGTCCGGCCCGGTCAGCACCAAAGCGGGGGGCAGGCCGGCCAGGCGCTGCACGATGGCGGGGGCGGCATAGGGGTGGCAGGCTTTGTCGGGCGTCCCCAGATAGGCACGCCAACCATCGGCCCACTTGCAGCCGGCGGCGCCCGCGTCCGCATCGCGCACCGAACAGGTGGCAAGCTGCGGGTCCAGCATCGGCGACAGCAATATCTGCCCGGACAGTACCGGCGCGCGGCGGTCCCGAGCGACGAGGGCCAGGGCGGCGGCGAGGTTGCCGCCGGATTCCTCGCCGGCGACGAACAGCTTGCGACGGTGGCCGGGCAGGCCCTCGATCCAGCGCAGCGCGTCATAGGCGGCTTCCAGGGCCTGGGGGAACGGGTGCGCCGGACCGGTCGGATAGTCCAGGTCCAGCACCGTCGCGCCGGCTTGCGAAAGCACCTCGGCGACCAGGCGGCCGGTGTCGAGGGAACCGCCGAAGGCGCCGCCGTGCAGGTGGACGGCCACCGGCATCCGGGCTTTCGCCGGACCCCAGACGCGCACGCGGAGGGTCCCGGTCGGCGCGGCCTCGATCACCTGTTCGGACCATGACGGCTTGTTCATGGCGGGGTAGTTAGTTTACCGGTTTGAGGAAATAAATGTGCGGATCGTGACCACATTATTCACATAGGTGAACAATCAGGCTAGATTGGCGCCATGGACCAGCTCGCCGCCATGCGCGCCTTCATCCGGATCGTGGAGACAGGCAGCTACACCCAGGCCGCCACGTCGCTGAACGTGCCGAAGCCGACCCTGACCAAGCATATCCAGCAGCTCGAAGCGCATCTGCGCACCAGCCTGCTCAGCCGCACCACGCGGCGGATCGCCGTGACGGCCGACGGCGCCGCGTATTACGAGCGCGCGGTGCGGCTGCTGGCGGAGCTGGACGAGCTGGACGGCAGCTTGGCGATGGCGCAGGTCCATCCCCGCGGGCGGCTGCGCATCGACGTGCTGGCGGTGCTGGCGCGGCAGGTCATCATCCCGGCGCTCGACGGGTTCCTGGAGCTATACCCCGACATCCAGATCGAGATCGGCGCGTCGGACCGGCCGACCAACCTGATCGCCGAGAGCGTCGACTGCGTCATCCGCGGCGGCGTCATTTCCGACCCCAGCCTGATCGCACGGCGGATCGCCAACCTGGCGATGCTGACCTGCGCGGCCCCCGGCTACCTGGCGCGGCGCGGGGAACCCGCCCACCCGTCGGAGCTGCACGAGGGGCGGCACCAGGTGGTCAGCTATTTCAACGCGGGGACGGGCCGGTTCTACGGCCAGGAGTTCACGCGAGACGGGCAGACGGTGGAGATCGAGGGCAATTACCGCGTCGCCGTGAACGAGATCGGCAGCTACATGGCCGCCGTCGCGGCCGGCCACGGCATCGCCCAACTGCCGGTCTTCACCGCCCAGCCGATGCTGGAGAGCGGCCAGTTGCGCCGCGTCCTGGCGGACTGGGCGGCCCCGTCGATCCCGCTCTACGTGGTGTATCCGCCGCACCGGCACCTGAGCAACAAGGTGCGGGTCTTCGTCGACTGGGTGGTCGGGCTGTTCGCCGCGCCCCATGTCGCGGCGGGGCCGCCGGGGTGAGGCCTGGTCCCCGGTGGCTGTGTGCGGCCGTCGAGCCGCGGATGGCGGCCCTGCGCCCGCCATGTGGCGACTGACGTGCGCTTCCCCCCGACCGGCCTGCTCGACGGCCTCTCCGTCATGGCGGGCGCAGGGCCGCCAGCCACGCCTTCAAGGTCGCGGCGCCGCCGCCTGGACGCTACTTCGCGACCATCACGTCCGACGCCTTGATCACGGCGATCGCATCGTCCCCGACCTTCAGCGCCAGATCGTCGATCGCCTCATTGGTGATGGAGGAGGTGACGATCACGCCACCGCCGATATCGATGCGGACATGGCCGGTGGTCTGGCCCTTCTGGACCCCGACGACCTTGCCTTTGATCTGGTTGCGCGCGCTGAGCTTCATGGTGGTCTCCTTCCGACAGGGTGGCCCCTATAGAGGCGATCGGCGCTGCAGGCCAGGACGCCGCCGCGCGCACCGGCGGCCGAGAGCCCGTTCGGCCGTGCGGGTGGCCAGACTCCAGTTGGCCAGACCCCCGTTGGCCAGACCCCGTTGGCAGGACCTTGACCACAGGCCGAATAACCCCGCCAATGGTTGGCAGGGAGGCTTGGCGGCATGGACGGCATAAAGGCGCTGACGGTCGATACCGGCGGGACCGTGCCCGATTGGCGCACCGGCACCGGGCGCGCGCTTCATCGGGCCGGCGGGCGACATGGTCCGGACCTCGATCGGCCGGGGATCGCCACCGGATGACGGCGCCATGACCGCCCCGAACCGCGTTGGGCACCCGAGGCACAGGGACATCCGACATGGCGCGACTTGAGGATTTCGATGACCTTGGGCGGGACTATTTCCTGTCCATGCCGATGCCCGAATTCGACAGCACCCCCTGGGTCGAACCTCGGCCCGTGGCGGCGGCTCGGATCGCCCTGGTTTCCACCGCCGGACTGCAGCGGCGCGGCGATCGGCCCTTTTCGGTGGACAGCGCCGATTTCCGCCTGATCCCCGGCGACACGCCGGCGTCGGACCTGGCGATGAGCCATATCTCGACCAATTTCGACCGCACCGGGTTCCAGGAGGACGTCAATGTCGTGCTGCCGCTCGACCGCCTGCGCGAACTGGCGGCGATGCGGGCGATCGGGTCGGTCGCTGCGGTCCATTACTCGTTCATGGGCGCGACGCATCCGGCGAAGATGCAGGCGACCGCGCGCCACCTGGCCGGCCTGCTGAAGCAGGATGCGGTCGATATCGCCCTTCTGGTGCCTGTCTGACCCGCCTGCACGCGCGCCGTGGGCGCGCTCAGCCATTATCTGGAACAGGACGGCATCGCCACGGCGGGGATCAGCCTGATCCGGCCGCATACCGAGAAGATCCGTCCGCCCAGAGCCCTGTGGGTGCCGTTCGAGTTGGGACGGCCCCTGGGCGTGCCGGGGGACGGCGCGTTCCAGATGCGGGTGCTGCGGGCTTTGCTGGGCATCCTCGACTCCCCCTCGGGTCCCGTCTTGCAGGACTATCCGGAGGATGCGCCCGGTGCGGCCGCGGCGGATGACGCGAGCGGCTGGTCCTGTCCGGTCAGCTTCGACCGTCCCCCGGCCGAGGAAACGCTGGAGGTGCAGGTCCAACGGGAGATCCTGCAGCTGCGGCCCTGGTACGATCTCGCCCTCGAGCGCCGCGGGCGGTCCACCTTCGGCGAGGCGGGCCTGACGATCGAACAGGTGGCGGACTTCCTGCTTGCATGGGCGTCGGGGCCGCGGCCGGACAGTCCCCATGCGCAGCTCTCCTCGCCGCAATTGCTGAAGCTCGCGGCCGAGGAGCTGAAAGTCTTCTACCTGGAGGCGGTCGCCGCCCAACCGGGGAGCATCAGCGGCCGGCGGGCGGCGGACTGGTTCTGGGGGGAAACCGCGGCGGCACGCCTTCTGGTGGCGCTGCGCCAGGTCTGCATCGATGCGGACGAGCCCGACATACGGTGGATGGGCCGCAACCTGATGGTGCCCCGGGACCAGTGGTCGCGCTTCGGGATCGACGACCGCTGGTGGAAGGCCGACGGCGGCGCGAAGGGGTAGCGGGAAGCATGCGTGCCGCGGGGGCGGCGTCGCCCCGTAGCCTCCGGCCCGTTCCCGGCAAAGTGAGTCCTCCGCCGCCGATCCTTCATCCCCCTTCGCTTGTTCCTGTCGGGGGTCACCGCGTAAGACGACGCAGCGCCCCGAACGAAGGAAGGCTAACGAAGGAAGGCTGATGAGGCTGAACGACGATATCAGGCCCGACCAGGCATGGCAGCTCGAACACGGCTGTCTCGGCGATCCGTTCGCGGTCCTTGGCCCCTTCGAGGTCGGCGGCAGGCGCGTGGTCCGCACCTTCCAGCCCGGCGCCGCCGCCGTGTCGGTCCATGCGCGCGCCGACGGGCGTGAGCTTGGCACGTTGGAAGCGCTGGCGCCGCACGGGCTGTTCGCGGGTACGGTCGCTTCGGACGAGCCCTATCGGCTGCGCGTCGCCTGGCCCGGCGCGGTGCAGGAAACCGAGGACCCCTACAGTTTCGGCCCGCTGCTGAGCGACGACGACCTGTACCTCTTCAACGAAGGCCGCCTGTTCGACCTCGCCGCGACGCTGGGGGCGAGCGTGATGACGATCGACGGCGTGGCGGGGACCCGCTTCGCCGTCTGGGCGCCGAACGCCGGCGCCGTTTCGGTCGTGGGCGATTTCAACACCTGGGACCCGCGGCGGCACCCGATGCGCCTGCGCTATCCCGCCGGCGTGTGGGAATTGTTCGTCCCGCGTATCGGTGCGGGCACGGTGTACAAGTTCGCCCTGGTGGATCGCGACGGCAACCGCCTGCCCGACAAGGCCGATCCGCTGGCGCGGCAGACGGAACACCCGCCGGCGAGCGCGTCCGTGGTGGCGGAGCCGGATACGTTCGCCTGGCGTGACGATGTCTGGATGGCCACCCGGACCGACCGGCAGCGGCCGGACGCGGCGATCGCGATCTATGAGGTCCATGTCGCGTCATGGTTCCGGAACGAGGATTTCGAAAGCCTCGACTGGGACGGCCTGGCCGATCGGCTGGTGTCCTATGTGCGCCAGATGGGCTTCACCCATGTGGAGCTGATGCCGGTCGCGGAATACCCGTTCGGCGGGTCATGGGGATACCAGCCGCTGAGCCTGTTCGCGCCGTCCGCCCGCTTCGGCACGCCGGACGGCTTCCGCCGCTTCGTCGAGGCCTGCCACATGGCCGGGATCGGCGTCATCATCGACTGGGTGCCCGCGCATTTCCCCACCGACGCCTATGGCCTGGCGCGGTTCGACGGGTCCGCGCTGTATGAGCATGCCGATCCGCGCGAGGGCTTCCACCACGACTGGAACACGCTGATCTATAATTTCGGCCGCAAGGAAGTGCAGGGCTTCCTGATCGCCAGCGGCCTGCACTGGCTGAAGCATTTCCATGTCGACGGCCTGCGCGTCGATGCCGTCGCGTCCATGCTCTACCGCGACTACAGCCGCAAGAGCGGGGAGTGGATCCCCAACATGTACGGCGGGCGGGAGAACCTGGAGGCGGTCGAGTTCCTGCGCCATTTCAACGCCGTGGTCCACGAGCGGGTGCCGGGCGCGATCACGGTCGCCGAGGAATCGACCGCCTGGCCCGGCGTCTCGCGGTCCATTGCGGAAGGCGGGCTGGGGTTCTCGTTCAAATGGAACATGGGGTGGATGCACGATACGCTGTCGTACATGGAACATGACCCGGTCTACCGGCGTTATCACCATAACGAAATGACGTTCGGGCTGATCTATGCGTTCTCCGAGAACTTCGTGCTGCCGCTGTCGCATGACGAGGTGGTGCACGGGAAGGGGTCGCTGATCGGCAAGATGCCGGGCGACGACTGGCAGCGCTTCGCGAACCTGCGCGCCTATTTTGGTTTCATGTGGGGCCATCCCGGCAAGAAGCTGCTGTTCATGGGCGGGGAGCTGGCCCAGTGGCACGAATGGAACCACGACGGCGTGGTCGACTGGAACCTGCTGGACTACCCCAGCCATCGCGGCATCCAGACCCTGGTCGCCGACCTGAACGCGCTGTACCGCGACCGCCCGGCGCTCTACCTGCAGGACTGCGCGCCCGGGGGGTTCCGTTGGATCGTTGGTGACGATACCGCCAATTCCGTCTTCGCCTTCGTCCGGTTCGGCTATAGTCGCCGCGACCTCGTCGTGGTCGTCTGCAACATGACGCCCGAACCGCGCTACCGCTACCGCATCGGCGTGCCGCGCGGCGGGTACTGGGTCGAGGTCCTCAATACCGATGCGGAACGGTATGGCGGCTCCAACCTCGGCAATTTCGGCGGCGTCCACGCCCGGCCGGAACAGGCGCATGGGGAGGCGCAGTCGCTGGAGTTGACGCTGCCGCCGCTCTCGGCACTGTTTTTCGCGCCCGAGGGCGTTTCCACCGTCCTGTCCGACGCATAGCTGGTCCGGACTCTGGCGGTTGGGGCACAATATCGGGTCTCAACCGCCGGAGTCGCCCGCTTGGCCAAGCCCACCGCCCGTTTCGTCTGCCAGTCCTGCGGCGCCGTCACCGCCAAATGGGCCGGCCGCTGCGAGGCCTGCGGCGAGTGGAACACGATCACCGAGGAGCCGGTGCTGGCCTCGCCGACCCCTTCCGCGAAAGGCCCGGTGCGCGGCGTCGCCTTCGTCGGCCTGGACGGCGCCGCCGCGCCGCCGCCGCGCGCCGCCGTCGGCATCGAGGAACTGGACCGCGTCCTGGGCGGCGGGCTGGTGCCGGCCTCGGCCATCCTGGTCGGCGGCGATCCGGGCATCGGCAAGTCCACGCTGCTGCTGCAGGCCGCGGCCCGGCTGGCGCGAGCCGGCAAGCGGGTACGCTATGTCTCGGGCGAAGAGTCGATCGACCAGATCCGCCTGCGCGCCCGCCGGCTGGGCGTGGCGGACACCGCCATCGAGCTGGCCGCCGCGATCAACGTGCGGGAGATCACCGCCAGCCTGGAGCAGGCGAAGGACACCGCGCTGGTCGTCATCGATTCGATCCAGACCATGTGGCTGGACGCGATCGACAGCGCCCCCGGCACCGTCGCGCAGGTCAGGGCCTGCGGGTTCGAGCTGATCCGGCTGGCGAAGGCGGGGCAGTTCGCGCTGGTGCTGGTCGGGCACGTCACCAAGGACGGCGCGATCGCCGGCCCCCGGGTGCTGGAGCACATGGTCGACGCGGTGCTGTACTTCGAAGGCGACCGCGGCCACCAGTTCCGCATCCTGCGCGCGGTGAAGAACCGCTTCGGCGCCACCGACGAGATCGGCGTGTTCGAGATGACCGATGCCGGCCTGGCAGAGGTGCCCAACCCCTCCGCCCTGTTCCTGGCCGAACGCCGCGGCAACATCGCCGGCAGCGCGGTCTTCGCCGGGCTGGAGGGCACGCGGCCGGTGCTGGTGGAGATCCAGGCGCTGCTGGCGCCGAACGCCGGCGGGTCGCCGCGGCGCAGCGTCATCGGCTGGGACAGCGGCCGGCTGTCGATGCTGCTGGCGGTGCTGGAAACGCGGGCCGGGGTGCGGCTGAACCAGATGGACGTCTATCTGAACATCGCCGGCGGGCTGCGGATGACCGAACCCGCCGCCGACATGGCGGTGGCCGCCGCCATCGTCTCGGCGGCGTTCGAGACGCCGACGAATCCCGGCACGGTGTATTTCGGCGAGATCGGCCTGTCCGGCGAGATCCGCCAGGTCGCACAGGCCGAGGCGCGGCTGAAGGAAGCGGCGAAGCTGGGGTTCGACGCGGCGGCGCTGCCCCGGCGGGTGGCGCACGGCAACCGCAAGCTGGCGGCGCCCGAGGGGCTGCGGCTGGAGGAGATCGGACACATCGCCGACCTGGTGGCACGGTTCGCGCCGGAGAAGGCGAAGGGGTAGGGGGCGCCGTGACGGCGGCGCTCGGGGGGATGATCCTTGCACGTAATCGGTTGACGCGCTACATAGCGGTAGTTCGGAAACCGCTACAGTCGTGCAAATGGGCGTCCCCATCTCCATCCGGCTGGACGATGACGTCCGCGACGAGCTGGAAGCGCAGGCTCGGTCGCGTGGTATCGGTCTGGCCACCTTGTTGCGTGACCTCGCGACCGACGCCGCTCGGCAAGCCCGCCGGACCCGCATCCGCCAAGCCAGCGCCGCGATCGGTGCTCATGTCGCGGCCTCGGCAGAAGGACAGGCTTTCTACGAGGCGTGGGGAACGCCGCGCGCCGATGCCGGCTGAGGTCCCGCAACTGGTCCTGCGCGCCGGGCAGATCGTGCTTGCCGAATGGCGCGGCGACGCGTTGCCGAAAGAGCCGAACAAGCGCCGCCCTGCGGTGGTGGTGGAGGATGACGGCCTGTTCGCGCCGGCCTACCCGGACGCCATTCTGGTCCCGCTGACCGAGGATGCCGCGCTCGCAATCCCCGACCTGTCGATCGCGATCACGCCGACCGCGGAAAACGGGTGTCGCAAGCCTTGCTGGGCCGTGTCCCACCTGGTGGCCACGACGTCCAAGACACGGCTTCAGGCGACGCAGTCCCGTATCGCACCCGAACAGCTTGCAGCCATCCGCCGCCAGATCGCCTTCAGCATCGGCATCGAGGGATGAGCCGAGGCGCGCGCTTGGCGACGCACCGACGATCCTGGCGCCAACGGAAAAACGGGAGGACACGACATGAAGATCAAGCTTCACCACGTCAACATCTGCTCCAGGAACGTTCCTGCCCTGGACGAATTCTACCGCTCGGTTTTGGACCTGGAGCCTGAGCCGGGCCTGACCGCCACCCGCAACATGGCGCAAGGCTACGCGGCGGAAGTTGCGTTCGTAACCGACGGCCGGACCCAGTTTCACCTGGCAACGACCGACCTGGACATCGGCTTCCGCACCAACCAGGCGATCAATCCGCTGGAGCGCGGCCATATCGCCTTCCGCACCGACGATATCGAAGCGTTCAAGCGCCGGCTGGAGGAAAAAGGGATCCCCTATTCCGACTACGGCACTTGGGCCATGAACGGCTGGCACCAGATCTTCTTCCACGACCCCGAGGGGACGGTGATCGAGGTCCATCAGGACATGAACCAAAGCTGAACCGGACGGGTGCCCGGACACGACAGGATCGCCGCGGCCTATCGCCGCTTCGCGCGGGAGGAAGCGCATGGCCGCTCCCCCCTGTACGAAACGCTGGCCGGCGCCGTCGCGGGCGAGCAGGCGGTGCTGGCGCGCCTCGCCGCCCTGCCGCCGCCCAAGCGCCAGCCCAACCTGCTGCTCGCCGCCGTGCGCCATGTCGCCGGCATCGTACGGGACTGGCCCGATTTCCGCAGCGTCCTGCTGGACCGGTGGGACGAGGTCCGCGCGGTCATGCTGGCCCGTTCGACCCAGACCAACGAGCCCGGCCGCTGCGCCACGCTGCTGCCGGTCCTGGCGCGCCTGCCGCAGCCGCTGGCGTTGATCGAGGTCGGTGCGTCCGCCGGCTTGTGCCTGCTGCCGGATCGCTATGGCTATGCCTATGGCGCGCACCGCGTTCCGCCGCCGGCCCGCGACGCCCCGATATTCCCCTGCCGGACCGGCCCGGGAACGCCGCTGCCCGATGCGGTGCCGCGGATCGCCTGGCGGGCGGGCCTCGACCTCAATCCCCTGGATGTCCGCGATGCCGGCCACATGGCCTGGCTCGAGACCCTTGTCTGGCCCGAGGAAACGGCGCGCGCCGCTCGGCTCAAGGCTGCGATCCGCGTCGCGCAGGCCGATCCGCCGCGCGTGGAACGCGGCGACCTGCGTACCGGCCTGAGCGCCCTCGTCGCACAGGCGCCGAAGGACGCGACGCTGGTCGTCTTCCACACGGCGGTGCTGGCCTACCTCCCCGACGCGGCGGAGCGGCAGGCGTTCGCGGCCTCG
>NZ_DASZTJ010000067.1:0-6592 GCF_035548235.1 Rhodopila sp.
TTTTATTGCATAATACATAGATAGTTGGGTGAATCAAGCTGTGCTCTTTTTCGGCGCGCAATGTTTTCCGGAAGCCTCCTTGATCCGGCTCTGCAAATGACGGACGACATTCAATCTCTAGTTCAGTGCCCCCTTACACCCCCGCGTTCAGCTTCCGCAGGAACTGCCGCAGCCGGACCAGAAGCATCTCCGGCCTGCCATGGTTGTCCTCGACATGCGCCTCGGTCTCGCAGCGGATCCAGGCGTTGCCGCGCTTCGCCTGTGCTTCCAGGCTCTGGGTCAGCTCCGGCTTGATCCGCATCATCGCGGCGATGGATGCCCGGTCCAGGCGGTAGGCCAGGACCGGCGTCAGGGCGGTGGCGGTGAACAAGGACGGCATCCCGGTCATCAGCGCCATGCCGGCGATGCTGTCGGCGGGGCTGGCCCGCAGCAGGATGCGGGTGCCCTGCGCGTCCGTCCGCGTCACGTCGACCGTGCCGCGCGCGATCAGGAACACTGCGTCCGGCGTCTCCCCCTGGCGCACCATGATCGCGCCGGCGTCATAGTGCCGGACCTCGAAATGGTCGGCGAACAGGGCGCGCTGGTCCGGGGGCAGGGCGCCCAGAAGGTCCGAGTCCGCGATCACGTCCGCCAGCGTGGGCGGCGGCGCGGCAGGCAGGGGATCGACGCCCGGCGCGCCCAGGCCGATCCCGCAGGACCGCAGGTGCCGATGGATCAGGGTCAACGCCTCGGTGCGCGCGGCCTCGATGTCGCGGCTCATGCCGACGGTGAAGCGGACCTGGAACAGGTTGCCGTCGCCTTGCAGGCCGACGCAATTGACGGCCGGCTTCGGGCTGGACAGCGGAATCCGGCACGCCTGCGCGGCGGCCTGCAGCGCCTCGATGCACCGGCGCGGGTCGATCCGGGCGTCGATGGTGACGGGGATGGTGACGCTGCGCGTCGGCGTGGGCGCGCTGCGGTTTTCCAGGCGCGACTTCGCGATGACGCTGTTGGGGACGACGGCGATGCTGTTGTGCGGCGTGGCGATCTGGGTGGAGCGCCAGGTGATCTGCAGCACCGTGCCCTCGATCCCGCCTTCCACCCACAGCACGTCGCCGGGCTTGTAGGCATGCTCCAGCCCCATCGCGATGCCGGAGAACACGTCGGACAGCGTGCTCTGCAACGCCAGGCCCAGGACGATCGCGATCACGCCCGATGTCGCGATCAGGCCGCCGATCGGGACCTCGAAGACATAGTTGATCACGGCCAGCGCGGTCGCGGTATAGATCGCGCCGGCCAGCAGGTCGGAGACGATCTGGGTCTCGTGCGGCCGTCCCTCCAGCACCACGATCACGCGCAGGATGCCGACGGCGACGCGCGCGCCCAGCATCCACCAGGCGACCTCGGCCAGTTGCGCCCAGATGCGCAGGCCGGGTGGCAGCGGCGTCAGGTCGGAGGCGGGGACGCCGACGGAATGCTGCAACAGCAACGTGATCGCGGCGAAGACGACGATGCGGATCCCCAGCCGCAGCCACCAGGGCCGCGTCGGATCGCGGTGGGCGTCGGCGAGCGCAGCCAGAAGCAGGGCCGTCGCGACGGAGAGCGCCACCCACGGGGTGCTCATGGCGTTCGATAGCGACACGGCGATCCGATCCGGTCCGGGTTGTTGGATTTGCGATATAGCAGGTTTGCGCGCGCCGCGCCGGAAGGTCCATGCGTCCCGCATCGGGAGGTCCATGCGCTCCACGCGGGTCTGTGCTAACGGTTGGACAAGCAGGAGGAGGCCCCATGACCCGCACATTCGATGCCATCGTGATCGGCACCGGCCAGGCCGGTCCGTCGATGGCCGCGCGCCTGACCGCCGCCGGGATGACGGTGGCGGTGATCGAGCGCCACCGCATCGGCGGCACCTGCGTCAACACCGGCTGCATGCCGACCAAGACGCTGGTCGCCAGCGCCTATGCCGCCCACATGGCCCGCCGCGCCGCCGATTTCGGCGTATTGGTGGGGGAGGTGCGCATCGACATGGCCAAGGTCCATGCACGCTCCCAGAAGATCACGCACGACGCCAGTTCGGGGAACGAAACCTGGCTGCGCGGCATGGACCGCTGCACCCTGATGATGGGCCATGCCCGGTTTCAGGGCGACCGGACCGTCCGCGTGGGCGAGGAGGTGCTGACGGCGGAGAAGATCTTCATCAATGTCGGCGGCAGAGCGACGATCCCCGACCTGCCTGGGGTGGATAGGGTGCCGTATTTCACCAACAGCTCGCTTCTGGAGACCGATACGCTGCCGGATCACCTGATCGTGGTCGGCGGCAGCTATATCGGGCTGGAATTCGCCCAGGCCTATCGCCGGTTCGGGTCCCGGGTCACGGTCATCGAAAAAGGCCCGCGGCTGATCCCGCGCGAAGACCCCGACGTGTCCGCCGCGATCCAGGCCTTCCTGGAAGAGGAAGGGATCACGGTCCGGACCGAGGCGGAATGCATCCGTTTCGCACCGGGCGCGAACGGGATTTCGGCAGGCGTGGACTGCAAGAAGGGCGGGCCGGACGTGGTGGGCAGCCATGTCCTGATCGCAACGGGGCGACGGCCGAACACCGACGATCTGGGCCTGGAGACGACCGGCATCGCGGTGGACGATCGTGGCTACATCCGTGTCGACGACCGGCTGCAGACCAGCGTGCCCGGCATCTGGGCGCTGGGCGACTGCAACGGGCGCGGCGCGTTCACCCATACGTCCTACAACGATTATGAGATCGTCGCGGAGAACCTGCTGGACGGCGCCGACCGGAAGGTGACCGACCGCATTCCCTGCTATGGCCTGTTCACCGATCCTCCGCTGGGACGCGTCGGCATGACGGAAGCGGAAGCCAGGGCCACCGGCCGGCGGATCGCCGTGGGGCAGCGGCCGATGACGCGCGTGGGACGGGCGCGGGAGAAGGACGAGACCCGCGGACTGATGAAGCTCGTCGTCGATGCGGACAGCAAGGCGATCCTGGGCGCGGCGGTGCTGGGGACGGGTGGCGACGAGGCGGTCCATTGCGTGCTCGACATCATGGCCGCCGGCGGGAACGCAGAGACGCTGCGGCGCACGGTGCATATCCACCCGACGGTGTCGGAACTGATCCCGACGATCGCCGGGGAATTGAAAACACAGGAGCGGGGGAAACCATGAGAGGACTTTCCGGCCGGCGGGTGCTGCTGACGGGCGGGGCGAGCGGGATCGGCCGAGCCACCGCGACCCGCCTGGCGGAGGAGGGGTGCGCCGTCGGCATCCTCGACATCGACGAAGGCGGCGCCGCCGAGACGCTGCGCCGCTGCGACGGCAAGGGCTGGTTCCGGCGCACCGACATCACGCGGCGCGCCGAGGTCGAGGCGGCGGTCGCGGCGTTCGAGCAGGCGGTCGGGCCGATCGACTTCCTGGCCAATATCGCCGGCTGGGACGTGATCCGGAACTTCGTCGATACCGATGTCGCGCTGTGGGACAAGATCATCGCCATCAACCTGTATGGACCCCTGCATCTGCACCATGTCGTGGTCCCCGGCATGGTGAAGCGCGGGTTCGGGCGGGTGGTGAACGTGTCATCCGACGCCGGGCGCGTCGGCTCGTCCGGGGAGGCGGTCTATTCCGCCTGCAAGGGCGGCATCATCGCCTTCACCAAGACCCTCGCTCGGGAAGTCGCGCGCAAGGGCGTCACGCTGAACGTGCTGTGCCCCGGCCCGACGGACACGCCGCTGTTCGACGCGGTGAAGGCGGCGTCGCCGGACGGGGCCAAGATCGGCGAGGCGATGGCTCGCGCGGTGCCGCTGAAGCGGATCGGCCAGCCGGAGGACTATCCCGGAACGATCGCCTTCCTGCTGTCGGACGACGCGGCGTACATTACCGGCCAGACGATCAGCGTGTCCGGCGGGCTGACGATGTCCTGAACGGCGGCTTCGAGACGAAAAGGGGAAACGAACGGCATGGAAATCGACGGATACGAAGTCCTGGGCCTGGGGATCTATTTCGAGGACCTGCCTGTGGGGCGGAAGTTCCGAACCATCGGCCGGACATTGACGGAAGCCGACCTCGTCAACTTCATCGGCGTGACGGGGATGACGGAGGTGTTGTTCTCCAACACCGAGTTCCTGCGGACGGAAAGCGACATCACCCAGCGTGTCGTTCCGGGTGCGATGGTCTATGCCTTCGCCGAGGGGCTGCTGGTCCACGCCACGATGCAGCACACCGGGTTCGCGTTCCTGCACATGGAACTGGACGTGAAGGGCCCGACCTTCGCCGGCGACACGATCCATGTCGAATGCGAGGTCACCGAAAGCCGCCGCAGCGCGAGCCGGCCGGGCAGGGGGCTGGTGCGGACGTTCAATCGGGTGAGGAAGCAGGACGGGACGGTGGTTTTGACGTACAGCCCGCTCCGGATGGTGAAGGCGCGCGGGGCGTAGGGGGCGGCGTTCGCTCAGCCGCAGAGGGGATAATATCGGCCGCAGAGGGGATAATAGTGGAGGGGATAATGCGGGTGCCGCGGGTTCGTTCCGGTCAGCGCTCTTGGGGTTCGTCCCGCTCTATGCCGAAAAGCCTCTCACACCCCGGGCGGAAACGACGGTTTCCGCTTTTCCAGGTGCGATGCCAGCCCCTCCTTCACCTCCGGCCCCGAGAACCCCAGGAACTCCAGCCCCAATGAGGTATCGAAGATCGGCCCGGCCTGTCGCAGCCAGTTGTTCAGCGCGTATTTGGTGAAGCGGATGGCGCCCTGCGCGCCTTCGGCCAATTTCGTCGCGACCTCCACGGCTTTCGGATCGAGGTCCGCGTCCTCGACCGCCAAGCTGACCAGGCCGATGCGTTCGGCTTCCTCGCCCAGAAGCTGTTCGCACAGCAGCAGGTAATATTTCGCCTTCGCCATCCCGCACAGCAGCGGCCAGATGATCGCGGCGTGGTCCCCGGCCGCCACCCCCAGCCGCGTGTGCCCATCGATGATCCGGCAGTCTTTCGTTGCAATCGAAACGTCAGCCAGCATCCCGCAGACCAGGCCTGCCCCGACCGCCACCCCGCGCATCGCGCTGACCACCGGCTTCGAGCAATTGATAATGTTATAAACGATATCCCGAGCCTCACGCCATTGGCGGGTGCGGGCGTGGAAATCGTCGATGTTGGATTGGATCATCTTGAAGTCGCCGCCGGCGGAAAACACGTTTCCGGCCCCGGTGATGATCGCCGCGTTCACGCTGCCGTCCCGATCCACGTCCCGCCAGATCTCCGCCAGCTCGGCATGCATCGCATCGTCGGCCGCGTTCATCCTGCCGTTGTCCATGGTGATGCGCAGCACCTTCGGATGCGGCCGGTCGAATCGCAGCCGCGTATAGCGCGCATAGGGATCGGTCATCATGCGTCCTCCCGTATCGGCGGGGAGCGAAAGCCCCCGCCTGCAAAGCCGGCTAACCCAGCACCTCCTTGTTGATCACGTTCTCCCGGTTCGGCTGTCCGTCCAGCACGGACAGGATGTTCTTCGCCGTCGCGACCGCCATCGCCGCCACCGCCTCGGTCGTCACGCCGGCCATGTGCGGGGACGCGATGACGCTGTCGAGCTTCAGCAGGTCGTGGCCGACCGGCGCCGGTTCCTCGGCGAACACGTCCAGCCCGGCACCGCCGATATGACCCGAGGCCAGCGCCGCGTACAGCGCCGGCTCGTCGACGATGCCGCCGCGCGCGGTGTTGACCACGAACGCGCCCTTCTTCATCCGCGCCAGCCGGGCGGCATTGATCAGCCCGACGGTGTCGGGGTTCTTGGGGCAATGGATCGACAGGAAGTCGGCCTGGGGCAGCGCGGCGTCCAGGTCCGACACCGGTTCATACCCCGCGTCCGCGATCGTCTTGGCATCGACGAACGGATCGAAGACGAGCACCTGCATGTCGAACGCGGCGCAGCGCCGAGCAGAGCGGGTGCCGATGCGGCCGAAGCCCAGGATGAGGACGGTCTTGCCCGAAAGCTCCATGGGCAGGTGGCCATGCCGGTCGGTCCATTTGCCGCCGCGCACCAGCCCGTCCATGCCGCGGTTCTTCTTCGCCAGCGCGATCATCAGGTGGAAGGCCTGTTCCGCCACCGACGTCGAGTTCGCCGTGCCCGCCACCATCAGCGGCACGCCGCGCGCGGTCAGGGCCGGGACTTCCACCGCGTCATAGCCGACGCCGATGCGGGCCACGACCTGCATGGCGGGCGAGGCATCCATCTCCTTTTGCCGATACGGCGTGCCGGACAGCGCGATCCCGGCGCAGTCGGCCAGTTGCGGCAGCAGGTCCGCCTGGCTGATGCCGGCCGGGTAGATCACGGTCTCGATATCCGCGCGAGCCTTGATCACGTCGATGCCCTGCTGGCCCATCGTGTGCGGCAGCATGACCTTGCGTTTGTTGGATGCCATCGGCGACGTTTCCCTTCAGTCGAGGCGGCGACCTTAGCGCGTGTCGGCGCGGCGTGCACGAGCGCACCGGCCGGTGCTATCCTTCGGGCAACGATCGAGGGGGACCGCCATGCAGATCATCGACGCGCAGATCCATACCTGGGGCACCGGCCTGCCCAGCAACATGTCGCACCGCCAGGTGACGTCGTACACGCCGGCGG
>NZ_DASZTJ010000068.1:0-32865 GCF_035548235.1 Rhodopila sp.
GATCATGGACGCCGCGATGAACGACCCGACGGTGACCGCCGATGTCGAGGCGATCACCGCCTACGCCGAAGCCAAGGGGTTGAGCTGGAACGACGCGTTCCTGCAGTTCCTGCGGGACCCCAACGCCGCCGAACGGGCGGCTGGACAGGCAGGGGCGTAGGCGGAGGGGGCCGACCCCGTATCCTGACCGGCTTGTCCCGGCCAGCCGCTCGCCGGTGCTGGTGGAGAATCAGGTTTTTGACACGGATGCGCACAGATGCGCGCAGATATTCACAGAGGCCGGGGTCGATTGGAGGGCAGTGCCAACGCGCAGCGCCTCAAAAATCCTTTGCCTGAGCCTCGGGGCACGATCTGCCGTCGGAAGCGTCCAGGCTGATCGTTTCTAAAAACAAACAGAGCGTCCCCCGCTTTCCTGTCCAAGCCTTGGAGGCAGTGCACCAGATGGCGGAGACTCTGTGTTCATCTGAGCCCATCTGTGTCGAATCACCCCGCCATCCACCGCCCAACAGCCAGCCATGACCCACACCGGACAACACCAGCGCTCATCGCAAAGCCCTACAAATCCTCCCCGACCGCCTTCACCTTCAATTCCCGCAGCCGCTCGTCGGCGCCTTCGGTCTTAGGGTCGATCTCCAGCACTTTCTGCCAGGCCAGATAAGCCGCTTTCCAGTCGTTCCGCGCCTGGGCGATATCCGCCATCGCGTGATACGCCAGGAAATCCCGAGGCTCCAGCTTCACCGCCTCGCCCAGGTCGGCGACCGCCCCCGGCGTATCCCCGGTCTTGTAGCGAGCCAGGGCGCGTTGCCGGAACGCCTCGGCATAGTCCGGCTTCAGCGTGATCGCGTCGGTGAAGCAGGTGATGGCGTCGTCGTACTGCTCCGCCTTCACGGAACGCAGCCCGCGGTTCATCAGCAGCGTGGCAACGGCGGAACCGGATCGCAGCCACAGGCGCTGCAACCGGTCCTCCAGTAAGGCAGCGGTCTCCTCGTTCGGCGCCGTCTTCAGGGCGTTCAGCAGCGCATCGATATCCGCCTTGGTCCCGGACGCGGGCTGCGCCGCCACCGGCGATCCCAACAGCAGGAACACGCCCAGGACCGCGCCGGCGATCGAGGACGGGCGGCGCATCTCAGGCCGCCACCGCGGGCGGCCGCGGACCGCCGGCCATCCAATCGAGCAGTTCGACCGTGTGAACCACCGGCACCCCCTCGCCCGACAACTGCGTGATGCAGCCGATGTTTCCCGCCGCGATCAGATCGGGCTTCGTCGCCTTCAGGTTGTCCAGCTTGCGTTCCCGCAGCCGGCCGGAGATCTCGGGCTGCATCATGTTGTAGGTGCCGGCCGAACCGCAGCAGAGATGCGGCTCCCGCGGCTCGACGACGCGGAACCCGGCCTTCGCCAGCAGCGCCTTGGGCTCCGCCGTCACCTGCTGGCCATGCTGCAGGCTGCAGGCCGAATGATAGGCGACGGTCAGCCCCGGCGCGTTGCGCGTGGGCTGGTAGCCGAAGCGCGTCAGGAACTCGCTGATATCCATGGTGATCGCGGCGATCGCCTCGGCCTGGGACTTCAGCGGTTCGGCCTGGGTCCGGCACATGAAGCCGTAATCCTTGACCGTCGTGCCGCAGCCCGAGGCGTTGATCACCACCGCGTCCAGCCCCCCGGTCTCCTTGACCTTCGTCCAGGCCTCGACATTCGCCCAGACCAGCGCCATCGCTCGGTCATGCTGGCCGATATGGTGGTTCAGCGCGCCGCAGCAGCCGGCGCCCTCGGCGACCACGACCTCGACGCCCAGCCGCGTCAGCAGGCGGATCGTCGCTTCGTTGATGCCTGGCATCAGCACCTGCTGGGCACAGCCGGCCAGCAGCGCGACGCGCGCCTTGCGCTCGCCGATGGCGGGATGGACCCGGGGCACTTCGACCGGGCTGGCGGGCGGAACGCTGCGGGGTGCCAGGGACAGCATCGCGCGCAGCCGCTGCGCGGTCATCGACCGGCCGGGGACAAGGCCCGCGAACGGCCGCGCCAGCGCGGCACCCAGCATCGCCAGCCGGAACAGGCCCGGACGCGGCAGCAGCGTCCCCAGCACGGAGCGCAGGACCCGATCCGTCAGCGGCCGGCGATAGGTGTCCTCGATATAGGTCCGAGCGTGATCGACCAGATGCATGTAGTTCACGCCGGAGGGACAGGTCGTCATGCAGGACAGGCAGGACAGGCAGCGATCGACGTGGCGCACGACCTCCTCGGTCGCCGGCCGCCCGTTCTCCAGCATGTCCTTGATCAGGTAGATGCGCCCGCGCGGACT
Organism: Rhodopila sp.; assembly: GCF_035548235.1. GTDB lineage: Bacteria > Pseudomonadota > Alphaproteobacteria > Acetobacterales > Acetobacteraceae > Rhodopila. The sequence continues at coordinate 2,297 of NZ_DASZTJ010000068.1, forward strand.
GTCGAGTTCGTCCCCCAGCAGGACGAAGGTCGGGCAGGTCGCCGTGCACATGCCGCAATGCACGCACGTGCGCAGGACCCGGTTCGAGGAGTCGAAGTCCGGATCGCGCAACTGTTCGGCGGTGAAGTTGGTCTGCAAGAGCCTACTCGTTCATTCGTCTGGGCGGGATCATGCGCTGCTGCCGGATCGTCAGCATCATCGCCGCCAGGGCGATCAGCAGGAAGACGACGGACAGGTATGGGCTGGCGCGGTTGTACAGCGTGACGGCCAGGATCAGGACCGGGGTCGCCGCCATCACCGCGAACTGAACGTTGGTGACCGGGTTACGGTATTTCAGCCGCGCATGCTGGAACCCCGACACCACCGCCGCGGCGATCATGATGAGATTGGTGATGACGGCCGGAACGAACACCATCGTCAAACCCCCGCGTAGAGCCGGCCGGGATTGAGGATGCCGGCCGGGTCCATCGCCGCCTTCACCGCCTGGCGGATGCGGGCCAGCGGCGCGACCTCGTCAGGCACCACCCGCACCGATCCGCGCAGCGCGTCCGGCGCGCGCATCAGCGTCCAGGTGCCGCCCATCTTCGTGACCACCGCCTCGATCGCCAGGTGCGCCGCCGGCGTGGCCGGCCCGGTGAGCCACACGAGACCGCCGCCCCAGTCGAGGAAGCCGTCGACACCGAACCGCTGCACCGCCTCCAGCACCACCGGCCCGGCGGAGGGACGGACCGACACGCGCCAGACCGCCTCCCCGCCCGGCAGCGGCCGCGCGTCCCGCACGGACCGCCACAGCACGCGGCTTTCCTCGGTGTCGAGGACGGAGGCGCCGGGAACGGCGAACTGGTCGCGCAGGCGGGCGATGCGGTAGGCGACGGAGGGCTGGAACTCCTCGATCCGGACCAGCGCCACCGGCTGTTTCGCCGCGCCGATACGGCTGGCAGCGTCGGCCGGCAGCCAGGCGGCGCCGGAGACGCCATAGGGTGAGCCCAGCGCGTCCGACAGCAGCGCGACCGCCTTTGCGGCGTCCAGCCCGGGCAGCACCAGCGTGCCCGTGGCCTCGGGCGCCGGCAGGACCTTCAGCGTGATCTCGGTGATGACGCCCAGCGTGCCGTGGCTGCCGGTCAGCAGCTTGCAGAGGTCGAGGCCGGTGACGTTCTTCAGCACCCGGCCGCCGGAGCGGATGATCTCCGCCCGCCCGGTCACCGCGCGGATGCCCATGACGTGGTCGCGCATCGCCCCCCAGGCGACGCGGCGCGGGCCGGAGAGGTTGGTGGCGACGATCCCGCCCAGCGTCTGCGGCGCGTCGGCACCGCCCAGCAGGTCGGTCAGGTCCGGCGGTTCGGCGATCAGATGCTGCCCGGCCTCCGACAGCGCCGCCTCGACCTCCCGCAGGGGCGTCCCCGCCCGGGCGGAGATGATCAACTCCTTGGGCGCGTACAGGCTGATGCCCGACAACCCGGCGGTGGAGAGGGTCCGAGCGGCCTGGACCGGGCGGAGCATGGCGGACTTGGTGGCGTTGCCCTGGACGAGCAGCGGCTCGCGGGCGGCCGCCGCTTCGGCCACTGCCGCGACGATGCCGTCTTCGTCCGCGGGGGCCATGGTCGCGGTCATGCCGCCTCGGTCAGCGGGAAGACCTTGCTGGGGTTGAGCAGCCAGTCCGGATCGAAGGCCGATTTCAGCCGGCGCTGCTGGGCAAGCTCGTGCGGCCGGAACTGCACCGGCATCAGGTCGCGCTTCTCGACGCCCACCCCGTGCTCCCCGGTCAGGCAGCCGCCGACCTCCACGCAGAGCTTGAGGATGTCGGCGCCGAACTGCTCCGCCGCGTGGAAGCTCGCTTCGTCGTTGGCGTCGAACATGATCAGCGGATGGAGGTTGCCGTCGCCGGCGTGGAAGATGTTGGCGACCTTCAGGCCGTAGCTGTCGGACATCTCCTGGATCCGCCGCAGCACGTTCGGCAACTGGCTGGTCGGGATCGTTCCGTCCATGCACAGATAATCCGGGCTGATGCGCCCGATCGCCCCGAACGCGCCCTTGCGTCCTTTCCAGATCGCCAGCGACTCCTCGGGCGAGCCGGAGACCTTCAGGCTGATCGGGTCGTAGTTCCGGCAGATGTCGGAGAGCTGGGCCAGCAGGCGGTCCTGCTCCTCGGTGCTGCCTTCGACCTCGATGATCAGCATGGCCTCGGCGTCCAGCGGGTAGCCGGCATGGGCGAAGGCCTCGCAGGCATGGATGGCGGGGCGGTCCATGAACTCCAGCGCCACCGGGATGATGCCGGATGCAATGATCGCATCGACGCAGGCGCCCGCGATCTCGTTCGACCTGAACGCGGCGAGCATGGCGCGCGCGCCTTCCGCCGACCGCAGGATACGGACCGTTACCTCTGTAACCACCACGAGCTGGCCTTCGCTGCCGGTGAGGAAACCAAGCCAGTCGTAGCCGGCGGAGTCGAGGTGGGTGCCGCCGATTTCGAGGACCTGGCCGTCGATCGTAACGACTTTCAGCCCCAGCAGGTTGTTCGCCGTGACACCATATTTGAGGCAATGCGCCCCGCCCGAGTTCATGTTGACGTTGCCGCCGATCATGCACGCAAGCTGGCTGGACGGGTCGGGCGCATAGAAGAACCCGTCGGCGGCGACGGCGTTGGTGATGCCGATATTGGTCACGCCCGCCTGCACGACCGCGTAACGATCCGGGTAGTTGACCTCCAGGATCCGGTTCATCCGCATCATGCCGACGACGACGGCGTCCGCCAGCGGCAGCGCCCCGCCCGACAGCGAGGTGCCGGCGCCGCGAGGGACGATGCGCACCCCGTTCTCGTGACAGAAGCGCAGGATGGCGGCGACCTGCTCGGTCGTCTCCGGCAGCGTGACGGCGAGCGGAGGCTGACGATATGCCGCCAGCCCGTCGGTCTCATAGGGCTTGAGGCGGAGGTCGTCGGCGATGACGCCGGCCTCCGGCAGGATGGCGCGCAGGCCGGCGACGATATCGGCGCGGCGGGCGAGGATCTCGGGCTTCGGGTCCGGTTGGCGGATCATGGCTGCCTTCGGATGACTGTCTCACCGGACATTATAGCCGGGCTGGGATTGGCCGGACAGATGGGCTCTCCACAAGATGCCGGCACCGGCCGATTGGCCATCCCCGCCCCGCGGCGCTAGAACCCGCCCCATGGCCCCACCCCTTCTCGCGTTGCAGGACATCGCCCTGACCTTCGGCGCCACGCCTCTGCTGACCGGCGCGTCCCTGTCCGTCTCGGCCGGCGACCGGCTGTGCCTGGTCGGGCGCAACGGCTCCGGCAAGTCCACGCTGCTGAAGATCGCCGCCGGCCTGATCGAGCCCGATGCCGGCCGCCGCTTCGCCCAGCCCGGCGCCACCATCCGCTATCTGCCGCAGGAGCCGGACTTCGCCGGCTTCGACACCACGCTCGCCTATGTCGAGGCCGGCATGGGCGACGCCGCCGCCACCGACCGCCACCGCGCCGCCTACCTGCTGGAGCAGCTTGGCCTGACCGGCGCCGAGGACCCGGCCCACCTCTCCGGCGGGGAGGCCCGGCGTGCGGCGCTGGCCCGCGTGCTGGCCCCGGAACCCGACATCCTGCTGCTGGACGAGCCGACCAACCACCTCGACCTGCCGGGCATCGAGTGGCTGGAAGCCGAACTCGGCGGCATGCGGTCGGCGCTGGTCCTGATCAGCCACGACCGCCGCATGCTGGAGCGGATGTCCCGCACCACCGTCTGGCTCGACCGCGGCATGACCCGCGTGCTGGACCAGGGCTTCGCGCATTTCGAGGCCTGGCGCGACCAGGTCCTGGAACAGGAGGAACTGGAACGCCACAAGCTGGGCCGCAAGATCGTGATGGAGGAAGACTGGCTGCGCTACGGCGTCACCGCTCGGCGCAAGCGCAACGTCCGGCGCCTGGCGGACCTGCACGCGCTGCGCAAGCGCCACAAGGAGCAGCGCGCCACGGTCGGCAAGGTGAAGCTGGAAGCGGCCGAGGCGGATGTCTCCGGCCGGCTGGTCATCGTCGCCGAGGACGTGTCGAAGGCCTTCGACGGCCGCACCGTGGTCCGCGACGTCTCGGTCCGGGTCATCCGGGGGGACCGGCTGGGGATCGTGGGGCCGAACGGCGCAGGGACGACGACGCTGCTGAACATCCTGACCGGCAAGCTGGCGCCGGACGCCGGGTCGGTGAAGCTGGGCACCAACCTGGCCGAGGTGACGCTGGACCAGCGGCGCGACAGCCTCGATCCCGACCGGACGCTGGTGCAGACGCTGACCGGCGGCAAGGGCGACACGGTGACGGTGAACGGCCAGAACCGCCATGTCATGAGCTATATGAAGGACTTCCTGTTCGCCCCCGAGCAGGCGAACACACCGGTCGGTGTGTTGTCGGGCGGGGAGCGGGGACGGCTGACGCTCGCGCTGGCCTTCGCCCAGCCGTCGAACCTGATGGTGCTGGACGAACCGACCAACGACCTGGACCTGGAGACGCTGGAACTGCTGCAGGAACGGCTGGCCGACTACACCGGCACGGTGCTGCTGGTGAGCCATGACCGCGACTTCCTGGACCGCGTCGTGACCTCGGTGATCGCCTCGGAGGGCGACGGGCGCTGGGTCGAGTATGCCGGCGGCTACAGCGACATGCTGGTGCAGCGGGGACAGGATTTGCGGGCGGCGAAACCCTCCGCGCGTCCGGCGGAGCGGCCGAAGGCGGGGGGTCCGGCGGGGGTTCCGACGGGGGGACCGGCGGGGGTTCCGGCGGCGAAGGGGCCGTCCCGCAAGCTGTCCTTCAAGGACAAGCACGCGCTGGAGACCCTGCCCGGCCGGATGGCGGACCTGGAAGCCGCCATCGCCCGCCTGAACGCGGAACTGGCCAACCCGGACCTGTACGCGAAGCAGCCGGCGCGCTTCGCCGAGGCGACCCGGGCGCTGGCGGCCGCGCAGGCGAGTCTGGCCGAGGCGGAGGAACAATGGTTGACGCTGGAGATGCTGCGGGAGGAATTGGAAGGGGCGTGACGCGGCGGCGACATGGTCCTCCCGGTCATGGTCGGCCTTGTGCCGGCCATGACGGTTAACGATCGCGGCCGCAGATGAGTGCGACCGCTTCCACGGATAGGAGCCGGAATGGGTGTCGTCAGCCCGCCCCGATCATGGTAGATAACGCTTTGCCCTCAATGACTTGTTCGTAATCTTGGGACGACGGTGATCTTAACGGCAACCTATGCGCGGCTTTCGGGCGCGACCAACCGGCTGGCCAGCCCCACGCGGTTCATGCGGTATTCGGCGCGGCTGCTGCCGTGGCTGTTCGGCGTCGGCGTCCTGCTGACCGCGATCGGCGTGGGCGGCGGGCTGTTCATCACGCCGCCCGATTACCAGCAGGGCGACACCGTCCGGATCATGTACGTCCATGTGCCGTTCGCCTGGCTCGCCTCCCTCGGCTATGCCTGGCTGGCGGCGTGCAGCTTCGTGTCGCTGGTCTGGCGTCATCCGCTGGCCGACCTCGCGGCGGCCGAGATCAGCCCCGTCGGGGCCGCGTTCACCGCCGTCTGCCTGGCGACCGGCAGCCTGTGGGGCAAGCCGACCTGGGGCACCTGGTGGGTGTGGGACGCGCGGCTGACCTCGGTGTTCATCCTGCTTGTGCTGTATATCGGCCATATCGTCCTGCTGCGCGCCTATGACGACGACACGCGCGGCCAGCGCACGGCGGCGATCTTCGCGCTGATCGGGGTGGTCAACCTGCCGATCATCAAGTTCAGCGTCGACTGGTGGAACACGCTGCACCAGCCGGCCTCCATCACCCTGACCGGCGCGCCGACCATCGCCATGAGCATCTTCTGGCCCCTGCCCTTCACCGCGATCGGCTTCACCCTGATCTTCTTCGGCATCGTCTTCTGCCGCCTGCAGGCGGCCATCCTGGAACGGCAGGCCCGCAACCAACTGGCCGCCCGCCTGTTCGCGAGCGCCGAGGGATGACCCACGCCCCCTTCATCATCGCCGCCTATGTCATCGCCCTGGGCACGCCCCTGGCGCTGACCGTCCTGGCCTTCACCCGCCGGGCGGCGGCGCGGCGGGTGCTGAAGGGGATCGACAACGGGAAGGCTGCCCGATGACCCGGAAGAACCGCCGGCTGGTGTTCGTGACGACGATCCTGGTGGCGGTGTCGTCCTCCGCCGCGCTGGCGCTGTGGGCGATGAGCGGCAGCCTGGTGTTCTATGTCACGCCCTCCCAGCTTGCGGGCCGGCCGGTCAACGGTCAGCAGGTGCGCCTGGGCGGCCTGGTGCAGGCCGGCACGGTGCAGCGGGCCGACGCGACCGTGCGCTTCAAGGTCACCGACGGCACCGACAGCCAGGCAGTCGTCTATACCGGCCCGCTGCCCGACCTGTTCCGCGAGGGCCAGGGCGTTGTCGTGACGGGCGTGGAACAGTCCGACGGCGTGTTCAAGGCGAGCGAGGTGCTGGCCAAGCACGACGAGAAATACATGCCCAAGAACGTCGCCGAGGCGCTGAAGGCCTCCGGCCGGTGGCGCCCCGACGGCGGCGTCTCGGAGGACGCGCAGGCGAAGACCGAGGGCAAGGGGTCGTAGCGGCCGGGTCCCGTGCTACCGTTCCCGTCGCAACAGCACGGGAGCCGACCGATGGGCGCGGAGATCGAACGACTGGCCGCCTTCGCCGCCGAGACGGCGTGGGACGACATCCCCGCCGCGGTGAAGCAGCATGCCAAGCTGACGCTGCTGGACACGCTGGGCGTCATCCTGGGCGGCACCGGCCGGCCCGAGGTACGCGCCCTGCGCGCGTCCTTGGCCAACGGCACGGGGGCCAAGGACGCGGGCGCGACCGCGTTCGGGTGCGACTGGTCCGCCGCCTCGCCGCCCGTGGCCGCGCTGCTGAACGGCATCGCCGGGCGGGCGATCGAGTTGTGCGAGGGGCTGCGCATGGCCTCCGGCCAGGTGGCGGTGCAGATCCTGCCGGGTCTTCTTGCCGCCGCCGAGGCGCGGAACCTGTCCGGCCAGGCGGTCCTGCGCGCCTTCATCCTGGGCTATGACGTCGCCGCCCGGCTGTCGCTGGCGTTCACGCCGTGGCCGCTGGCGCACCAGAACGGCCAGGTGTGCCTGATCGGGGCCGCGGCAGCGGGGGCGGCGCTGCGGGGCATGGACGCGGCCGGCGTCAGCCTGGCGATGCGCGCGGCGGCGACGCTTGTGTTGACGCCGAGCTATACGAGCGTCGGGGCGGGGGCGACGGCGCTGAACGCGGCGGGCGGCATGTCCGGATTCGCCGGCGTCCTGGCGCCCGAGCTGGCGGCGGCCGGGTTCACGGCGCAGGCGGATGCGATCGAGATCGGGCTGGGCAACCTGACCGGCCGCGGCTTCGCGCCCGCAGGACTGGTCGAGGACCTGGGGACGGTCTGGCATATCACCCGCAACTATTTCCGGCTGTATGCCTGCTGCAATCCGATCCATCCGGCCCTGGATGCGTTGAAGGCGGTGCTGGACCAGTTGCAACCGAAACCGGAGGAGATCGACCGGATCGACGTCGCGACGTACCGTTTCGCCTCCGTCATGTCGAACCCGGACCCGGAGAACTATTTCGCCTCCAAATACTCCCTGCCGCACATCGCCGCGGTCATGGCGGTGACAGGCCGGGCGGACCATGCCGCGACGGGGGATGAAGCGTTGCGGGAGCCGGCGGTGGTTTCATTGCGTAAGCGCGTGCATATCGAGGAGGACGCCGCCATGACCGCCAAGGTCCCGGCCCTGCGCCCCGCCAGGGTCACGGTCCGGCTGGTCGACGGACGGTCGGGGACGTGCGCGGTGGAGAGCCATCGGGGCGATTTCAACGATCCGTTCACCGAGGAGGAGATCCGCGGGAAGTTCCGGGGGCTGGCCGGGGACGTGCTGACCCCGGAGGGGGTTTATCTGCTGGAGGACGCGGTGGCGCGGATGGAGGCGATCGCGGATGCCTGGGACCTGGCGTTCGTTTTGCGGGCGCATGTGCGGGCGTGAGATAGCGCGGGAAGAACGACGATGATCTCCGGCAGGTGATGGCCGCTGCCTGACGATGGCTCAAAAGCCGACGAGAACGCATCGTCCCAGCTTTCAGGAATTGTCCCCGGCGGTGTGACGAATGTCATAGCGCGCGAGAATATCTTTGGACTTTATGTGTGGGCCGAGGCCTTGCGGCGAACCTTCAATGCATGGGCGTGCGGGCCTTTCGTCGTGGATGAACGCGTCCAAGGATCTCGAGAAGGGGCTGGCCCCCGGCTGCGTCCTCAGATCAAACCGGATTCGTGACGGTCCTGCCCACGACGGCAACAGTTCAACGTTGTCTTAGGAGAAGGCGATGTTCAGAGGAAAAGCCGAACTTATCGACCCCGAAACGGGCAAGGCCGTTGCGACCTTCACCGAGGAGGGTCAAGAAATGAAGGTCGTCCTGAAGCACCCTCAGACAATCAGCGGCACAACGCGGCTGGCGATCTACGGCACGGAAAAGGACGAAGAGCTGATTGCCATCGCTGCCGAAGGCGGCGACGAAACAACGGTCCGCGAGTTTCACGGGCCCAGTCCGCTTGGTTCGCTCACCAACGGTGCCGAAATTTCCCTGACCCGCAGCCCAGGCGGAAAGCTCGGTTCGCTTCTTGAGGTACTGGGCAAGGGAACGGTGCACCAGGAGAAACATCGCTCCCACTGAACAGGAGAGCGCCACGAGCATCCGATTGGTGGCGCTTCTCTCGACAGGTCATTTCGATATCGGTTCAGGTGCGGCGGTTTCGAGTAACGCGATCCGCCGCAGCCTGCATTCTGCCGGAAAATTCAAGGCAAGTTCGCACTGACCGGACATAGTCGGCCGAACGCTGTCGGCCCATTGCTGAGCATTCCTCCAGGGATTTGGAAATGAAGTGCGCCATCAAAATGATCGTGGCCGTCGCGGACTATGCCGCGTGCCCATCCGTCGCATCGCTTCGTCCCGGCGTCCGGTTGTTCGGTGCGCTCTCCATCGTGGCGGTGGCCCTGACGATCGGCATCGGCCTGTTGCGCCACCCGGCCGTCGACCTGACGACGTTGGCGACCATGGGCGCCATGTTCGTCGGCGCCCTGGCGGCCGGGCTGGCCGGGTTCGCCTTTTCCGCGATCGCCGGTGCCCTGCTGTTCCATTGGCAAGCGCCAGCCATCGCCGTGCCGTTGCTCCTGGCTTGCAGCATCACGACCCAGATGGTCAGCATCATCAACCTCTGGCACAGCATGCAATGGCGGCGCTGCCTTCGGTTCCTGATCGGCGGTGTCCTGGGCATCCCGCTGGGCGCACGACTGCTGCAAACCCTCGATCCGCAGACCTTCGGGGTCGGTTTCGGCCTCTTCCTGATCTGCTACAGCGGCTACATGCTGCTGAAGCCGGACACCGTCTTTCGGTTCGACAAATCATGGGCCGAGGTCGTTGTCGGCCTCGGCGGCGGACTGCTTGGCGGCGCCATCGCCTTTCCGGGCGCGCTGCCGACGATCTGGTGCAACCTCCTGGGCCTGCCGAAGGATATCCAGCGCGGGACCATCCAGCCGTTCATCCTGACCATGCAGGTCGCGACCTTGGCGTATTTCTCCCGCGTCGGCATGCTCGCTCATGGATTGACGTCGCTGTACATCGCCTGCGCGCCCGGTGTTCTTGCCGGTACTTGGCTGGGTCTTCGTCTCTTTCGCCACGTCAACGACGTCGTGTTCCGGCGCCTGATCCTCGTGTCGCTCCTGATCAGCGGCGTGGCGGTCGTGTTGTGAACAGAAGGGCCGGAGGCCCCAGCACGGCCCCTCCACCCGCAAGCCGATCCATACGCCGCGCCTTCGGAATTGCCCTTGAAGCTTGCCTCCGGCCGGTTCAGCGCCTCAGAATCGTTTCGCCAGTTCTGGGATCAGTCAAAGTAACGTTCTCCAACGCCTGGATGCGCCAAACACCATCTCGTCGTGTCGTCACGGCAAGGACCAGCGTGTCGACCTCATGCGGCCCGGCCGGATGGGCTTCGCCCGTGCGGAGACGACTCCAGAAATGCACGACGGCCGCTCCATCGCCGATCGGGACGACATCGATGAGTTCATTCCGGAGCGCGGAGTCGCGATAGATGGTTTCATGAATGGGGCGGTGGAGCGCGATGATCTCATTGACGCCATGCACATAGTGGCCAAACCGATTCACGAAGGTCGCCGTGTCATGGAAGAGGGACCCGAAAGCCGCCATGTCGTGAGCGTTCCAGGCCGATTGGAATGCCTCCGCCGTCTCCTCGGGCCGATTCATCTCCATCACCTCCTTTTCCTGGATGGTCCTTCATAACGCCATACCGATGGCCGGGTCCAAACCCGCAATCCAACCCCACCGACCCTTGCCCCCCACCCCCCATCCGCTAATAACCACCCAAACAACGCGGGGCGAGGGAATGGACTACGACACCATCATCGTGGGCGGCGGATCGGCGGGTTCGGTCCTGGCGAACCGGCTCTCCGCCCGCAGCGCCCACACGGTGCTGCTGTGCGAAGCCGGCCAGGACACGCCTGACGGCAAGGTCCCGCCCGAGATCCTCGATTCCTACCCCGGCGTCGCCTATTTCGACCCCCGCTTCCACTGGACCGAGTTGAAGGTCCGCACCCAGGTCGTTTCGCACAACGATCCGTCGCGCGACCCGCCGCCGCTGCGCAAATACGAGCAGGCGCGGGTGCTGGGCGGCGGGTCCTCGATCAACGGGCAGCTTGCCAACCGGGGGGCGCCGACCGACTACGACGAATGGGAAAGCCGCGGCGCCGCCGGCTGGGGCTGGGAATCCGTGCTGCCCTATTTCCGCAAGCTGGAACGCGACGTCGACTTCGACGGCCCGCTGCACGGCAAGGACGGCCGCATCCCCATCCGCCGCATCCCGCGCGAAGCCTGGTGCGGCCATGCCCACGCGGCGGCGCAGGCCTTCGAGTTGGCCGGCTTCAAATACCTGCCGGACCAGAACGGCGTGTTCCAGGACGGGTATTTCCCGATCACCATCTCCAACTTCGACGAAAAGCGCGTGTCCGCCGCCGCCGGCTACCTCGATTCCTCGGTCCGAGCGCGTGGGAACCTGACGATCAGCACCGAGACGCTGGTGCGCGAGTTGGTGTTCGAGGACGGCGTCTGCCGCGGCGTGCGGGCCATGGTCGCGGGCAAGCCGGCGACCTTCCGGGCCAAGGAGGTGATCCTGTCCACGGGCGCCATCCACAGCCCCGCGCACCTGATGCGCGCCGGCATCGGCCCGGCCGGCCACCTGCGGGACCTGGGCATCCCGGTCCTGATGAACCTGCCCGGCGTCGGGCAAAGGCTGATGGACCACCCCTCCATCGCCCTCGCCTCCTACCTGCGCCCCCGCGCTCGGCTCGACGGGCGGACGCGGCGGCATATCCATGTGGCGATGCGCTACTCGTCGGGCATTCCCGGCGCACCGGCGGGCGACATGTTCGTCGCCGCCGCCAGCAAGTCGGCCTGGCACGCGGTGGGCGAGCAGATCGCTTCGCTGCTGGTGTTCGTGAACAAGACCTATTCGGAAGCGGGGCAGGTCCGGCTCGCCTCGGTCGATCCGACGGTGGAGCCGATCGTCGAGTTCAACCTGCTGTCGGACTCGCGCGACCTGGAGCGGCTGGCCGACGGGTTCCGCCGCATGGCCGCGATGCAGGTCAGCGCCCCGCTGCGGGCGGTGACGACCGACCCGTTCCCGGCCGCGTACAGCGACCGGGTGCGGCGGATCGGGGTGGTCAACACGCGCAACAAGATCCTGACCGGCCTGATCAGCAAGCTGCTGGACGGCCCGGCGCCGCTGCGCCGCTACCTGATCGAGAATTTCGTCGTGGAGGGCGACAACTTCACCGAGGTGATGAACAGCGAGGAGAAGCTGGAGAGCTTCATCCGCCGCGCCACGATCGGCGTCTGGCATGCATCCTGCAGTTGCCGCATGGGTGCGGACGGCGACCCGATGGCGGTGACCGATCCGGCGGGGCGGGTGCGCGGCGTCGGCGGGCTGCGCGTCGTGGACGCGTCGCTGTTCCCGGTGGTCCCGTGCGCCAATACGAACATCCCGACACTGATGACGGCGGAGAAGATCGCCGACGCGATCCTGGCGGGGGCGTAGAAGGCGTTACGGCTTGATGCTGAACGTGGTCCCGACCGATCCATTCAGATGGGTGGTCACGGTGCCGGGTGCCGGTTCGGGATACGACACCGCCTGTTGGGCAGGCGGCGGAGCCGAACACGCCGCCAGCAGCGTCACGAGGGCCAGCAGCGCGAAGTGGCGGGGGATATCCATGCCGAAAGTCCTGTCTTCATGGGGACAAGGCGGGATATCCCGTCCGCTTCTCCGTGTCATGGCCGGGTTGAGGCCCGGCCGGCACGGGATCAGGCGCCGGCCGGCTTCGTCCGGCGAAGCTCGCTGATCGCCGCTTCGACGTTCTGCCAGCGGGCCATGCCGGACGCGTCGCCCTGCAGCCGCGCTTCCTCCAGCCGTTCCCGGACCACCGCCTGGGCGGCCAGGCCATGCACCGACATCAGGTCCTGCGCCGTCATCTTGTGCTGCGGGTCCACCATCCGTTCCTCCTTTTCTTGTCCTTCGCCATAGATAAGGCCATCGGCGGGGTCCGGCGTGCACGATGCCGCGAGGCCGTCATGCCGTAATGTCGGTGGTGGCGCCCCGAACATGGCACCAAAACTGCCGCGATGCGCTTCCCCTCATGGCTACCGACGCTACTCGGCTTTCTGACGGCCGTGGGGCCGATCTCGACCGACATGTACCTGCCGGCCTTTCCGGCGATCGAGGCCGCCATGGGCGGCCGGCCCGGAACGGCGCAGATCACGCTGGCCATGTGGTTCCTGGGGCTGGCGATCGGCCAGATCACCCAGGGGCCGCTTTCCGACCGGTTCGGCCGGCGCGGACCGCTGGTGATCGGGACGGCGCTCTACACCGCCGCCTCGATCGGCTGCGCGCTGGCGCCCAACCTTACGATCCTGTCGCTGATGCGGTTCCTGGCGGCGATCGGCGGCTCCGCCAGCACGGTGGTGCCCCGAGCGGTGGTGCGCGACTTGTCGGACGGGCACGCGGCGGCGCGGATGATGAGCCAGTTGATCCTGGTCATGGGCGTGGCCCCCATCCTCGCGCCGACGCTGGGCGGGTTCGTGGACACCACCCTGGGCTGGCAGGCGATCTTCTGGCTGGCGGCGATCTACGGCGGGGTCTGCGCCGGCGTGGTCTGGTTCCTGATGCCCGAGACGCTGCCCCCGCCGCGCCGGACGCGGTTGAGCCTGACCGAACAGGTCGTGCGCTACCGGGCGATCATCACGGAGCGCGGATTCGCCAGCCACGCCCTGATCGGGGCGTGCGCGTTCTTTGGCGTGTTCGCCTATCTCGGCGGTGCGCCGGGCGTGTTCATCGACCGCTTCCACCTCTCGCCGGCGCAATTCGGCATGCTGTTCGGCACCTGCGCGGCCGGTTACATCGCGGCGTCCCAGGTGAACCCCCGGCTGATGCGGCTGCTGGGACCGTCGGCCATCCTGCGTGGCGCAGTCTGGACCTATGTCGTCGCCACGATCGTGCTGACCGCCCTCGCCTTCAGCGAGGCCGGACCCTGGTGGCTGGTCGCGGCGCCGATCCTGGTCAGCATGGGCTGCATGGGCTTCGTCAATCCGGGGGCGACGGTGGGGGCGCTCTCCCGCCACGCCGCGCATGCGGGCAGCGCGTCGGCCTTGATGGGGACGATGCAGTTTTGCCTGGGCGGGGTCAGCGGGCTGGTGGTGGGGGTGTTCGCGGACGGCACGGCGCGGCCGATGGCGTGCCTGATGCTGCTGGGCGCGCTGACCGCCGCGATGGCCGACCTGTGCCGGCCGAAACGGTAACGCCCAACGGTAACGCCCAACGGTAACGCCCCTGGGCCTGTGCTCTGACCGACTGCGCTATCGGGCCTGTGCCTTCATCACGGGGATGATCTTTTTCATCATCGACTCGGCGGCGGCGCCGACGCAGTCCACGACCAGGCTTTCCGGCTTGCCGCCCTGCGCGTTGGCGCTGGCCGAGATCGATGTCGAAACCATCTCCGGCTTGGGCGCTCGGACCAGTTCGCCGGAGAGCTTGCAGCTCACCTTGCCGCCGTCGACTTTCAGGTCGGCGACGCTCAGGCGGACGGTATAGCCTTCGCCTTTCTTATCCGTCAGCGCCTTGTCGCCTTTGACGGCGGAGGTCACGGCGTCCTTCATGGCGGCCTCGGCCTTTGCGGCGTATTCCTTCGGCGCTTTGCTGGTGTTCATTTTGCCGACTTCGACGTAGATCGCTGGCATTCTGGATTTCCTCCGTACGGCTGGATCGCAGCGGGGGGTCTTCCGCCCGGAATGCGCGACTTCGGCCGCCCATCCCTTGGTGCGTCAAGGTATCGTTTTTGCGATAGGCGCTTGTTGCTTAACGGATCCAGGTCGTTTCTTCAACCATTCAAGCGGGTCACCGTTCCGTGTCCGCACCGGCGTTCCGCCTGATGACCGACGAGGCCCTCGATCTGCCGTCAAACCCCGCCAATCTCACAAGACAGCAGGCGACAGAGGCCCTGGAGTTGCTCGACGGGCTGCCAACCGGAAGCCGCGATCTCGCCAGGCGATGGCGCTGTCAGGCCGCCTTCCCTTGAGCGACCCGGACCATTCGGCACTAGGGTTTCCGCGCAACAACCCAGTTCTGGTAACTATAGCGCTCGGGCGGCGGGTAGACTTTGACGTCGTCGAAATAACGCCCCCAGAACTCCACCACGATGTCCTTCTTCCAGAAGACCTGATTCTTATCAAGGTCGCCGTAATAGACGAAATCCGCCGGCATCTGCTTATGGTTGATGATCATCGGACCGAGCGAATCCCGCACGGCAGGATCGTCAGCATGATCCACGAAGTAGTCCCATGCGTGTTCGGTATGGACGCTTTGGATAAGCACTCCGCCGGGCTTCAAAATGCGTCGCAGTTCGAGCAGCCACAGGTCCCAGAGATACTTGATATGGGTGAACACACTCATCCCATAGATGATGTCAAAGGTGTTGTCCTCGAACGGCATAACGGGAAGAAAGCTGCCCGTATAAACCTGGAATTCGGGCGGAAAGTTTCGCCGCATCCATTCAATCCGGCGTGCTGACACATCGACGCCGGTCACCTGCCATTGGTTTTCTTTCACTTCCGGATAAAAGTGCCGAAGGATGCGGCCTGACGAGCAGCCGAAATCCATGATGGAAATGCGTTCCATCGACGGCAAAACATCGCGGGCATACCCAAGGATGATGTCCCTCTCGTACCGGCCCCAGTCCAGGTAATCTTGGTCCGTGGTGGTGCTCCCGTGGCGCTCCGCCACCGGCGGAAGGGGGAGAGGTTCTCCGTCAACCCGAACCGGCTCGTCGAAAACCGGCGGCATGGTCTGCATCTCATAGTCGAACGGCAGATGATAGGCAAAGCGAGGAAGGGACGTATATTCAGAACGGATGTCCTGTTTTGCCGCTTCGATTGCATGAGCAACGATCGCCTCGACGTCGCTTCGTGCAATAGCGGCAGAATCGTTGGAACGGGATGGGGCCGGTGTACGGCTCCGCATTTCTGCTGTTTGCCGGGGCGCCGAGGCCTTTTCCGCCTTCAATGCCTCTACCTCTCGAAGCAGCGAGTCGCGTTGGTCAGACAATCGCTTGATCGCAGGCACTGCTAGCGACATTGCTCGTAGCGCGTTTCGAATCATTGGATGTCCTCAAAGTTTGCTACGGCGTCGATCTTACCACCGGCAGATCGGTAATTGGCCACCATTGCGTCGCCGTCGCAATGCAGCGGCCAGCCTTGGCTCTCCCCAGAGCGACGAAGCCGGACCTGGAGCATACTGGCTGATCCGCGGACCGTGTCACGCCGACCTCACGATCGAGCGGTTGATGCGGGATGAACAGGACGCGGAATTTCGAGCCCGCCAGACCAGGCGGCGGATGGTGCCTCGGGCGGGTCGTCGTGACACGCGTGACCGGCTCCCGCCAGGAGAGGCGGGGATCGCACCGAGAACCCTAGAACCCCACCCCGGCGCTGCCGCCGACATAGGGGCCGCTCTGGCCGCGATGGGACTGCCCCGTGTCGTCGCGCGCGCCGCTGCAAGCCGCGAGCGCGATCGCTGTCAGAACCACTGTGAGGAGCGTGAGGATCCGCATCAGGCATCTCCGACCCAGGTCAAATCCGTATCCGCGGGGGGCGTCGCCCCTTGCCCCGGCGGTGCGCATGGGCCCATCGGCCCGGGGGATCGATCGCGGCCCAGCGGTGACTGCCAATGTTTGGGAATGCGCCTAAGGTCTTGGAAAGAATGGCGCACCCGGAAGGACTCGAACCTCCAACCCCCAGATTCGTAGTCTGGTGCTCTATCCAATTGAGCTACGGGTGCCCACGGCAGGGGGCGGGGTGTAGCGGAACCGTGGCGCCACCGCAACCCCCTTCTCCGCACCCCTAGGCTGCGAGCTTGTCAAGCTCCCGCAGGATCGACTCGCCCATGACCGCGGTGCCCACGCGGGCGGTGCCGGCGCTCATGATATCCGCCGTTCTCAGGCCGTTTTTCAGCACGTTGACGCAGGCCTGCTCGATCAGCTTCGCATCCTCGTCCATGCCGAAGGAATAGCGCAGCAGCATCGCGAAGCTCAGGGTCTGCGCCAGCGGGTTGGCGATGCCCTTGCCGGCGATGTCGGGCGCGCTGCCGTGGATCGGCTCATACAGCGCATGCCGCTTGCCGGACGGCTGCACGGCGCCCAGCGTGGCCGAGGGCAGCATGCCCAGGCTGCCGGTCAGCATCGATGCCAGGTCCGACAGCAGGTCGCCGAACAGGTTGGAGGTGACGATCACGTCGAACTGCCGCGGATTGCGCACAAGCTGCATCGCGCAGTTGTCGGCGTACATATGCGACAACTCGACATCGGCGAATTCCCGCTGGTGCAGCGCCGTCACCGTCTGCCGCCAGAACAGGCCGGATTGCATGACGTTCGCCTTCTCGACGCTGCAGACCCGGCCCTGGCGCTTGCGGGCGAGTTCGAACGCGATGGTCGCCACCCGCTCGATCTCCGCCGTCGTATAGGTTTCGGTGTCGTAACCGCGCTTGCTGCCGTCGGGCAGCGTCTCGATGCCGCGCGGCTCGCCGAAATAGATGCCGCCCGTGCTCTCGCGCACGATCATCAGGTCGAGCCCGCGCACCACGTCCGCCTTCAGGGTCGAGGCGTCCACCAGCGGATCGAGCACCGTCGCCGGCCGAAGGTTGGCGAACAGGTCAAGCTCCTTGCGCAGGCGCAGGATCGCGATCTCGGGCCGCAGGGCGAAGCCCAGCTTGTCCCATTTCGGACCGCCGACGGAGCCGAACAGGATGGCGTCGGCGTCCTTGGCCTTCTCCATCGTCTCGTTGGTGATCGGCGTGCCATAAAGGTCGATCGCCGACCCGCCGACATGGTCGTCGGAGATGTCGAAGGTCACCATCCGGCGTCGGTCCATCCACTCGATGACGCGGCGTACTTCGCGCATCACCTCGGGGCCGATGCCGTCACCGGGCAGGATCAGCAGTTTCTTGTTGGCGGGCATCGTCGTGGAGTCCTTCGTTCAGGCGGCTGTGGTCGTGGGAAGCCAGGGCTGGGATTTGCCGCGGGCGCTCTCGTAGCTGTCGATCGCGGCGCCGTGCTGCATGGTCTGGCCGATATCGTCGAGGCCGTTCAGCAGCAGGTGCTTGCGGAACGGATCGATCTCAAACGGAATCTCCTCCCCGCTCGGCCGCACGACCACCTGGCGGTCCAGGTCGATCGTGACGCGCGCGTTGCCGCCCAGCTTGGAGTCCTCGATCAGCATGTCGCAGACGGCACGCGGCAGCCGGATCGGCAGGATGCCGTTCTTGAAGCTGTTGTTGTAGAAGATATCGGCAAAGTCGGGCGCGATGATGCAGCGGATGCCGAAATCCAGCAACGCCCAGGGCGCATGCTCGCGGGAGGAGCCGCAGCCGAAGTTTTCATGCGCAACGATGATCTGCGCCTTGCGGTACGGTTCCTGGTTGAGGATGAAACCGGGATTCTCCGACCCGTCCTTGTTGAAGCGCAGCGGATCGAAGAGGTGAACGCCAAGGCCCGAGCGCTTGATGGTCTTGAGGAAACGCGCCGGGATGATCTTGTCGGTGTCGATGTTCTGCATCGGCATCGGCGCGGCGACGGCGGTCAGCGTGGTGAAAGGTTCCATGGGCGTTTTCCCTCTAGGCGTAAGGGGACGTTAAGGCTGGGCCGGCATGATCCGGGCGATGGGCGGATTTCTGTATATCATGTCGAACCGCAAACATGGGACGCTTTATGCGGGCGTCACGGCGGAGGCGCCTGGTCCCGCCGGGTTCATCACCCCCGGGTCCGCCACCCTGCGGATTTCGCTCGCCGCACGCTTTCACATCAACTGCCGCACGTCGGTCAGCTTCCCCGTCACCGCCGCGGCCGCCGCCATGGCCGGGGAGACCAGGTGCGTCCGGCCGTTCGGGCCTTGCCGGCCCTCGAAGTTCCGGTTCGACGTGCTCGCGCAGCGCTGGCCCGGCGTCAGCTTGTCCGGGTTCATCCCCAGGCACATCGAGCAGCACGGCTCCCGCCATTCGAACCCGGCTTCCAGCAGGATCCTGTCCAGCCCCTCGGCCTCCGCCTGCTGCTTCACCAGGCCCGACCCCGGCACCACCATCGCCTGCACGCCGTCGGCCACCTTGCGGCCCTTGGCGACCGCGGCGGCGGCGCGGATGTCCTCGATCCGGCCGTTGGTGCAGGAGCCGATGAAGACCACGTCGATCCCCAGGTCCTCCATGTGCTGGCCGGGGGCGAGGCCCATGTATTCCAGCATCCGGTTCAACTGCGTCCGCTTGCCCTCGTCCGCTTCCTCGGCCGGGTTCGGCACCACGCCCGTCACCGGCACCACGGCGCCCGGCGTCGTGCCCCAGGTCACCATCGGCGCGATCTCGGCCGTCGTCAGCTTCACCACCGTGTCGTAATGCGCGCCCGGATCGGACGGCAGCGTCCTCCAATAGGCGACCGCCTGCTCGAACGCCGCGCCCTTGGGGGCGAAATCCCGTCCCTTGACGTAGTCGAACGTCGTCTGGTCGGGCGCGATCAGGCCGGCCCGGGCGCCGGCTTCGATCGACATGTTGCTGATGGTGCAGCGGCCGGCCATGTCCAGCGCGCGGATCGCGTCGCCGGTATATTCGATCACGTGCCCGGTCCCGCCGGCCGTGGTGATCTTGCCGATGATCGCCAGCACGATGTCCTTGGCCGAACAGCCGAACCCCAGCGTGCCCGACACGTCGATCTGCATGTTCTTCGCCGGGCGCTGCAGCAGCGTCTGCGTCGCCATCACGTGCTCGACTTCCGAGGTGCCGATGCCGAAGGCCAGCGCGCCCAGCGCGCCGTGCGTGGAGGTATGGCTGTCGCCGCACACGATCGTCAGCCCCGGCAGCGACAGGCCAAGCTCCGGCCCGATGATATGCACGATGCCCTGCCGCTTATCGAGGATCGGGATATACGGCACCCCGAATTCCTTGACGTTCTTCTCCAGCGTCTGCACCTGGATGCGGCTGTCCTCCTCCTTGATGTCGGACGGCAGCCGCGACCCCACGGTCGGGATGTTGTGGTCCGCGACGGCGATCGTCAGGTCCGGCCGGCGCAGCTTGCGGCCGGCCAGCCGCAGCCCCTCGAACGCCTGGGGGCTGGTGACTTCATGGAGAAGGTGCCGGTCGATATAAAGGATGCAGGTGCCGTCCGGCATTTTCTCGACGACATGGCTGTCCCATATCTTGTCGAACAGAGTCCTCGGCCTGCTGGCGGACATATCGGCTCCCTCGGGATCTTTGGTCGGGGGCTGATTTGAACCAATGGCATGGCAAGTGCAACCCATTCGCCATCATGGCCGCGTCCCGCCTTCCAGCCAGCGCAGCGCGCCGCGGGCCGCCGCGACGCCGGTGCTGAAGCAGGCCTGCAGCAGATAGCCGCCGGTCGGTGCCTCCCAGTCCAGCATCTCGCCCGCGGCGAAGACGCCGGGGCGGTCGCGCAGCATCAGCCCCTCGTCCAGCGCGTCCCAGCGCAGCCCGCCGGCCGAGGAGATCGCGCGGTCGATCGGAACGGTCCCGGTCAGGCGCAAAGGGAGCGCCTTGATCAGCCCCGCAAGGTCAAAGGACGGCGCGCCGGCGTGCAGCGCTTCCTGCACCAGCCCGATCGCCTCCGCCGACAGCCCGGCTTGCTTGCGCAACCGGTTGCTCAACGACTGGCCTCGCGCCGGCCCGCCCAGCCGTTCGGCCAGCGCCGCGCGACAAAGGTCGGGCCGCAGGTCGATCGCCAGCGTCGCGGATCCTTGGGTTTCGATCGCGTCCCGCAACGGCGCGGACAAAGCATAGACGGCGCCGCCCTCGATGCCGGTCGACGTCACCACCGCCTCCCCGCGCACGACCGTCCCGCCGAAGCGCAGCGCCAGCCGCTTCAGCGGCCGGCCGGCGAACCGGTCGCGAAACGGTGCGGACCAGGCGACGGCGAAGCCGCAATTGGCCGGCCGGAACGGCGTGACCAGCGGCGCCATCCATGGGGTCCAGGCGGCATCCGACCCAAGCCGAGGCCACGACGCCCCGCCCAGCGCGAGAACCGTCACATCCGGCCGTACGACCAAGGCCGGCGCGGCGCGACCCGCAACGACGCCATCCGCGTCACGGCCGGGAACGCCACCTCCGTCACGGCCAGGAACGGCGCGCCCGTCGCCACCCCCGACCTGGAACCGCAGCGCGTCCCCGTCCCAGCCCATCCAGCCGTGGCGGGGGCGCACGACCACCCCCCGTGCCGCCAGCCGGCCCAGCCAGGCGCGCAGCAAGGGCGAGGCCTTCATCGCCACCGGAAACACCCGTCCGCTGCTGCCCACGAAGGTCGGCTGACCGAGCCCCTCGCACCAGGCGACCAGCGCCTCGGGCGGGAACGCCTCGATCAGCGGCGCCAGCCGCCCCCGCGCCGCCCCGTAGCGTGCGAGGAGATCCGGCAAGGCCTCGGAGTGCGTCAGGTTCAGCCCGCTGCGTCCCGCCATCAGCAGCTTGCGCCCGACCGACGGCATCCGGTCGTACACGGTGACCGCGACCCCGGCGGCGGAGAGGAACTCGGCCGCGATCAACCCCGCCGGACCGCCGCCGACGACCGCGGCGGATCGTCGCGTCACGGCGCTGTCGCGAACAACCGGCCTTCTTCCTCACACTGCTTGGCATCGGGGACCGCGGCACGCACACGTTCGCGCAGCCACACATGCGCCGGGTCCAATTGCCGGCGCTGGTGCCAACTGGCGTACATCGTGAACACCGGCATTTCGAACGGCGGCGGGAACACGTCCATCTGCCCCTGCCCCTGGAACAGCAAGGCCACGCATTCCGGCAGCATCGCCACCATGTCGGTGCCGGCGATCATCGACGGCACCAGCAGGAAACTGGGCAGCGACGCCACCACCCGGCGCGTCCGCCCCAGCGCCGCGAGCATCTCGTCGGCGACGCCCAGGAAACCCCCGCCCTCGGGCGAAACGAGCACATGGTCCAGCGCGCAGAACGTCTCCAGGTTCAGCTCGCCGGTCCCGCGCGGATGGCCGCGCCGCTGCACGAACACCAGGTGCTCGTCGAACAGCTTGCGCGCGCGGGCGCCTTTCGGGGTCAGCCGTTCGGACGCGATCAGCAGGTCGACCTCCCCCGTCTCCAGCTCCTGCCACGCCCGCTGGGCGTCCAGGCGCAGCAGGGCCAGCCGGACATGCGGCGCCTCCGCCGCCAGCTTGGCCGGCAGCATCAGGGCGCGATGCACGAAATCCGAAGCGGCGATGCGGAACGTGTTCGTGGCGGTGGCGGGGTCGAACGGCACCTGCTCCACCACCAGGCCGCGCAGGCGTTCCAGCAGATCGTGCAACGGCGACTGCAACGACTCCGCACGGGCGGTGGGGACCATGCCCCGCGCGGTCGCGACCAGCAGCGGGTCGCCGAACATCTCCCGCAGCCGCGCCAGTTGCGCCGACAGCGCCGGCTGCGACAGCCCGAGGCGCATCGCCGCTCGGGAGACGTTGCGCTCCGCCAGCAATGCTTCGAGCGAGAGCAGCAGACTGAAATCGGCGCGAGATAAATCCATTTCCGTGATAGCTAACATAAGAAGGGGCGATGTCCGCAACCCGTCAGTCGTCCGGGATGCGGTTGCGGGGCGTCACACGATAAGCCTCGCCGATCGGCTGCCGCATCCGCAACCAGTAGCCCGCGGCAAAGCCCGGCCACAGCGTCGTGTTCCGGCCGGACCGGTCCAGGTACCAGCTCCGGCACCCCGACAGCCAGACCGTGCGGCGCATGCGGCGATCGAGCCAGGCCAGGAACCGCGCCTGCGCCTCCGGCCGCACGTCCAGGGCCCGGTGCCCGCCCAGGCGCCGCAGGCAGCGCAGGATGTGACCGATCTGCGCCTCCAGCATGAACACCACCGAATTGTGGCCCAGGCTGGTGTTCGGTCCGCCCAGCAGGAACAGGTTGGGGAAGCCGGCGACCGCGACGCCCAGCCGAGCGGCCATGCCGTCGCGCCAGGCGTCGGCGAGGGATTGGCCGGAGGGACCGATGATGCATACCCCGCTCAAGGGCTGGCTGGCGCGGAAGCCGGTCGCGAAGACCAGCACGTCGGCGGGGCGGGCCGATCCGTCGGCAGTGACGACGGAGGTGGGCGAGACCGAGGCGATCGGGTCGGTCACCACCGCAACGGTGGGCCGGTTCAACGCGGCGAGGAAGTCGTTCGACAGCAGGATCCGCTTGCAGCCGATCCGGTAGTCGGGCGTCACGGCCGTCCGCACGTCGCCGTTCGCCAGCTCCCGCTTGGCGAAGCTGCGCGCTCGGCGTTCCACCGCGGTCAGCAGCCAGGGCGCCCAGACGAAGCCGACGGCGCGCCAGTCATGGGCCAGGAACGTCCAGGCCCGCGCCAGCCGCCGCGCCGGTGCGCACCGCGCCATGACGGATCGTTTCAGCAGCCCGTTGACCGGGTCGCGCTTCGGCAGGATCCAGGGCGCGGTGCGCTGATAGACGGTGACGGACGCGGCCTGTTCGGCGATCCGGGGCACGAACTGCACCGCGCTCGCCCCCGATCCGATGACCGCGACCCGCTTGCCGCCAAGGTCCACGGCGTGGTCCCAGCACGCGGAGTGGAAGCGCGGACCGGCGAAGCTCTCCAGGTTCGGCAGGTCGGGGACGAACGGGGTGTGCAGTTGGCCGACGGACACCACCAGCGCGCGGGCGGCGGCCGCGGACCCGTCGGTCAGGGACAACTGCCAGAGTCCCGTCCCGGCATCGAAGCGCGCCGCGACCAGGCCAAGGCCCAGGCGCAGGTGGGACCGCACGCCGAAACGATCGACGCAGGCGCGGAGATAGGCCAGGATTTCCGGCTGGGTGGGATAGCGGCGCGACCACCGGCCGTTCGTCGCGAACGAAAACGAATAGAGCGATGCGGGGATGTCGCAGGCGCAGCCGGGATAGTGGTTGTCGCGCCAGGTGCCGCCGATGTCGTCCGCCTGCTCGAACACCAGGAAGTCGGTGCGGCCCTGCTGCTTCAGCCGGATGGCCATGCCGATCCCGCCGAAGCCGGCGCCGATGATGGCGACGCCCAAGGGGTTGGCCCCAGGGACAATGTTCGGGACAGTGTTCGGGACAGTGTCCGGGGCAGTGTCTGGGCCGGTGCCCGGGGCGATGTCCGGGGCAACCTCGGGGGCGGTATCCGTGGTCGCGAAATCGGGCGGCATGGGCGTCTCCTCGCGTGGTGGGCCCCACGCCCGCGGCCTCACCCCAGCAGCAGCGGAAGCTGCCGGGTCAGCACGCCCTCGGCATCGCGCAGTTCATGCACGATGGTGAAATGGTCCGCTCCTGCCACCGGGATCAGCGCGCCCGGCAGATGCTGCGACGCCCGCAGCGCGTGCAGGTCGCGGCTGTCGGAGACCAGCGGCGGCAGCTCCTTCGTCCCGTAGGCGATCGCCAGCGGCTTCGGCACCATCGGCTGGCGCATCGGCGACAGCGCGACGATCTCCGCCTCGGCCAGCCGCAGCTTGTCGTTCAGGTAGGTGTCGCGGATCGGCCCCAGCTCGAACACGCCGGAGATCGCCAGCCCGGCCTTGACCAGCGGATGGTCCAGGCACGCCGCCGTCAGGTGCCCGCCCGCCGACCAGCCGGACAGGACCACCGGTCCGTTGATCCCGTGCGCCGGCCCACGGTCCGCGAGCCAGTCGAGTGCGGCGTGGACCTCGGCCACGATCTGGGTCAGCGTCGCGTCCGGTGCCAGGGTGTAGCCCGGCAGCGCCGCCGCCCAGCCGTTGGCATGCGGCCCGGCGATCAGGTTGGCGAACTGCTCCTTGCTGTTGCGCTGCCAGTAGCCACCGTGGATGAACACGATGCACGGCGCGTCCGGGTCCGGCTGCGGGAACAGGTCCCAGGTGTTGCGCTCCCTGGGGCCGTAGCGCAGGTCCAGGTGCATCGGGTTGGCCACGCGGAACGCCGAGGACGCGACCTCCCGCGCCGCGCTCAGCACGGCGCTGTCGGCCACGGCGGCCGTGTTGTTGTAGGCCGCGTCCCGCTCCGCCTGCGACAGCAGGCCCCATTTCGCCATGAAGCTCATGCGGTGGCCTTCAGATACCAGTCCATGATCTGCCGTCCTTGCCAGAACATTGTGCCGGGCTGCCCGGCCATGTGCGCGAGCGCCTTCTCGAACCAGCCGATCCGATGCGGCACGCCGCTGATATAGGGATGCACCGCCAGGCCCATGACCTTCGCTCCCTGGCTTGCGGCCTCCTGGTACAGCCGGTCGAACTGGGCGACGGTGCGGTCGTACAGCTCCTCGGCGCGGTGGTGCTGGATCATCATGATCGGGATGTCGTTCAGCTCGACGCTGTACGGCATGGTCAGCATCGGGCCGTGCTGCGTGCGCAGCGTGGCCGGCAGGTCGTCGATGACGAAGTCGGCGCAGTAGCGGATGCCGGCCTCGGCCAGCAGGTCGGGAGTGTCCAGCGTCTCGGTCAGGCCGGGCGCCAGCCAGCCGACCGGGTCATGTCCGCCGGCCGCCCGCAGCGCGTCGATCGCCTCGCGGATCATGCGGCGCCGGTCGTCGACGTTGTGGGTCGCGGTCTGGTGGTAGCCGTGGACCATGAACTCCCACCCCGCGTCGCGGCAGGCCCGGGTGACGCGGGGATAGGCGGCGGGGACGGCGCCGTTGATCGCCAGCGTGGGCGCGATGCCGTGCGCGTCGAGCGCTGCCTTCACCCGCCAGAAGCCGACGCGCATCCCGTATTCGTGCCACGCCCAGTTCGGCACGTCCGGCACCACCGACGCCCCCTGCGGCGCGGTCAGCACCTGCCGCGGCATCGGGCGGTCGATGTCCCAGCGCTCGATATTGACCACCAGGAACACCGCGACCCGCTTGCCGTCGGGCAATGCGAGCCGGGGACGATCGATGGCGGCCTGGTAGTCCAGGCGCTGGAACGGGCGGGACGGGTCGGTCATCGTCCGATGATGACGGGCGGGGAACGCCGGTTCAAGCCACCTGCACGCCCCCTGCACACCACCATGGCGCATCAATGTCTTGGCGTTCGCCCTCCGGGAGTGGATAAGGCGACCGAACATGATGTGGCGGTGGCATGACTTGGGCGGTGGCATGACTTGGGCAGTGGCATGACTTGGGTCGATATCGCGGTGTTCGGGTTCGTGGCCCTGTCGGGCCTGCTCGCCTTCGGGCGCGGGCTGGTGCGGGAGGTTCTGGGCATCGCCGCCTGGCTGGGCGCGGGCGTGGTGGCGTTCGCCGAGATGCCGGCGGTGCGCGGCTGGGTGCAGTCCTGGGTGCCCTCGCCCGAGTGGATCGAGCCGGCCAGCTTCATCATCCTGTTCCTGATCGCGCTGGTCGTGTTCAGCATCGTGGCGAAGATCCTCGCCGGGTTCGTGCGCAACTCGGTCCTGGGCGGTCTTGACCGCACATTGGGGCTGGTATTCGGCCTTGTACGGGGTGCGTGCATCGTCATCATCGCCTATATCATCGCGCAGATGGTGATCCCGATCGACCGCTGGCCCGAACCCGTGCTGAACGCGCGCGTGCTGACGCCCACGTATGAAGCCGCCGCCTGGGTCCGCGACCAGTTGCCCCCGGATTACCGCCCGCACCGTCTCGATCCCCCGCCGCAAGGCCGGGAAACCACTGCCGAGGCCTTGTTCCACGCCGCCCCCGAAGGGCGCGCGACGGGCAAGCCCGAAGCGAGGGATTAGGAGTTGTCGATCATGTCCGCACCCGCCCGTCTCGGCCCGGACGATCTATTGGGCGAGGACGACAAGCTGCATGAGGAATGCGGCGTCTTCGGCGTCTGGGGCGTCCCCGATGCCGCCGCCGTCGTCGCGCTGGGGCTGCACGCGCTGCAGCACCGCGGGCAGGAGGCGACAGGCATCGTCAGCCTGGACGGCAACCGCTTCCACTCCCATCGCGGCCTGGGCCTGGTGGGCGACAATTTCGGCGAGGCGCGGGTCATCGAGAAGCTGCCCGGCCGCGTCGCCATCGGCCACAACCGGTACGCGACCACGGGCGATACGATCCTGCGCAACGTCCAGCCGCTATATGCCGATTTCGAGTTCGGCGGCTTCGCCGTGGCGCATAACGGCAACCTGACCAACGCCCATATCCTGCGCCGCGCGCTGGTCCGCCGCGGCTGCCTGTTCCAGTCGACGACCGACTCCGAGGTGTTCGTCCACCTGATCGCGATCAGCCTCTATTCCACCGTGGTGGACCGGCTGATCGACGCGCTGAAGCAGGTGATCGGCGCCTATTCGCTGGTGGCGCTGTCCAACCAGGCGCTGGTGGGCGTGCGCGACCCGCTGGGCGTGCGCCCGCTGATCCTGGGCCGCATCGGCAACGAGGCAACCGGCGGCTGGGTGCTGGCCAGCGAGACCTGCGCGCTCGACATCGTCGGCGCCCACTTCGTCCGCGACATCGAACCGGGGGAGATCGTCGTCATCGACGACAACGGGGTCGAGAGCATCAAGCCCTTCGGCCGCCGCCCGGAACGGTTCTGCGTCTTCGAATACATCTACTTCGCCCGTCCCGACTCGATCGTCGAAGGCACGCCCGTCTACGAAGCCCGCAAGCGCATCGGCGCGGAGCTGGCCGAGGAGGCGCCGGTGGAGGCCGACGTGATCGTTCCGGTCCCCGACTCGGGCGTGCCGGCCGCCATGGGCTACGCCGCCAAAAGCGGCATCCCGTTCGAGCTTGGGATCATCCGCAACCACTATGTCGGCCGCACCTTCATCGAACCGACCGACCATATCCGCCACCTGGGCGTGAAGCTGAAGCATTCCGCCAACCGCCCGATGCTGGAGGGCAAGCGCGTCATCCTGGTCGACGACTCGATCGTGCGCGGCACCACCAGCAAGAAGATCGTCGAGATGGTCCGCGCCGCCGGGGCGCGGGAAGTGCATATGCGGATCTCCTCCCCGCCGACGACGCATTCCTGCTTCTACGGCATCGACACCCCCGAACGCGGCCAACTCCTCGCCGCTCGGCATACCGTCGAGGAGATGGCGGCGCTGATCGGTGCCGACAGCCTGGCGTTCATCTCCATCGACGGGCTTTACCGCGCCCTGGGGCGCGAGGGGCGCGACCACATGGCGCCGCAGTTCTGCGACGCCTGTTTCACCGGCGACTATCCGATCAGCCTGCCGGACCTGGAAGACAACAGCGAACGGCAGTTGAGCCTGCTGACCGCGAGCAACTGAGATGGCGAAACCCCTGGACGGCGCGGTGGCGCTTGTCACCGGCGCCAGCCGCGGCATCGGCGCCGCGGCGGCGGTCGAACTCGGACGGCTGGGCGCGCAGGTCGTCATCACCGCCCGCACCCAAGGCGGGCTGGAGGAGACCGACGACGCCATCCGCGCCGCGGGCGGGCAGGCGACGATCCTGCCCCTGGACCTGCACGACGGCGAGCAGATCGACGCCATCGGCCCCAGCCTGTACCAGCGCTTCGGCCGGCTGGACGTGCTGGTCCACAATGCCGGCACGCTGGGCCGCCTGACTCCGGTCGGACATATCCTGCCAAAGGACTGGACCGACGTGGTGGCGGTCAATTTCGCCGCGTCCTGGCGGCTGATCCGCACCACCGAACCGCTGCTGCGCCAGGCCCCGGCCGGCCGAGCGGTGTTCGTGACGGAACGGCGGGCGAGCGAACCGCTGGCGTATTGGGGCGCGCTGGGCGCCACGAAGGCCGGGATGGAGCACCTGGTGCTGACCTGGGCGCAGGAGGTCGCGACGTTCCGCCTGCGCGTCAACCTGTTCGATCCCGGCATCGTCGCGACCCGCATGCGCGCCCAGGCCTTTCCCGGCGAGGACCGCACCACGCTGGCCAAGCCGGACGCCGTGGCCCCGGCCCTGGCGGCGCTATGCCTGCCGACCGAGACGCGGAACGGCGTCCGGGTCCGGTTCGGAGCAGGTTAGCTGCTTCGGCGGTGCATCGAGTTTAAAGGGAACGATCGCGTTTGTGGCTGACGCAACCTGCGTGCGTCAGGTACATTTTGGCGTCGCGTAAAGCGGATGCGCGATCAGCGTTGACGCTGAACCGCGGTCAAGTGCACCAAGATTGGCAGCGCCGGCAGACAACCGGTCTCGATAAACCCCCACCGCGGCGCGGATTGACGCTCGGGAAGAGCCGGTTACGATGTGCCGCCCAATGTCAATGGCCTTTCCGAGTCAGCACGACGGGCGACCACGAACCCAGCGCGAGGCCGGCGAGTGCCCACAGTCTTCTCCGTCCAATCCCCCCTGCCCCGTGCCCGGTTCGGCGGCTCCGTCACCCTGACCG
This sequence comes from Rhodopila sp., assembly GCF_035548235.1. Classification (GTDB taxonomy): domain Bacteria; phylum Pseudomonadota; class Alphaproteobacteria; order Acetobacterales; family Acetobacteraceae; genus Rhodopila. Next base: position 31,144 of record NZ_DASZTJ010000068.1, read on the forward strand.
CCGCCCCGCATGACGCCAAGGCCCTGATCGCCGCGGCCGAGGCCGACCCGGCGGCGCTGCCGGCGATCCTGGCCGAGGCGTCCGGCCTGCTGCTGCTCCCCGGCATGCAGGCCATGGCCGACGAGCCGGAGCTGCTGGTCCGCCTCAGCCGCCTGTTCGGGACCGAGGTCGAGGATTACCGACGGACCCTGACCCCGGCGAACATGGTGCATGCGACGGTGCCGGAGATCTTCGTCGTCGCCAACGCGCCGCCGGTCAGCCGGCCGCCGCCGAAACGGCCCGATCCGCCGTTCATGCCCGATGGCAGCCTGCCCGTGCAGTTCCCGCATCGCCGCGGCTGGCACACGGACCAGTCCTATCGCCGGCCGCCGCCCGATATCTCCCTGTTCCTCGCCGTCGTGCCGGTGCCGAAGGACCAGGGGCAGACCCTGTTCGCCGACGGCACCGCCGCCTATGCCGCGCTGCCGCCCGCCCTGCAGGTTCGGATCGAGACGCTGGAGGGGATCCATTGCGCCTCCAGCGCCAAGCGCAACTGGGACTCGGTGCGGGCCGGCATCGCGCCGGAGCCGTTGCAGCCGCACCAGCGCCCGCAGCGCCAGCCGCTGGTCCGCACGCATCCGGTCACCGGCCGCAAGGCGCTGTACCTGTGCGAGTTCGGCCAGATGGACTGGGTGGACGGTCCGATCGCCGGGATGTCGCCGGGCCCCGACGGCGAGGGCGGCAAGCTGCTGACGGAGCTGATGTCGCACATGACCCAGCCGCGCTTCGTCTATGTGCACGAATGGTCGGCGGGCGACCTTGTGATCTGGGACAACCGCTGCCTCGTCCACGCCGCCACCTGGTTCGACGTCGACACCCATGCACGGGTCATGTGGCGGACCACGGTCAGCGGCAATCCCGGCCCGCTCTATGCCGGGGAGCACAAGAGCTGGGTTCCCCAAGCGGCGGAATGACTGCGGCGGAATGACTGCGGCGGAATGACTGCGGCGGACTGACTGCGACTGGATGACTGCGGCGGAACAACCGGCCGCGGGATAGCCAGCGCAAGACCCGGAAGGCGCGGCGGCGGACGGGTCGGCAACATGGCCTCCGTTTCAACGGAGACCATCATGACCACGTTCACCTGCATCCCGATCCCGACCGAAACGGTGGAGCGCTTCCGCAGCACCGGCGTCGACGACAACGGCAACCCGGTCCGCCGCGTGGTCGCGCAGCCCGGCACCGGCGCGTCGTATCCCTGCCGCCACTGCCTGCGCCCCGGCCGCCCCGGCGAAACGATGCTGCTGGGATCGTACAACCTGCCTCGGCCCTTGGGCATCTACTGGACGCCCAGCCCGATCTTCGTGCACGCGGACGCCTGTGAGCGCGCCGATGCGCCGGGCGAGATCGCGGACATCGTCCTGCGCAACCCGTTGGTTTCGGTCAGGGCGTATGACGCGGCGGACCAGTGCCTGTACGACCTGGGGCATGTGGGGCCGGGCGAGGCCGTCGAGCAACCCCTGCTGCACGCCCTGTCCGACCCCCGAACCGCCTTCGTCAACATCCACACCGCGAAGCCGGGGTGCCTGCTGGTGCGGGTCTCCCGTCACGGTTCGGCTTCCGACGCCGTGTGAAAACGCGCCGGCCAACCGCGAAGGTCGGTGGATTGTCCACGCGTCACCTCCCCGCATCGGGGAGGCGGCGTCGCCTCCCCGCGTCGTGGCCCGGTCAAGCCGGGCCACG
>NZ_DASZTJ010000069.1:0-2061 GCF_035548235.1 Rhodopila sp.
ATCGCTCGACCCGGCCAACCCGGCTACGCTGTCCGCCGCCGTGATCCGCGACGTCATCCGCGGGTCGATCGGCTTCCAAGGCCTCCTGGTCACTGACGACCTGTCGATGAAAGCGGTCTCGGACCAGCCCAAGGATTCTGCGCAGCGCGCGCTGGCGGCGGGGTGCGACCTCGCGCTGTACGGTGCGGGAGACTTCGAGGCGACCGAAGCGCTGCTGCGCGGCTGTCCGCCTGTCACGGAGGCCGCCCGCGCACGCCTGGCCGCCGGACGCGCGATCGTCGCATCTCAGCGCATCAGGATCGATCGCAACGACTTGGCGACGGAACGACAGGCGATCCTGGCATCAACGTCAGTGCGCCCCGAACAGGCCTAACCGATCGGCACGCACCCTGCGCACATCGCCGGACCGAACGGTCAGCCCCGCTTTGTCGAAGTATTCCAGCACCTGGATGGCCACCTTGCGCCCGTTGTCCAGCCGATCGCGGAATGCCGCCGCCGTCAGCAGCCCATCCTGGTCGACCGTTTCAGCGGCGACCACAGCCATCTCGACGACGGTTTCACGCAGGAAGAAATGGTCCGGCGCGACCTCGACCAGTTGTCCCATCCGCTGCAGCCGCTTCAGCGTCGCACGCATCGCCGGTTCGGGAACCTTCAGCGCCGCCGCCAAATCCCGGGTCCGCGGCGGACGGAACCGTTCGGCCGCGATCAACGGCTGGGCCGCCGCCCAGGCGCGCTGATCCTGGGGCGACAGGCTGATCTTGTGCCCCGGCATGCGCAGCCAGGGGCCGTCCTGCGCGATCGCGCCCGCGCGCAGCAGAGCCTCGATCACCCCGGCGAACCCGGCGACCGAGGGCCGCTCCTCGAGCGCAAGCCGCAACCGGGCGGGCTGGAGCCCGGGCTGTTCGGGTGATTGCTTATGGAACGAGATCAGCGTGGACAGCACCGACCGGTGCAGCGCGTCGAACGCGGCACGCGACAGCAACAACGGCCCCGCGGCGACCGCGCCGGCGGCCGCTTGCACGGAAGCCGCGGCGGTCACGTTCCAGGCGCGCAGGAAATCCGCCTGCTCCGTCCAGCCGGGCGCCACGGCCAGCAGGTCCCGCAGCGCGGTGGCGGCGTCCGAGGCCTCCAGCGCCGTCAGTTGCGCCAGGCGCCGTTGGGTGCGGCGGCCTCGGCGCGGCGGCCACGGGTCCAGCACCACGCCGCCGCCAATCGTCGCGGTCGCACCGGAATCGCGCAGCACCACCCGGTCGCGCGCCAGGGCGCCGATCGGCTGGGACAGCGCCAGGCGGACCGGCGCGGCTTCGCTCGGCTCCAGCCGGTCCCGATCCAGCAGCGACACGCGCGCCATGACATGCGCGGCGCCGAGATGCAGATGCACCTGCGTGTCCTGACGCAGCGCGTGCGGCGCGTCGGGCAACAGGCGCAGGCGGATGTCGATCGCCGTGGTCGGTGCATGCAGGTCGGGATGCAGGACCCAGTCGCCTCGGGTGACGGTGTCCTTCGACAGGCGCGGACCTGTGATGTTCAGCGCCACACGCTGGCCGGCCGTTGCCGCCTGCGCCGGCTTGTTCTGCGCGTGCAGGCCGCGGACCCGCAGGTCCAGGCCGGAGGGCGAGAGCAGCAGCCGGTCTTCCACCGCGATCCGGCCCGCGACCAGCGTGCCGGTCACCACCAACCCCGCCCCCGAGAGGGTGAAGGCGCGATCCACCGCCAGCCGCGGATGGCCCGAAGCGTCCCGCGCCGCGCCCGCCGAGGCAAGCAGCGCCGCCCGCAGCGCGTCGATCCCCTTCCCCGTCACGGCCGAGACGGGGACGATCGGCGACGACGCCAACGGCGTCCCGGCCAGCAGGTCATGCAACGCCGCCTCGACGCCGGCCACGCGATCGGGCGCGAGGTCGAGCTTGGTCAGCGCGACGACGCCGCGCTCGATGCCCAGCAGGGACAGGATCTGCAGATGTTCGCGCGTCTGCGGGCGAATACCTTCGGGCAAGGAGACGACCAGCAGCGCGGTGTCGATCCCGCTCGCACCCGCCAGCATGGTGTGCACGAAGCGCTCAT
>NZ_DASZTJ010000070.1:0-2905 GCF_035548235.1 Rhodopila sp.
ATTTCTCGACCAGCTGGAACGGGTCGATGACGTTGCCCAGGGACTTCGAGATCTTCTGACCCTCGTTGGTCCACCAGCCGTGGGCGAAGACCCGCTCCGGCGGCGGGAGTCCGGCGGCCAGCAGGAAGGCCGGCCAATAGACCGCGTGGAAGCGCAGGATGTCCTTGCCGACCATGTGCAGGTCGGCGGGCCAGAACGTCCGCCACAATTCCGATCCGGTATCGGGATACCCCGCCACGGTCAGGTAGTTGGTCAGCGCATCGACCCAGACATAGATGACATGCTCCGGGTCGTTGGGCACGCGGATGCCCCAGCGCACGGTCGAGCGCGACACCGACAGGTCCTTCAACCCGGACTTGACGAAGCTCCGCACCTCGTTCAGGCGGCTTTCCGGCAGCACGAAGCCCGGCTTCTCATAAAGTTCGAGCAGCTTGTCGCCCCATTCCGACAGGCGGAAGAACCAGCTCGGCTCCTCGACCCATTCGACCGGCGCGCCGCTCGGCGCCAGGAAGCCGCCGTCCGGCCCCTTGGTCAGCTCGCTCTCGGCGTAATAGCTTTCGTCGCGCACCGCGTACCAGCCGGCATAGCTGCCCAGATAGAGCGCGCCGTTATCGTGCATCGCCTGCCACAGCGCCTGGACCGCGGCCTCGTGGCGCGGCTGGGTGGTGCGGATGAAGTCGTCGATCGCGAAATCCATCGTCTCGACCAGCGCCCGGAACCGCCCCGAAACGCGGTCGCACAATTCCTGCGGGGTCAGGCCCTGTTCCGACGCGGTCTTCTCGACCTTCGGCCCGTGCTCGTCGGTGCCGGTCATGAACAGCACGCGCCTGCCGTCCAGGCGCTGGAATCGCGCCAGCACGTCGCAGGCCAGCGTCGTATAGGCATGCCCGATATGCGGCACGTCGTTGACGTAGTAGATCGGCGTGGTGATGTAATACGCGCCCGGCGCGGACATCTCGGTCTCCTCGCGGCGCCCGGCGCGCGGCGCGTGACATGGCGGACTGCCCCGGCGGTCAGCTCTGCGCGGCGGTTTGCAGGCCGGAAAAGGCGTTCAGAACAACCTGCTTTCGGTCGAGGTTGAGCGCCTCCGCCTCGGCCAGGGCACGATTGACCTTTTCCCACAGCTCGATCCAGCGATCAAGGCTGCCCCGCCCCGCCAGGCGGCGCATCGCCTCGGTTTCGCCCGGTGCGAAATCGTCCTGGCCTGGGGTTTCGGCCGCCGTCTCGCGCACCAGTCGGGCGAGCCAGCCGGCCAGAAGCTCCATCGTCACCCGAAAGCCGTCGTCGCCGCGGCGCACGGCCGTGTCGGCGAAACCGTGCAGCGCCGGCACGTCGAGCCGCGGCAGCTCCGCGATCAGCCCGACCATCGCGCGGTAAAGGTCGAGGCCGCCGGCCATGGCCAGGCTCAGCGCCTGCCCCGGACTGCCGCTGGCGAGGCGCACCAGCGCCCGCCGGTCGCCATGCGGCAGGTCGGGGAAATGCTCGGCCACCAGCCGGTCGGCGACGTCGTCCGCGGGCGGCCGCAGATTCATGACGCGGCAGCGCGAGCGGATCGTCGCCGGCAGGTTGCCTGGCGCGTGACAGACGATGACGAACAGGGACTTGTCCGGCGGTTCCTCGACCGCCTTCAGAAGCGCGTTGAAGCCGTTGGCGTTGAGGTCGTCGACGCTGTCCACCACGCAGACGCGCCATCCGCCCTCGCCGGCGCTCTTGGCGAAGAAGCCGCCGGCGCGCCGCACCTCCTCGACCGGGATTACCGCCTTGGGGCGCTTGCGCTCCGGGTCCCACGGCCGGCGCAGCACCAGAAGGTCCGGGTGGCCCAGGCTGGCGACGCGCTGGAACACGGGGTCGCCGGGCGCCATGTCCAGGCCCTGCCCCGCCGCCGCGTGGGGCTGGCGCAGCATGAACCGCGCCATGCGATAGGCCAGCGTCGCCTTGCCGATGCCGCGCGGCCCGGCCAGCACCCAGGCATGGGCCAGGTGGCCGCCGCGAAAGGCGTCGACGAAGCGGGCCTCCGCATCGCCGTGGCCGAAAAGCTCCCCGCGCGATCGCGGATGCGGCAGATCGCCCAGCCGGTCGCTCTCAGGGATTTCGGGGTCGCCCGCCATCGCCCATTGATATAGCAGCGGCCGCGGGAACGCGATGCCGCGCACTCGTCGCCGTCATCGCGGCGCGAAGCCTACCTCCGATGGTCGTCCCGCAAGTCCGAAGGGCTATCCGGGACCCATGGTGCGGCACGATGGGTCCCGGCTCGCGCGGCCTTGGGCCGTTTGGCCGGGACGATACCGAGAGACGGGCTGCTTCGCTTGCGCTCACAATGACGTGACGGCGATTATCCCCGCGGCTACAGGTCAGTAACCCCCCTTTTTGCCGGTTCCGACGAACTTGAAGCTGCCTTGGTAGTCGAACGGCTTCCACCACGGGCCGACGCCGGTCTCCTTGTCGGTGTGACGCATGAAGCCGTTCTTCGACGGCGGCGAAATATGGAAGACGACGTCGTATTCGCCCGGCCCGTCCAGCTTGACGTTGGCGCCGTAATGCGGCCCGTCATTGGCGACCATGCCCATCAGGTCGCCCGAGGTCTTCCAGTCGCTGCCCTTCTTGGTCAGCTCATAGGTGATGGCGAGATACGGGATCCACGAATCCTCCGGGAACCCGTTCTTGTTGTCCTTCACCGCGTGGATGTCGGCTTCCAGGTGAATGTCCGTCTGCGCGGCGTCCTGCCCCTTCATCTTGGGCTCCATCTCGACCGGCTGCAGGAACACGCCCAGGATCTGCATCCCGTCCTTCTCCAGGACTTGGCCGGCGGGACTTTCGCCCGCCCATGCGCCGGTGGCGCACGCTATCCCGATCGCGGTCGAAAACGCGGCGGCGCCCAATACCTGCTTCAATGTCATGCCCCATT
>NZ_DASZTJ010000071.1:0-15042 GCF_035548235.1 Rhodopila sp.
TGGTGGCGCAGGACCTGGCGCAATCCGCCTGACCGGTCCAGCGGCGGGAGATGCCTCGTCTCCCGCCGCCACGGTCAGATCGACTTCACCTCGCCGCCATCCATGCGCAGCGTCGAGCCGGTCATCCAGCGCGCCCCGGGCGACACCAGGAAGGCCATCAGTTCGGCGATCTCCTCCGGCTCGCCATAGCGCGCGATGCCGGCTTCCTGGGGAAACTTCGCCGTGGCTTCCTCGACCGTCATGCCATGCAACGGCGCCCAGTGCTGGAGGTAGGACCGTCGCCGCCCCGTCATCACCGGCCCCGGCAGCACGCTGTTGACCTGCACCCCGTCGGTGATGCCGCGATCGGAGAACGCCTTCGCCAGCGCGACGATCGCCGCGTTGATCGTGCCGACCGCCGCGTAAGGCGCCTTGGGAAACAGCGCCGAGTTGCCCGACATCAGCACGACCGATCCCCCGGCTTCCTTCAGCGCCGGCCAAGCGGCGATCGTCAATCGCCGCGCGCCATGCAGCTTCAGCGCCAGGCCGCCGTCCCACTGCGCATCCGTCATCTCGAACAGATCAATCTGCGGCACAGCGCCGGCAATGTTCAACAACGCATCGATCCGGCCGAACGCGGCGAGCGTCCGGTCGACCACGGGCTGGGCCGCATCGGGCTTGCCCAGGTCGGCATCGATCACCAGCACCTCGGCGCCCGCTGCCTTCACCGCCTGGGCCGTCTGTTCAAGGTTGGAACGATTGCGCGCCACCAGCGTCAGCGCTGGGAAGTCGCGCGCGAGCCGGACCGCGGTCGCCTGGCCGATGCCCTGGCTGGCGCCCGTCACGATTGCAACTGATTTGACCATGGAAAAGCCTCCTTGGATCAGGCTGACAGGAAGTCGCGGATCGCCGCCGCGATCTCCGCCGCGTGGGTTTCCAGGGCGAAATGTCCGGTGTCGAAGAACCGCACGACAGCGGTGGGGATGTCGCGCTTGAACGCCTCGGCCCCCGCCGGCAGGAAAAACGGATCGTTGCGCCCCCAGACCGCGAGCAGGCGCGGCTTATGGGTGCGGAAATACTGCTGGAAGACCGGATAGAGCGCGACGTTGCTCTTGTAATCACCGAACAGGTCGAGTTGTACCTCATCCGCGCCCGGCCGGGCCATATAGAAATTGTCCAGCGAGTAGCCGTCCGGCGACACCTTCGTCGGATCGGAAACGCCATGGGTATACTGCCACACGGTCGTTTCCGGCTTCAGGAAATCCCGCAACGCCGCCCTGTTCGCCTCCGACCCGTCTTCCCAATACGCTCGGATCGGATTCCAGCCGTCGCTCAACCCTTCTTCATAGGCATTGCCATTCTGCGAGATGATCGCCGTGATCCGGTCCGGATGCCTGATCGCGAGGCGGAAGCCCGTGGGTGCGCCATAGTCGAAGACATAGATGGCGTAACGATCGAAGCCGACGACCTCGGTAAAGCGGTCGATCGTTTCGGCGATGCGGTCGAACGTCAGGCCGCGCCCCGGCAAGTCGGACTTCCCGAAGCCCGGCAGGTCGGGCGCGACGATGTGGAAACGATCGGCCAGCAACGGGACGAGGTCGCGGAACATATGGCTGGCGGAGGGGAAGCCGTGAAGCAGCAGCAGCTTCGGCGCGCCCTTCGTCCCGGCCTCCCGGTAGAAGACCTGGAACCCGTCCACGTCGGCGGTGCGATAGGTGATGATGGTCATTGCGCTTTCCTTTCCGTCCGATGGTAACCGCGCCTTTGGCGATAGAGCGGTTATGGTTAATGTTAATAACCTATCAATAACTTTTTTATGGGTTACTATTGTATCGCGATCAGCCCACCGCAACACCGGCGATCGCCTCCTGGATCACGTCCACGACGACGGACGGCGCGGTCACCAGCGGCGCATGGTCAACGGCAAGGGAACGGACCCGAGCGTTCATCCGTTGCGCCATGAAGTGCTGGGTCTCGGGGACGATCATGCGATCCTGCTCGGCCACCAGGAACCATGCCGGCCGGTCCTTCCACAGCGGCCGATCAACGGGGACGGTGATGCAGGCGGGCGCGATCGGCCGCTGGACCGCCGCCAGCAGCGCCAGGTCCTCGGCACCGGCATTCTGCGCGAACGCCGTGGCGAAGGCGGTGTCGGGCAGGTAGATCAGCCCGTGACCATCCGGTGCCAGCTTGGGGGCCAACGGATGCGGCGCCGCCCGGTAGAAGACGTCGGCGACGGTCTCGCCCTGGTCCGGCGCCAGGGCGGCCACATACACGAGCGCCCGCACCTTCGGATCGCGCGTCGCCGCGATGACGGCGCCGGCATAGGCGTGCCCCACCAGCACTACCGGCCCTGCTGCACGTTCCATCGTGCGCTCCAGCGCCGCCACGTCATCGGCGAATGAAGTCAGCGGCAGAGGCGCCGCGACCACCTTGCGGCCTTCAGCGACCAGGGGGGCGATCACCTTGGCCCAGCTCGATCCGTCGGCCCAGGCGCCGTGGGCCAGTACGATGCTGATCTCGGTCGGGGACATCGCGACTCTCCTCTAGTAACCTATTACATGGCACGATTGCGGTTACATCGAATGAAGATAACTTGTCAAGATAGCTTCGTCCGGTTATTTCGTGATGGCCAGCCGGGAACCGGCGCCGAAGCAAGGACTTGTGATGACCGAACGCCCACCCGCGATTTTCATCGGCGATGCGCTGGGACTGGACTTCCTGAATTCGATCGCGACTCCCGTCGATACCCCCATCGACTGGATCGACGACGGCGAAGGGCTGTTAGGTTGGCTGAACCAGGCCAAGCTTGTGCCTCCGGAGGCGCTGCGGACCGTGCGTGCCCAGGCCCTTCCCGGCGAACTCGACAACGTCGCCGATCAGGCGCGACACCTGCGCGAGTGGTTCAGAGGTTTCGTACGGAAGCATAAGGGCCATCCCCTGCCAGCAGACGCATTGGCAGAGCTGGAGCCGCTGAACCGCCTGCTGGAACGCGATGACGCTTTCAGCCGGATCGTACAGGGGAACGGGGGCCTGTCGCTTCAGGCCACGCGCCGCTGGCGTTCCCCCGACTCACTGCTATTGCCGATCGGCGAGGCCCTGGCGCGCTTCGTCTGCGCCGAGGACTTTTCGTACGTCAAAGCCTGCGAAGGACCCGCCTGCACCTTGCTGTTCGCCGACCACACGCGCCGCCACGCTCGGCGGTGGTGCAGCATGGCAATCTGTGGCAACCGCGCCAAGCAGGCCGCCCATCGGGAGCGGCTGAAGGCGCTGCAGACCGGTCAACCGTAATTGTTGTACATGGTTTTCTTGCGCATGTAACCTTCTACGCCGTGCTGACCATCCTCGCCGCCCAGGCCGCTCTTGCGATAGCCGGTGTGGAACCCATGCGGGCTTTCGCCGGATGGACGATTCACGTAGATCTCGCCGAACTGCAACTCGTTCACCGCCCGCATGATCAGCCGGTTGCTGGGCGTGAACAGATAGGCGGACAGACCGTAGTCGCTGTCGTTCGCGAAGGCGACCGCCTGGTCGAAACTGTCGACCGGCATGGCGGCGATGGCCGGGCCGAACGTCTCCTCCTGCATGATCGCCACATCGTTGGACGTCACGCCCAGCACCATCGGGAACGCCCAATGGCCCTTGGAGAATGCCGCGTCGTGCGAGGTCATGTCGAGCAGCGGCGTCGCCTTCTGCTCCAGCGCCTTCGCCACCATGGCCTGCAGCTTCTGCACCTCCACCTGCGAGATGCGCGGTCCGATCTGGACATTTTCGCTGGTGGGATCACCCACTTTCAGCGCCTTCACCTTAGCGATGAATTTTTCCATGAACTGGTCATAGATCTTTCGGTGCAGATACATCCTGTCATTACACGTGCAGACCGACCCGCCATAGAAGAACTTGGAGGTGACCGCCGCGTCGACCGCCTTGTCGATATTCGCGTCCTCCATCACCAGGAACGGCGCCTTGCCGCCCAGCTCCAGCCGGATCGGCTTGATCCGGGCGGCACCCAGCGCATAAATCTCGCCGCCGGCGCGGACGCTGCCGGTCATGGTGATCAGGTCGGTGTCCTTGTGCGACACCAGGTGCGCGCCGACCGTCCGCCCATCCCCCGGCACGATGTTCACCACGCCTTCGGGGAAGCCCGCGCGGCGGCACAGTTCACCTAGCACGAGCGTCGTCAGCGGCGTCAGCTCATGCGGCTTGATCACCACCGTGTTGCCGGTCACCAGCGACGGGCCGACCTTGCGGGCGAACAGTGCGGCGGGGAAATTCCACGCGGTGATGCCGGCGACCACGCCGAAGGGCACGCGCTGGATCCAGATCTGTTCGTCGTGGCCTTCGCCCGGCAGGATTTCCCCCTGCAGGCGCCTGGCACTTTCAGCCGCATAGCGCAGCAGGGCCGAACAGAAATGGGCATCGATGCGGGATTCGCCGACCAGCTTGCCGCCCTCGGCCGTCAGCATCTGCGCCAGCACTTCGTTGTGCTCGTCCACCAGGGCGGCAAGCTTGTGCAGGAAACCGGCGCGTTCCATCGGCGTCAGTGCGTTCCATGCCGGCTGCGCCTTTTTCGCCGCCGCCACCGCTCGGTCTGCATCCTCGACCGAGCCGGCGGCGACCGCGTCGACGGCGGATTCGTCCTTGGGATTGAGGATGTCCCGACGATCGGTGCTGGCGGACTCCACCCACGAACCACCGACGAAAATCTGGCCGCGGCCGATGCCGAAGTCTTTCGGTGTCTGGATCAACATGTTTCCTCGCTTGCTTGCGGCGGGCGTGACCATGCCGGACTCACGTGTGCCCGGGCGCGGCTAAAGGCGCTATTCCCAACCACGCCGAACGCGGTGCCGTCAAGCGGACTGCCGGCTCCCCACCTGCCCCGATGGTTGACGCCTGCAGCGACGTCCGCATGCTGGCACCGTCGCCTCGCAGGGAACCGGGGCAAAAACGGAGGAACAATGTCCAATTCGATCGCCGCCCGCGCGCAGGCCATGCCGCGTAAACGGGTCATTATTTATCTTCTGTTGTTCGCGATGACATTGATCAATTACTTCGACCGCACGGTGCTTGCGATCGCCACGCCGGAATTGATCCGCGTCTTCGGGCTCAGCCCGGTGGCCGTCGGCTACCTGCTCTCCTCTTTCATCTGGAGCTATGCGCCCTGCCAGTTGCCCGCCGGGCTGGTGCTGGACAAATGGGGCACACGCAAGACCGCCGCCCGCTGTATCGCGCTATGGTCGGCCGCGACGGCGCTGGCCGGCGGCGCCTTCAACTACGCGTCGCTGTTCGCGACCCGGTTGCTGCTGGGTATTGGCGAGTCGCCGACCTTCCCGCTGGCCGCGCGGGCGATCCGCGAATGGGCGCCAGTGCGGGAGCGATCGCTGGCCTTTTCCATCTCCGGCTCCGGTCCCGCGTTCGGCACCGCGTTCGGGGCTGTGGTGTGCGCGTGGCTGATCGGGGTGGTGGGCTGGCGGATGGCATTCGTCATCTCGGGCGCGATGGGCTTCCTTTGGATCCTCGCCTGGCTGCTGCTGTTCCGCGACCCCGAGGGCGCACGCTGGCTGTCGCGGGAAGAGCGGGACATGATCCTGGCCGAACGGGCGCCTGGCGGCACCACCGACACCACGCACATGCCGCTGAAGGAGTTGCTGAGCTACCAGACAATGTGGGGCTTGTTCCTGGTCCAAGGCTGCGTCAACTACACGCAGTACCTATTCCTGACCTGGCTACCGACTTACCTGGTACAGAGCCGCGGCCTCAACATCATGCATTCGGGCATGCAGACGGCGATCTGCTATCTGGGCGCGGTGGTCCTGACGCTGGTGTTCGGCCGGGTCTGCGACAGCATGCTGACGGCGGAATCGGTCAGCGCCGGCAAGCGGCGCTACGCGGTGGTGATCTTCGCCGCCGGCGCGGCGGTGATGGTGCTGGCGCCGTTCACCGCCTCGGAGTCGCTGCTGCTGCTGGAGATCACGGTCTCGCTCGCCTGCGTGCAGAGCGTGTTCGTGAACACCTATGGGCTGACCAACGACTTGCTGCATGCCGGCAAGAGCATCGGCACGGCGATCGGATGGATCCAGTTGGGCGGCAACATCTTCGGCCTCGCGGCGCCGATCGTGACCGGATACATCGTGGCGACGACGCACAGCTTCACCAGCGCGTTCGTCACGGCCGGCGCGCTGCTGGTCTGCGGGGCCCTGATCACGCTGACGATGACCCGCCGTCCGGTGGGGGTGGTCGTGCCGGGTTATCCGGGCCGACAACGGCCTCGGCGCCTCATTCGCCATGGCCGGCACAAGGCCGGCCATGGCGAGGGGGCCCAGGCTGCAACGAGGACGGTCCGCGCCGTCACGATGGAACAGGCCTGGATCACCCAGGCTGCTTTACCTTGGACAGCGACAGCGGCACGTACTGAACGCCGCCTTCCCGCTGAATCAGCATCAGCACGTTCTTCCGATCGGCCTTGCGTGCCGCCTCAACCTGCTTCTGCACGTCCCCGGCCGAGGCGACCTGGTTCTGCTGTACTTCCATGATGACGTCGCCAGGCTTCAACCCGCGCTCAGCGGCCGGGGTGTTCGGCGCAACATCAGTGATCACCACGCCCTTCTGGTCGCTGTTGAGCTGGTACTTGTCCTTCAGGTCCTGGCTCACCGGCGCGACCTTCATGCCCAGACCCGCGATGTCGGTCGGCCTCGTTCCGTTATCAGGCTGGGCCGGCTGGTCGGCGGCAGCCAGTTTCTCGTCGGAGGGGCGCTCGGCCAGGGTGGTCTCGACCGTGACCTCCTTGCCGTCACGCCACAGGACGACGGGCACTTCCTTGCCGACATCCGTATCGCCGACGATGCGCGGCAGGTTGTGCATCTCCTTTACGTCGTGGCCGTCGAATTTCAGGATGATGTCGCCGCTGTGGATCTTCGCCCTCTCGGCCGGACCACCGTCCGTCACGCCGGCGACCATGGCCCCGGCCGCGTCCTTCAGCCCCAGGCTCTCGGCGATGTCCGGCGTCACCTGCTGGATTTTCACGCCCAGCCAGCCGCGCCGCGCGTGACCATACTCCCGCAGGTCGGAGATGACCTTCTTCGCCATGTCCGACGGGATCGAGAAGCCGATACCGATCGACCCCCCCGACGGGGAGAAGATCGCCGTGTTGATGCCGATCACCTGGCCGTCCATGTTGAACAGCGGGCCGCCCGAGTTGCCGCGGTTGATCGCCGCGTCAGTCTGGATGAAGTCGTCATACTGACCCTGATGGATGTCACGACCGCGCGCCGAGACGATGCCGGCCGTCACCGTGCCGCCCAGGCCGAACGGGTTGCCGATCGCCAGCACCCAGTCTCCGACCCGCATCGTCGAGGAATCGCCGAACGACACCGTCGGCAGCGGCTTGCCCGCGTCGACCTTCAGCAGCGCGAGGTCGCCGCTTTCGTCACGCCCGACGATCTTCGCCTTGAGGATGGTGTTGTCCTGCAGGGTCACCGAGACCTCGTCCGCCCCCTCGATGACATGGTTGTTGGTCACGATGTAGCCGGAAGGATCGATGATGAAGCCGGATCCCAGCGACTGCGCCCGCCGCTCCGGCGGGGGCTGGTCATTGCCGCCGCGCTGGCCGGGACGGTTGCGGTTGAGGAAGTCCTTGAAAAACTGCTCGAACGGCGAACCCGGCGGGAAAATCGGCATCTCGGGCCCGACGCCGTTGCGCGCGGTGATCACTTGGCTGGAAGAGACGTTGACCACCGCCGGCAGCAATTTTGCGGCGAGGTCGGCGAAGCTGTCCGGCGCTGGCCGGGCCACGGCGGTCAGCGGCGCCAACGCGACCGGCGGTACGGCCAGGGAAAGCGACACGCCGAGCATCACAGCTCGGGCAATGGAGGAGCGGTAAGGACGCATGATGAAAATTTCCTGACGGCTTGGCCGCAACTGGCCCTCAAAGCGGCTTAGCAACTTACCGCATGAAAATCATGTGGGGATGCGATGATGGAAAGTTAATGTGTTGTCCGTTGGGCAACGGCGCCGCTTTCGCGCTGGCGCGCGGCAGAATGCAAGGGCATCTCGCCTGGCAAGACCACCTCCCCCCGTCATGGACCGGCTTGGCCGGGCCATCTCGTTCCGTTGCGGCACCAGATGGCCCGGCTAAGCCGGTCCATGACAGACGACGGCCCTGCGTGGGCGCTGTCCTGACGCTCATAAGGAAGCGAGACACAGATACCAAGGTCTTGGATCAAGCTCCCGCGGCCCAACGGCCCCTGGATCAGGCCTTCACCGCGACGCCCTGCTCCTTCAGCAGCGTCTCCAACTCGCCGGTCTGGAACATCTCGGTCACGATGTCGCAGCCGCCGACGAACTCGCCCTTCACGTAGAGCTGCGGAATGGTTGGCCACTGGCTGAACTGCTTGATGCCCTCACGCAGTTCCATGTCCTCCAGCACGTTCGCCGACTGGAAGGGCACACCCATATGGCTCAGGATCTGCACAACGCGGGCCGAGAAGCCGCATTGCGGGAACATCGGCGTGCCCTTCATATACAGGAACACGTCGTTCTTGCTGATGTCGCTCTGGATACGCTCTGCGATGTCGGACACGGGGGAATTCTCCTGCTGCGGCGCCATACGCCACGTGATCGTCATATCATTATTCGGGTGCCGAGGTCTGCAATGCAAGGGCGTGCAATGCGCCGCCCATCCGCCCGCGCAGTGCGGCATAGACGATCTGGTGCTGACGGACGCGCGAGAGACCGCGGAACTGGTCGCTGATCACGGTGGCGGCGTAGTGGTCGCCGTCGCCAGCCAGATCCTCGACGGTCACCTTCGCATCGGGCAAGGCCTCCTTAATCAGGGCCTCGATCTCGCTCGCCTCCATCGCCATCAGTTCGCGTCCTTTTCGGCCATCCAGGTCGGGAAGAAGCGCGCATGGGCAGCGCGCAGGTCCATAACCGATAGCGTACCCCCATCCGGCAATGTCAAATCCTGCCCGCCCGAAGTACCCAGGCGCATCGCCGGCACGCCCGCCGCCTCGGCCTGGCGCAGCAGCGTGGCGGCGTCAGGGACGGCGATAATATAGCGGCCCTGGTCCTCACCGAACCAGAAAGCGTGGCCGGGAACGTCGCGGGGTTGCGCCAGGACGCGGGCCCCGACCCCGCTGGCCATGGCCATCTCGGCCAGCGCCACCAGAATCCCGCCATCGGACACGTCGTGGCACGCGCGGATGGATCCGTCCAGGATGCGCGCCCGCACGAAGTCACCGTTGGCACGTTCCGCTTTCAGGTCCACCGGCGGCGGCGCGCCGTCTTCCCGCCTCGCGATCTCGCGCAGCCACAGCGACTGGCCGAGCCACCCGGTGGTTTGACCGATCAGGATGAGGTCAAGCCAAGGCGGCAAGGCCAGCCCCACCGCCTGGGCCGCGTCTTCCAGCACGCCGAGGCCGCCGATCGCGGGGGTGGGCAGGATACCTTTGCCCTCGGTCTCGTTGTAGAGCGAGACGTTGCCGGACACGACCGGGAACTCCAGCGCCTCGCACGCAGCGGCCATACCGCGGATGGCGGCGGCGAACTGGCCCATGATCTCGGGCTTTTCCGGATTGCCGAAATTCATGTTGTCAGTGATCGCCAGCGGCTTCGCGCCGACGGCGGTGATGTTGCGCCACGCTTCGGCCACCGCCTGGGTGCCGCCGGTTTCGGGATCGGCCTGGCAGTAGCGGGGGGTGCAGTCGGTGGTCAGCGCGAGCGCCCGCTTCAGGCCTTCCAGCTTCACCACCGCCGCGTCCGCCGCGCCGGGGCGCTTCACGGTCTGGCCGCCGACCGTGCTGTCGTACTGATCCCAGACCCAGGCGCGCGAGCACAGGTCGGGACACGCCACCAGCGTCTTCAGCGCCCGCGTCAGGCCGAACCGGTCCTCGATCCGCGCCGGGTTCAGCTTCTCCAACCGCGGCGAGGCGGTGGTCGGGCGCGTATAAAGCGGCGCCTGGTCGTTCAGTGGCGCCAGCGGGATATCGGCCTCGACCTGGCCCTTGTGGCGAACGGTGATGCGGCCGGTGTCGGTGATCCGGCCGATGACGGCGAAGTCCAGGTCCCATTTGGCGAAGATGTCGCGGGCAAGCTGCTCGCGGTCCGGACGGATGATCATCAGCATCCGCTCCTGGCTTTCCGACAGCATGAACTCATAGGCGCTCATGCCTGTCTCGCGCGCCGGCACGTTGTCGAGGTCCAGTTCGATCCCGACACCGCCCTTCCCCGCCATCTCCACGCTGCTGCTGGTCAGGCCGGCGGCGCCCATGTCCTGGATGGCGACGATCGCATCGGTGGCCATCAACTCCAGGCACGCCTCGATCAGCAGCTTTTCGGTGAACGGATCGCCGATCTGGACGGTGGGGCGCTTTTCCTCGCTGTCGGCGGAGAACTCGGCCGAGGCCATGGTCGCACCATGGATGCCGTCGCGGCCGGTCTTGGAGCCGACATAGACCACCGGGTTGCCGATGCCGGCGGCCGCGGAGAGGAAGATGCGGTCCTTGCGCGCGATCCCCACCGTCATGGCGTTGATCAGCGGGTTGCCGTCATAGGCCGGGTGGAAGTTGATCTCCCCGCCCACGGTGGGCACGCCGACGCAGTTGCCATAGCCGCCGATGCCGCGCACCACGCCGTCGACGACGCGCTTCGTGCGCGGGTTCTCCGGCCGGCCGAAACGCAGCGCGTTCAGGTTGGCGATCGGGCGCGCGCCCATCGTGAACACGTCGCGGAGTATGCCCCCGACCCCGGTCGCCGCGCCCTGGTAGGGTTCGATGAACGACGGGTGGTTATGGCTCTCCATCTTGAAGATGGCGGCAAGGTCGTCGCCGATATCAACGACGCCGGCGTTCTCGCCGGGGCCGTGGATCACCCAGGACGCCTTGGTCGGAAGCTGCTTCAGCCAGACGCGGCTGGATTTGTAGCTGCAATGCTCCGACCACATCACGCTGAAGATGCCGAGTTCGGTCAGCGTCGGCGGGCGATTGCCCATGATCGAGAGGACACGGCCGTATTCCTCGGCACTGAGGCCGAAGCTGCGAGCCAGGGATTCGTCAACGGCGGGTGTGGAGGAGGATGCGTCGGTCATCGGAAACGGCTGTATAAAGGCCGACCGGGCGGTTCGCCATCCCTGTCGGGGTAGTGCCTTCGCCATGCCAACGAGGGGAGGGCCCGCCCTACGCCGCGGCCAGCGCGTCGAATAGCGGTTTCCCGTCGTCCCCGCCCATCAGCGGGTCCACCAGATCCTCGGGGTGCGGCATCAGGCCCAGCACCCGCAGGTTCGGGCTGTAGATGCCGGCGATGGCGCGGGCGGAGCCGTTCAGATTGGCCTCGGCCGCGACGTCGCCCGTTTTCGTGGCGTAGCGGAAGGCGACCCGGTTCTCCCCTTCCAACCGGTCCAGCGTCGCGTCATCCGCGAAATAGTTCCCATCCCCATGCGCCATCACCGCTCGGAATGTCTGACCGAGTTGGTAGCGGCTGGTGAAGACCGTGTCCGCCCGCTCGACCTTCAGGTGGCAGTCCATCGACAGGAAACGCAGCGAGGCGTTGCGCAGCAGCGCGCCAGGCAGGATGCCGGCCTCGACCAGGATCTGGAAGCCGTTGCAGACCCCCAGGACGTAGCCGCCCCGGTCGGCGTGGTCCCTGACCGCGCGCATGATCGGCGACTGCGCGGCCATCGCGCCACAGCGCAGGTAGTCGCCGAAGGAGAAGCCGCCCGGAATCACCACCAGGTCGACCCCGGACAGGTCGGTGTCCTTGTGCCACAGCATCCGCGGCTTGCGGCCGAACGATGCCTCCAGCGCGATTGCCATGTCACGCTCTCGGTTGATGCCGGGGAAGAGGATGATGCCGGGGGTCATGCGGTCCTGTCCGTGCCTCAGGGGGGTAGTCGGGGGCGTTGCTCGTGACCTGGTGTTTAGCGCCGTCGCGACGCCACGACAACGAAGCTTGGCCGCCGGGGAGGCCGACGGGGGCTGCCCCAAGGGCAGACCCGAGGGAACAGGTTCCGGAAGACAAGCCGCCGGATCAGTCCAGTTGGAATCCGTAGACCTCGCGGAACAGGAAGACCGCGGCCAGCAGCGCCGTGACCGGGAAGATCAGCACGAACACGGTGGCATTGGCCTGGCCGATCGCGGCGAACAGCGAGGGGAAAAGGAAAATCCCCATGAACACCGTCAGCTTGTTGAAGACATAGGTGACGCCGCCGACGATGCCCCGGTACTGCGCACGCGACACGACGGTGGCGATCGTCAGCGGATTGGTCACCGCCCAGATGTGCCCCCACATCACGATCGCCGCGGCGAACGGCAGCAGCAGCGTGCGGCCCGTGTAGAGCGCAAACGCCGCGAGCAGCAGCCCGACGATGACCGTAGCGAATCCCCAGATCCCGATCCCGCGATGCCCAAGCTTGGGCAGCACCGCCGGACCGACCCAAGCGGCGATGCCGGCGATGAACCAGATCAGGCCGGTCATCAGGCTGGTGCCGATCAGTGACGACACGCCGACCATCATGAAGACCACCGGGATGTAGAACCCGAAGGTGGAGAACTGCCCGCCGCAGCAGAAGAAGGAGATCCAGGCATAGAGCGCGGCACGCCAGCGCAGCGGGTCCTGGCGCAGGTCGTGCAGGAACTCGGTCACCCTGGGTTTACGGATGACCATGTCGGCGTCCGGCAGCATCGCCAGGTCGTCGTTGTACATCCGGCGCGAGACGACCTTGGCCTCCCGGAACCGCCCCTGGCGGACCAGCCAGATCGCCGTTTCCGGCAGGTCGGCGCGCATCAGCAGGATGATCAGCGCCGGCACCGCGCCCAGGCCGAGCACGACGCGCCAGATCAGTTCGTGCGACATGCCGAAGACCAGGAACAGCGCCACGACGATCGAGCATACGACCTGCCCGGCTGCGAACATGACCTGCCAGCGGTTGCCCATGACCTCTCGCCGGCCTGTGGGCAGGTATTCCATGATGTAGGTATAGCCGGTGGTGACATCGGCGCCGAGCGGGATGCCGAGAACGAAACGAATGGCCAGCAGCATCTCGACGCTGGTGGAAAAAGCCTGGGCCAGCGCGAGGACGATGAACAGCGCGATGCTGGCGATGAACATCACGCGCCGCCCGAGCTTGTCGGTCAGCCAGCCGCCGAGGACGGCGCCGACCAGCGCACCGGCCTGCACGCCGGCGGCGCTGAGGCCGAGCAGGACGACGGGCGGATTGTATTGCTCGCGGATGAACGTCAGGACGAAGGCGATCGAGTAGAAATCCCAAGCTTCGACGAAGAGCGAGGCGAGCATCAGGATGCCGATATAATTGCCCTTCGGCGCGTACGTACTGGCAAGATGTCGGACGGCGCTGTCCATGGCCGCCTGGGAGGCGGCCTGCTGAGGGACGGTGGTCGACATGAACGGTGGCTCCCTACCCCATATTGTTCTTTTCGGATCAAGGAGCGCACGCTCGCTGGTCCTGTGGGCGAGAATGCTGCGTTGGCGCGGGAGGCTCGTCAAGATTGGCAGAGCTGCCGGTGGCGATATACCGCCAGATCCGATCCGGCTTCGTTACGGCCCGATGCGCGGAAATCGTTAGGCAAGTTTTCGTTAGTTCATCGTATCGTTGTTTTGTTTCCGTCGATACGGATACTCCTCCTGAGGGTATGGTTGCATGGCGATACCAAATCGGCGGCGCGTGACGCTTGAATGGCATGATGACCCCGGGTCAAAACGCTTTTGGTTGAAACTGGGATTTTTTGACACAGACGGCACGGATGAACGCAGCTTCTCCGGGGTCTGCTGACGTGCCGCCTGGCCTCGGACAAGGAATCCGGAGGCACCACACCCGCCCCGGAGACTGTGCTCATCTGCGTTCATCCGTGCCCACCTGTGTTGAATCGCTTTGCCATCAACCGCCTCGACAGATGACCAAGACCACTCAACTGTCCCAGCACCGATCGCCAAAGGCCCGGCACGACGGAAGAGGCATCGGCGTCCCCAAGCCGCGCCGGCACCCCGATACCCCCCGTTACCGTAACTCCCTCCCGACCGGAAGAACCCCTGACCGAACCAAGCGGACTTGCCTTCCTCCGAGTCCCGCGTGACGATGCACGCAAGCAACGCACCCCCTTCGGAAGGAAACCATGTCCCAACTGGCTGCCGTCAATGCCGGTCCGCGCCTGGACCGGCTGCCCCTCGGTGCGTTCCATCGCCGCATCCTCGCATTGATCGCGGCGGGCATGTTCTTCGATGCGTTCGATATCTATCTGCAAGGCAGCCTGCTGGGCGCGCTCGTGCATGACGGCTGGTCCACGCCGGCGATCAACGCGCAGTTCCTCTCCAACACCTTCCTCGGCATGCTGATCGGCGCCGCCGCCGCCGGCCTTGTCGGCGACTGGCTTGGCCGGCGCGTGTCGTACCAGATCAACCTGGCGATCTTCGGACTGGCCTCCCTGGCCGCAGTGTTCGCACCCAGCATGCAGGTGCTGATCTGGCTGCGCCTGTTCATGGGCATCGGCCTCGGCGCCGAGATCGTCGTCGGCTACAGCACGCTGGCCGAGTTCATCCCCCCGGCCTACCGCGGCCGCTGGGTCGGCCTCTTGTCGCTGTTCACCAACCTGGCGGTCACAGCGACCGGCTTCGTCAGCCTTGCGGTGATCCCGACCATCGGCTGGCGCTACATGTTCCTGATCGTCGGCATCGGTGCCCTTGGTGTCTGGATCGCACGGAAGAACATGCCTGAGTCGCCGCGCTGGCTCGAATCGAAAGGCCGCATGGCGGAAGCCGAGGCCATTCTGTCTGCCATCGAGGCCGAATGCGGCGGCGCGGCCAGCCTCCCTGCCCCCGATCGCAGGGTTGTCGATACGTCCGCCATCCCCGATCGCCTGTCCTACCTGTTTTCCCCCCAGATGCTGCGCCGGACCGTGCTGGCCGTCCTGACGGCCGTCACGACGACCGTGGTGCTGTACGGGTTCAACGGCTGGCTGCCGACCTTCCTGGTCAAGCAAGGCCATGGCATCGTCGCGACGCTGGCATTCACCGCCGTGATGGGACTGGGTGCGCCGGTCGGCTCGGTGCTGGGCA
>NZ_DASZTJ010000072.1:0-17123 GCF_035548235.1 Rhodopila sp.
GGGCATTCACGGACCTCGATGAAAAGAGCTGGTCGCAATCGCCGCCGCTTATGGCGGAAGCAGGGCCACGTCACAAGCGCGCCCCGCGTTTGTAACAATTAAGACGGTCCCGGTCGTGACGTCAAAAGGCTGAAAAAAGCGACAGATCGTCAGGCTGGCGTAAACGCTTTCTTCACGTTCGGACCGTTGAATCAAAAAACCGGCGGGGATAGGCCCCGCCGGTTTCACTTTGGAGGACGTTGATACGATCAACCATCAACTTCCTGCTGGGAATGTGTGGTGGTCGTGACGATAAAAGTCAAGATTATCCGCAAGAAGCAGTAGGAGAACGAGCCGGTCCCATGGGACCGGATCACCTCCTGGGCTTGCGGCCGTTGACAGCATCCCGCGCCCATTTCCATCCTGTCGCGACAGGAGGATCCTCGTGCCGGAAATCTACGTTCACGCCGTTGAGGGCCGCAGCCTGGATCAGAAGCGTGGCCTGATCCAGGACATCACCGCCGCCGTGGTCAAACATTTCAAGGTCGCACCGGAGTCGGTGACGGTGCAGATCGTCGAGTCCTCGAAGGACAACAAGGCAAAAGGCGGCGTGCTGTTCAGCGAGCGGTGAACAGCGACAGCAGTCCTTGCAGCAACTGCCGCGGCGTTGGGGGGCAGCCACGGACCGTCACGTCGACGGGGATGACCGCCGATACCCCGCCCTCCACCGCATAGCTGCCGGCGAAGACCCCGCCATCGGCGCCGCAATCGCCGACCGCCACCACCCATTTCGGGTTGGGCGTGGCGACCCAGGCACGCTCCAGTGCTTCCCGCATGTTCTTGGTCACCGGCCCGGTCACCAGCAGCACATCGGCGTGGCGCGGCGAGGCGACGAAACGCAGCCCGTACCGCTCCAGGTCGTAGAACGCGTTGCTGAGTGCGTGGATTTCCAGCTCGCAGCCGTTGCAGGATCCGGCGTCGACCATCCGGATCGACAGGCTGTGGCCCAGCCGCTTCTGCGCCACCTTGTCCAGCGTCGACGCCATCGCCGCCATCTCGGGATCCAGGGGCGGCGGCGGTTCGGTGACCGGCCGCTTCAGCCCCTGCAGCAGGTGATACAGGACCACTTAGAGCATCCGCTGCAGGATCAGCTTCTGCACGTCCGACGTGCCTTCGTAGATCTGGCAGACGCGGACGTCGCGGTAGATCCGCTCGACCGGATAGTCGGCCAGGAACCCGTACCCGCCCAGCGTCTGGATCGCGGTGGTGCAGATGGCCTCGGCGGCTTCGGATGCGAACAGCTTGGCCATGCAGGCGGCCTCCAGCGCCGGCCGCCCCTCGGCTTTCAGCCGCGCGGCATAGAGCGTGAGCTGCCGAGCGGCCTCCAGCCGGGTCTTGGCGTCGGCGAGGCGGAAGCCGACGGCCTGGAAATCGATGATCGCGCCGCCGAACGCCTTGCGGTCCCTGGCGTATCCCACCGCGTAGTCCAGCGCGGCGCGCGCCATGCCGATGCTCTGCGCCGCGATGCTGATCCGGCCGGACTCCAGCGTGGACAGCGCGATCTTGTAGCCTTCGCCCTCGGCGCCGATGCGCTGGTCCTCGGGGATTTCGGCGTCCTCGAAGGTCAGGGCGCAGGTGTCGGACGCCTTCTGGCCCAGCTTTTCCTCCACCCGCGCGACCGAGAAGCCGGGATGCGTCTTGTCGATGACGAAGGCGGACAGGCCTTTCTTCCCGGCCGAGGGGTCGGTGACGGCGAAGAACACCAGGCTGCCGGGGTGGGTGGCATTGCTGATGAACTGCTTCGCCCCGTTGACGACATAGCGGTCGCCTTTCTTCACCGCTCGGGTGCGCAGGTTCGACGCGTCCGACCCGGCCTGCGGTTCGGTCAGGCCGAAGGAGCCGACATGCTCCCCGGTCGCCAGCTTGCGCAGCCAGCGGTCCTTCTGCGCATCGGTCCCGTAATTGCCGATCACGATGCAGGTCGGGGAGTTATGGACCGACACCATGGTGGAGACCGACCCGTCCCCGGCGGCGATTTCCTCCACCACCTTGGCATAGGTGACCGGATCGATTTCGCTGCCGTCCCACTGCGCCGGCGTGGTCGCGCCGAAGACGCCAAGCTCCCCGAGTTCCGCGATGACGTCGGCTTCGATACGCTTGGTCTTCTCCCGTTCCGCGGCCAGGGGCGCCAGGCGCTCCTGGCTGAAGCGGCGGATCATATCGACGATCATGCTGTCGCCGTCGGGCGACACGGACGGGGTGATGCTGTCGGGCATGGCGGGCCTCGATGATGGACCAATTTGTATTTGGGACCGGTCTACACCTGCCTGTGACGCCGGTCCACCAAATGCGGTGGGTGCGCATCCTGGGCGTGCGGCCTTATGATGCCGTATCGTCCAAGTCGAGAAAGAGCCGATGCGCCTGCTGATTGCCGTCATCCTGTCGACCTGCCTCGGCGCGTCGGCCTGTCTTGCGGATACCGCGCTGAAGCGCGTCGTCCTGTCCACCGGCGGCGTCGGTTATTACGAATACGAGGCCGAGGTCGACGGCGCCGGCTCCGTTGGCCTGGACGTGCCGATCGGCCAGGTCGACGACCTGCTGATGTCGCTGGTCGTGTTCGATCCTGCGGGCGGCGTGGCGAACGTCACCCTGCCGGGCCGCGACGACACGGTGCAGGCGTTCGGCGACGCCCCCTTCGGGCCCGCGGCGCTGGACTCCCCGATCGCCCTCCTCAATGCCTTGCGCGGCGTGGAAGTGACCGTCCAGGGGTCGCGTCCGATGACCGGGCGGCTGATGAACGCGGAGGAGGAGCAGGAAACCAACGGCCAGGTCAGCCAGAAACGCACGCGCGTCACCCTGCTGGGCGCCGAGGGCTTGCAGCAGTTCGTGCTGGAGGACGCCGGCAGCGTCCAGATCGCCAATCCGGTCCTGCGTGCCCAGGTCGACCGCGCGCTGGAGGCGATCCGAGCGCAGGCGAGGCAGGCGGTGCGGCATGTGACGATCCATCTGACGGGCGGCGGCAAGCGCACCGTCGATATCGGCTATGTCGCCGGCGCGCCGTTGTGGAAGGCGACGTATCGGCTGGTGCTCGATCCTGGGAGCACGGCGCATCTCCAAGGCTGGGCGACGCTGGAGAACCAGTCCGGCGCCGACTGGAAAGGCGTCGCGCTGACGCTGCAATACGGCAACCCGGTTGCCTTCCGGCAGGCCTTGTATCGCAGCTATTTCGTGCAGCGCCCGGAGGTGCCCGTCGAGATCCTGGGGCATGTGCTGCCGGATATCGACACCCGTGCCCGCGCCATGCAGGCCTTCGCCGAACCGGCCGCCGCGCCGCCGCCGGCTCCGGCTCCGGTGGGCATGGCCGCGCCGAAGCTGGCGCCGGCCCTGGCGGCGGCGCCCGCGACATCGGTGGCGGAAACCGGCGACGAGACGGTCTTCACCCTGCCGCAGCCCATCGAGCTGCAAGCCGGTCATTCGCTCAACGTCGCGATCTTCGATTCGACGCAGGCCGCCCCGCGCGTCGGCCTTGTGCCGTTCAGGGCGACGCATCCGCTGACATCGGTCCGGCTGAAGGCGGACAGCGCACACAGCCTGCCGGCGGGCGTCATCACGGTCTATGATACCGTTGCGAACGAGACCGGTTTCGCCGGCGACGCGCGCCTGGGCGGCGTGCCGGCGGGCGAAACGCGGCTGGTGTCCTTCGCCCAAGACCTTCGGACGACGGTCGAAACGAAGCAGTCGCCCCGGCCCGACATCGCCACCGCGGTGACCGTCGCGAACGGCGTGATGACCTACACGGTCCGGTCCCGCCAGGCGATCGAGATCACCATGACCGGTCCAGCCCAGGAGTCGCGCAACCTGCTGCTGGAATTGCCCCGGGGCGGCCTGGGACAGACCCTGACCTTCGCGGACGGGAAGACCAAGGCGACCGAGGAGACCGCGACCGCCTATCGCGTCGCCGTCGCGCTCGCACCCGGGGAAACGCGGACGCTGACCGCGTTCCTGGACCAGCCGGTCAGCCGCACCGTGGCTTTGATCGACGGCGACGAGTCGGTGCTTGCTTTCGTCTGCAACCAGGACACGTTGAACCCGGCCGCGCGGACGGCGCTGCGGCATGTGCTGGAGTTGCGGCAGGCCGCCGCGCGCCAGGCGGCCGGCGTGAAGGCGCTGCAGGCGCAGATGGATGACGTGCTGGCGGACCAGGATCGCCTGCGCAAGAACCTGGCGGTCGTGACGGCGGGGGATGCCCTGCGGACCCGCCTGGTTCAGGCGCTGGATGCATCGGAAACCCGTGCGGAGACGCTGCGCAAGGCGATCGCCTCGGCCGAGACGGACGCGGCGAAAGCGCGCCAGGCGGTCGCGGACGCGGTGGGGGCGTTGAAGATCTGACATTCGCGGCGGGGTCGCACCGACCCCTTCCCGTCATGGCGGGCGGAGGCCCGCCATCCGCGCCCGGCGGTGTCGATGCAGCGGTGTCGATACAGGGGCAAGGCGTAGCTGGCCCGCACTGCGGCCGTGCTGCGGCAGAGGCGCCGATGCCATGGCGCTGCTTGTCCTAACGCGCAGGGGCCCTTCGATTCCCGTGACGTCGAAAGGCCATTAC
The DNA here is from genome assembly GCF_035548235.1 of Rhodopila sp. Classification (GTDB taxonomy): domain Bacteria; phylum Pseudomonadota; class Alphaproteobacteria; order Acetobacterales; family Acetobacteraceae; genus Rhodopila. Next base: position 4,583 of record NZ_DASZTJ010000072.1, read on the forward strand.
GTCAGGCGAGCGCATCAGGACGCCAGCGCCTTGTTCCAAGCCAGCAACGACGTCCGATGATACGCATGGCAGATCGCCACCGCCAGCGCATCGGCCGCGTCCGCTCGGTTTGTCACCGCCGCAGGCATCAGCCTCGTGACCATCAGGCCGACCTGCCGCTTATCCGCCGAACCGGAGCCTGAAATCGCCTTCTTCACAGTCTTCGCCGGATATTCCGAAACAGGAATATCCGCCATCGCCGGCGCCAGCAGCGCGATCGCGCGGGCATACCCCAACTTCAGCGAGGTCGTTCCGTTGCTGTTGAAATAAGTTTCCTCGACGGCGGCCTCGGCCGGCTGGTAGCGGGCCAGAAGGTCGGACAGCCCGTCATGAAGACGTTTCAGTCGTAACGGTAACCGGTCCTCCCCGTCGGTGGCGATGACGCCGGACGCGACATAGCGCAGGCTGGGGCCTTCCGCCTCGATGATGCCCCAGCCGGTGAACCTCAGGCCGGGATCGATGCCAAGCACCCTGGTCATGCGTCTGCTCGTCCTCCTGGTCGTGCCGATCTGGGCCGCCCAACCGGGGCCACCCGCGCCGGAGACCGCCCGAATCGGGCGGCCGTCTCCGGCGGCAGACTAGCACGGACGCGGGGGACAGGGTCAGGTGCGGCGCACGTTCCAGAAGACGAACTGGCCGGGGATGATGCCCGTGATGTTCGTCCGGCACGCCGTGTCATAGAAATACTGCCCCAGCGGCAGGTACGGCAGTAGGTCCAGCGCCTTCTCCTGGATGTCGCCGGCGATCGTCTGCTGCGCCGCCAGGTTCGGGGCTTCCAGCCACGCCTCGATGCCCTGCTGCACCGGCGGCAGGTTGGGCCAGCCGAACCAGGCCTTGTCGCCGTTCGACCGCAGCGGCTGGTTGGTGATCGGCGTCGTCATGTCGATGCCGGCCCAGCTTGTGATGAACATGTTCCAGCCGCCCTTGTCCGGCGGCGACTTGCTGGCGCGGCGCTGCACCAGCGTGCCCCAGTCCATCACGGCGTAATCGACGTTCATGCCGATCTTCTGCAGCATGTCCTGGGCGACGGCGCACATGCCGAACAGCGCCGCCTGGTCCGACGGCGCCATGAAGACGATCTTCTCGCCCTTGTACCCGGCGTCCACCAGCGCCTTCTTCAGCGCCGGCAGTCCCGGCTTCGGCGCGCTCAGCACCGACAGGCCCTTGCTGCTGGCCATCGGCGTGCCGGGCGCGAAGGTGCCGATGCCGTCCTTCCACATCTTCGGATCGGTGCCCGCGGCAGCCGTCATGAAGTCGGCCTGCGACATCGCCTGCAGCACCACTTTCCGCACCGCCGGCTTGTCGAACGGCGGATAGAGGTGGTTGAAGATCCCCGTCCCGATATTGCCCAGCGGCGTGCCGAGTTCGGTGCGCACGCCGCTCGCTTTCTGCAGCAGCGGTAATATGTCGTTCTGCGGGTTTTCCCACCAGTCGACCTCGCCCTCGGTCAAGGCGCCGGCGGCGGTGGCAGGGTCGGGGATCACCACCCACTCGACCCGGTCGAAATGCACGATCTTCGGCCCCGCCAGCCAGTCGACGGTCCCGCTGGGCCGGGGCACGTAGTCCTTGTTCTTGGCATAGACGACACGGCTGCCGACGACGCGTTCGCTGGCGACGAAGGTGAACGGTCCGCTGCCCACGATCTCGGTGATCGCGGTGAACGGATCGGTATTGGCCAGCCGCTCCGGCATGATCACCAGCGCCGGCGGCCCGATCTTGGCCAGGCAGTTCAGCACCAGCGCGAAGGGGCGCTTCAGCCGGATGGTGAAGCGCTTGTCGTCCGGCGCGCCCATCTCGTCCACCCGCGCCATCAGCGCCTGGCCCATCGGATCGCGCGCCGCCCAGCGCTTGATCGAGGCGATGCAGTCGCGCCCGCGCACCGGCGTCTTGTCGTGGAACATCAGCCCGTCGCGCAGGGTGAAGGTGTAGAGCTTGCCGCCGTCCTCCACCGTATGGCCCTGGACCATCTGCGGCTGCGGCGTCAGCGTGTGGTCGATGCCGTAAAGCTGGTCCCACACCATGGTCGCGTGGAAGCGGGTGATATAGGCGGTGGTCATGACCGGATCGATCACGGTCAGGTCCGCTTGCGGCACGTAGCGCAGGACGCTGGCTTTCCCCGTTTGGGCGAAGGCGCGGGCTGCCGGCAACGCGGCCGCGGCGCCGGCAAGGAAACTGCGTCGCTGCATCGATGAACCTCCTGATGATAGGCGGCGCGGACGAAGCAAGTCGAATGCCAGTCCGGCGCCGGAGTGCGGCCGGTCTAAGCGGCGGGTGGTCCCTTGGCCCAACGGATCGCCGCCCGCGCCAGCGAGTCGACCGTATCGATCACCGGCGCCTGCAGCCCGTCCGCAGGTCCGGCGAGGATCCCCAGCGGGATTTCCGTGCAGCCCAGGACGACCGCTTGCGCGCCGCGGGCCGCGAGGCCGTTGACCACCTGGCGCAGCGGTTCATAGGCACGCCCGACCTGGTTGGCTTTCACCGCGGCGATCGCCGGCGCGATCTTGCCGGCCATTTCATCGGCGTCCGGCACCAGGCAGTCCCAGCCCAGGCTGGAGAGCCGGTCCTGGTAGATGTGCAACCTTTGGGTGGCGGCCGTGGACATCAGCCCGATCGGGCCGGGCTTGATGCCGGCGGCGCGCAGGTCTTCGGCGGCCGCGTCGACGATGTGGAAGATCGGCACGCCGGCGGCGTCCAGCATCGGCTGGTACCAGTAATGCGCCGTGTTGCACGGAATGACGATCGCGCCGCACCCCGCCTGGCGGAGACCCTGTATGCCGCGCAGCAGCGCCGGCAGGGGATCCGGACCGCGGCCTTCCAAGAACTCGGGCCGGCCGGGAATGGTGGGATCGGACCAGAGCACGGCCGGGATATGGTCGGCGTCGCGCTCACCGGGCGTCAGCAAGGTCAGGCGCAGCATGAAATGCGCACTCGCGAGGGGACCCATTCCGCCCAGGACGCCCAGCACCTTGGTGTTCATGGCTGCGTTCGTAGAGCGGCGAGGGCGCTGCGTGCAAGGCGCCATTTCGCGGAGACCGCGCCGGCGGCCGCTCTCCCCTTCACGAACCCCGTCGTCGCGACTAGGCTTCCACCCAATCGGGCGCTGCGGATTTTCGCGGCGCCGAAACAGGGGGAAGTGATGTCTGGAACGATACCTGTCGTCGCCCAGAAAGGGTCCTACAAAGTCGAAGTGGAGGCCGGTAAGGCCTATTGGTGGTGTGCCTGCGGCAAAAGCGGCAAGCAGCCGTTTTGCGACGGTTCGCACAAGGGATCGGCATTCAGCCCGCTGAAGTTCGAGGCGGAGACCAGCGGGATCGTGTCATTCTGCGGCTGCAAGGCGACGGGCAACCAGCCGCGCTGCGACGGTTCGCACAAGAACCTGCCCTAACAAGAACCTGCCCTAAGGAGAAGCGGCCGCCTGCCTGTCGCGGTCCCCGCGCGCCATGACCGGCCGTGGGCCGGTCATCCAGGCCTTTGACCCATCGATGGCATGGACGTCGCGGGTGGCCGGGACAAGCCCGGCCATGGCACATAGCTTGGTGCGCCGGCCATCGCCACGGCAACGCGAGGGAGTCCGCGTCGCCGCAGGTTGCGTACGGGGGGAAAGGCCAGTCCCCCGCCCTGGCTACGCGGCCGAACGCATGCCGCGGGGTTGGTTGCCGTTGAAACGGCGGCGGCGGGCCTGGCCGGGGGCGCCGGGGCGCTTGCCCTGCCCCTGGGATTGCATCGGCGGGGGCGCGTCCCCGACGATCGTGATCGGGCCGCCGAGAAGCCGCTCGATCACCCGCAGCGTCCCCCGTTCCTCGGGATCGCAGAACGAGATCGCCACGCCGGCCGCCCCCGCTCGGCCGGTCCGGCCGATGCGGTGGACATAGCTCTCCGGTTCGGCCGGCAGGTCGAAGTTGACCACGTGCGACACGCCCGTCACGTCGATGCCGCGCGCCGCGATATCGGTGGCGACCAGCACCCGCGCCCGGCCGGTGCGGAACTCCCGCAGGGCCTTCTCGCGCTGCGACTGGCTCTTGTTGCCGTGGATCGCGTTGACCTGGTGGCCGGCGTTCTCGATCGCGGCGGCGACCTTGTTGGCGCCGTGCTTGGTGCGGGTGAACACGATCACCCGGCTCAATCCCTGGTCCTGCAGCAGCGACAGCAGCAGCGACTGCTTGCCGGATTGCGGCAGGTGGTGGACGAACTGGTCGATCTTCGGTGCGGTCTCTTCCTTGCGTTCGATCTCCACCCGCACCGGCTCGCGCAGCAGGCTTTCGGCCAGCGACGTGACCTCCCGCGGCATGGTGGCGGAGAACAGGCAGGATTGCCGCTTCTGCGGCAGCGCCGCCACGACGCGGCGGATGTCCTTGATGAAGCCCAGGTCCAGCATCCGATCGGCCTCATCCAGCACGAAGCAGGACACGCCGGCCAGGTTCAGCTCCCGCGTGTTCATCAGGTCGCAGACGCGGCCCGGCGTGCCGATGACGATATCAGCACCGCGGCGCATCGCCTCGACCTGCTTGAACCGGCTGGCGCCGCCGATGATGACGACGGTGCGCAGGCGGAGATTGGCGGACAGGAAGCGGACCGTCTCATCGATCTGCAGCGCCAGCTCGCGCGTCGGCGCCAGGATCAGCGCCCGCGTGGTGAACGGCGCCGGCCGCACCGGCTGGGCGCCCAGGTGATGCAGCATGGGCAGGCTGAACGCGGCGGTCTTGCCGCTGCCGGTCTGCGCGATGCCCAGAAGGTCGCGGCCAGCCAGCAACGGCGGGATGGAATCGGCCTGGATCGGGGTGGGAGTAACGAATTTGCGGGTTTGCAGAGCACGCAGCAGCGGTTCGGCGAGGCCGAGGGCCGCGAAAGACAAATCGGTCACGAGGAAAGGTTCACTCCGGCGCCGCGTCATAGGCGGGCCTTGGGTCCGCCACCCCGCATGATCGAGGGGGACGAACGGATTTCAAACAGGATTTCCGGAAACGCGGGGAAAATCGGCCCGCTGATCACGCAATCTCGGAAAGACGGCGTGCATATCGGGGAGATGTGGAGGAATTGCAAGGTTTTTGTGCGGCGCGGTGCGACGGACGTGGCCTTCGCCATGGCGTCCGCGGGGCCCAGCGCCGCTCAGGCGCCTCGCCTTACCCCGCCAGCTTGCGCTTCAGCGTCTCGTTCACCAGCGCCGGGTTCGCCTTGCCGGCCATCGCCTTCATCGTCTGGCCGACGAAGAAGCCGAACAGCTTGTCCTTGCCGGACCGGTACTCCGCCACCTTGTCGGCATTGGCCGCCAGGATCGCGTCCACCGCCGCGTCGATCGCGCCGGTGTCGGTGACCTGCCGCAGCCCCTTCTCATCGACGATGGCCGCAGCGTCCTTGCCGGTCTCGACCATCGCCTCGAACACGTCCTTGGCGATCTTGCCGTTGATCGTGTTGTCGGCCATCAGGTCCAGCAGCCCGCCCAGGGCGGCGGCGCTGACCGGCGGGTCCTCGATGGTCCGCCCCGTCCGGTTCAAGGCGGCGAAGAAATCCCCCATCACCCAGTTGGCGGCGGTCTTCGCGTCCCGCGCCTTCGCATTCCCTCCTCGGGCCACCGTCTCATAGAAATCCGCCGTCGCCCGCTCCGCCACCAGCACCGCGGCATCATAGGGCGTCAGTCCGTACTCGCGGATGAACCTGGCCCGCTTGGCGTCCGGCAGTTCGGGCAGGGAGGCTTTCAGCGCGGCGACCCAGTCTTCCTCCAGCACCAGCGGCAGCAGGTCCGGATCGGGGAAATAACGGTAGTCGTGCGCGTCTTCCTTCGACCGCATCGACCGGGTCACGCCGCGGCTCGAGTCGAACAGCCGCGTCTCCTGCATCACCGTCCCGCCCGACTCCCAGACCTCGATCTGGCGGATCGCCTCGGCCTCGATCGCCTGCATCACGAAGCGGACCGAGTTGACGTTCTTCACCTCGCAGCGCGTGCGGTACGGCTCCCCATGCCTGCGCACCGAGACGTTGACGTCCGCGCGCATCGAGCCTTCCTCCATGTTGCCGTCGCAGGTGCCGAGATAGCGCAGGATCGAGCGCAGCTTGCGGAGATAGGCGCCGGCTTCCTCCGGACTCCGGATGTCCGGCTCCGACACGATCTCCATCAGGGCCACGCCCGCTCGGTTCAGGTCGATATAGGACTTGGTCGGATGCTGGTCGTGCAGCGACTTGCCGGCGTCCTGCTCCAGGTGCAGGCGGGTGATGCCGATCGCGCGGGTGGAACCGTCGGACAGTTCGATCTCCACCGTGCCGGTGCCGACGATCGGGTGCTCGTATTGGCTGATCTGATAGCCGGCCGGCAGGTCGGCATAGAAATAGTTCTTCCGGTCGAACCGGCTGACCAGGTGGATATGCGCATTCAGCCCCAGGCCGGTCCGCACCGCCTGGGCGACGCATTCGCGGTTGACGACCGGCAGCATGCCCGGAAAAGCGGCATCGACAAAGCTGACCTGCGTGTTCGGCTCCGCGCCGAAGGCGGTGGCGGCGCCGCTGAACAGCTTGGCGTTGCTGACGACCTGGGCATGCACTTCCAGGCCGACGACGATTTCCCAGGGGCCGGAGGACCCGGCGATCGTATAGCTCATGCTGCGTCTTTCGGGCGAAAAGGCCAGGATGCGGAGGATCGAACCGGGTCCGAGCACGGCGGCGGACCACGACGGCGCGGCCACGACGGAGGCGCGGCCGGACGGATCGCCGCACAGGGGGGCCGATATAGGATGTGGCGCCACCGCCGCGCAACCCTCGGACATCAAAACCGCCATCCGCACTCGGTTGCGGGTTTTACGTCGTTGCGGCTATCTGGTAGCTGAATGGGTCGACCGCCGCTGGCGGTGATCCCGCTGGCCGACTTGTGGAGCTTCGCATCTTGTCAGAGCAGGTCTCTGCCCACATCCCTCTGGCTGTGGGAAACGCTACGTTGTCCGACTGGCTGGCTCTGCTGAAACCGCGGGTTCTGCTCCTGGTCGTCTACACCGGCGTGATCGGGCTGGTCATTGCGCCGGGTCACCTGCCGCCGTTCCAAAGCCTGATGGCGATCGCCTGCATCACCGGCGCGGCAGGGGCCTGCGGCGCGATCAACATGTGGTACGACCGCGACATCGACCGGCTGATGCGCCGCACGCGCAACCGTCCGATCGCGGCGGGGCGCGTCTCGCCGGCCGGCGGCCTGTGGTTCGGCATCGTCCTGGCGGCCGCCTCGGTGGCGGCGATGTGGGCGACGGTCAACGGGCCGGCGGCGGCGGCGCTGGCGTTCTCGGCCTTCTTCTACATCTTCATCTATACGATCTGGCTGAAGCGCCGCACGCCGCAGAACATCGTCATCGGCGGCGCGGCCGGCGCCCTGCCGCCGGTGATCGCCTGGGCGGCCGCCACCGGCTCGATCGGCCCGACCGCCCTGGTGCTGTTCGGCATCATCTTCATCTGGACCCCGCCGCATTTCTGGTCGCTGGCGCTCTGGGCGAACGAGGATTACCGCGTCGCCGGCGTGCCGATGCTGCCTGTCGTCGCCGGCGCCCGGGTCACCAGGCTGAACATCCTGGGCTACACCATCCTGATGGTGCCCTTCACCACGCTGCCCTATTTCATGGGCGCGGCCGGCCCGATCTATTTGGCCGCCGCGCTGGTCCTGGGCGCCCTGTTCCTCTGGCACGCCTGGCAGGTGATGCGGGACAAGCAGGATGAGACGGGGGTCAGCCTGACCGGCGACCAGCCGGCGAAGAAGGCGTTCAAATACTCGGTGCTGTACCTGTTCGTGCTGTTCGGCGCGCTGGCGGTCGACCACTGGGTGATGCACGCGCTGGCCTGATACGCCCGTCCCGCATCATACCCGGAGGGCGGGCGGGATCTTCATCCCCAGCTCATCGGGAATCGCCCACGTCTCCTGCACCTGGCGCACCACCTCGAACCCGGCGCGCAAATAGTTCGGCAAGGCCCGCGGATGGTCCGCCGTGCAGGTGTTGACCGTCATCCCCGTCGCGCCGGAGCGCCAGACCTCGTCCACGGCACAGCGCAGGAAGGCGGACCCGATGCGATGGCCGACCATGTGCGGCATCAGGCCGAAATAGCTGAGGTTCACATCCGGCCAATGGCTGGCGTCGAGCTGGAAGAACCCGCCGACCTCCTCGCCCTTGGACAGCACATGGATGGTCACCGCCGGATTGGCCAGCATGCGTGCGAGATCGGCGTCCGACATCACGCGATTGAGCCACCAGAGGTAGTCCTCACCCACTGTATTGTACAGGTAGCGATAGAACGGCACCGAGGGATTGCGCATGAAGATGATGCGCATATCGGCCGGCAGCTTGGGCGCGGGCCAGTCCGGCGGCCCGTCCATGCGCAGGAAGGTCACCGTGACCCTGGCTCTGGTGACACGACCTAACATCCCGTGCTCCACACCTCTAGCCTCTCACTCTACCGCAGTTTCGCCCGCCCGGTCATCGCCGTGCAATACGGAGAACCGCGTATCCCGAAATCGCTCCGAACGCATCCGCGAACTGGACCGTTCGTCCGCGCCCGGTTACGTCCTTTGGCATGAGCAGACGGACTCAGCAGGCCGAGTCAGCCTTCCGCCTCGGCCAGCAGTGCCACATGGCGGGCCGCTTCGGCGAGGCGGAGCAGGCCTATCGCCAGGTGATCGCCGCCATGCCGCGCCACGCCGAGGCGATGCATGCGCTGGGTGCGCTCTTCCTGCAGACCGGCCGCCCCGATGCGGCGGATGAGATGATCCGGAAGGCGATCGCGCTTCGGCCCGCCGCGGCGTTCCAGTTGACCCGGGCGAATGCGCTGTTGGGCCTGGGACGGGCGCAGGAAGCGGCGGCGTGCGCGCGGATCGTGCTGAAGGCCCGCCCATCCAGCGCCCCCGCCTATCAGGTCCTCGGCCACGCGCTGTGCGACGCGGGCGACGCCGAGGCCGCGATCCAGGCCTATCGGCAGGCGCTGCGCCTCGACCCCGCGCTGCCCGACCTGCACAACAACCTGGGCACCGCGCTGCGTCTCGCCGGCCGGTTGGAGGAAGCGGAACGCGAGCTCCGCCTCGCGCCGCCGGACCCTGGCGCGCTGGTGAACCTGTCGAGTGTCCAGAAGGAACGGGGGGCGTTCGCCGATGCCGAGGCGACGCTCCGCCGCGCGCTGACCCTGGCGCCGGAGGACCCGGTACTGCTCTACAACTGGTCGCTGCTGATGAACCTGCAGGGGCGGCCGGAGGAGGCCTGGGCGGGATGGGAACAGCGGTTCCGCGCCGGTGCCGTGCCGATGCGGACCTTCAGCCAGCCGCAATGGTCGGGCGACGGCCTGGAAGGCCGCACGCTGCTGGTGCACGGCGAACAGGGGCTGGGCGACGTCATCCAGTTCGCCCGCTATGTGCCCGCGATCGAGGGACGGGTGCTGTTCGAGGCGCCGCCGCGCCTGCTGCGCCTGCTGGGTTCCAATCCGGACATGCCGACGCTGGTGCCGGCCGACGGCCCGTTGCCTCCGTTCGACGTCGTCGCGCCCTTGCTGAGCCTGCCCGCCCGCATGCGCGTCCCGCCGCGAACGCCACCCTACCTGTTCGCCGAACCGGCACGGGTGACGGCCTGGCGGGACCGGATCGGGCCCGACGGCTTCCGTATCGGCATCGCGTGGCAAGGGTTTTCCGGGCGGCACGAGGATAACGGCCGATCCCTGCCGCTCGCCAGCTTCGCGCCCCTGGCCGCGATTGCGAACGTGCGCCTGGTCAGCCTGCAGAAGGGCGAGGGCGAGGCGCAGATCGCCGGCGTGCCGTTTGCCGTCGAGACGCTGGCGGGGCTGGATGACGGCGCCGATGCCTTCGTCGATACCGCGGCGGTGATGGACGTGGTGGACCTGGTGATCACCTCCGATACCTCGATCGCCCATCTCGCCGGGGCGCTGGATCGCCCGGTCTGGGTCGCGCTGCGCAAGGTGCCGGACTGGCGGTGGATGCTGGATCGCGACGACAGCCCCTGGTACCCGTCGATGCGGCTGTTCCGCCAGCGGACGGACGGCGATTGGACCTCGGTCTTCGGCCCCATGGCCGAACGGCTGGCGCGGATGGTCGGGCCATGACCGCGCCGTCCGTCCCTGTTTCCTGGGGCGAGCTCTGGGACAAGATCGCCATCCTGCGCATCAAGGTCGACCGGCTGCGCGATCCGTCGGCCCGCGCCAACGCGGCGCACGAACTGGCGGCCCTGACGGCGGTCGGGGGCGAACCCCCTCGGCCTCTCCGGCCGCTGCTGTCGGGCCTGCTCGCCGTCAACCTGCGCCTGTGGCGGATCGAGGACCGGATCCGCGAGCACGAAGCCGCTGGCGATTTCGGCCCCACCTTCGTCGCCCTCGCCCGTTCGGTCTACCGGGAGAACGACGAACGCTGGCGGATCAAGGCGGCGATCAACCGCGTCCTGGGGTCGGAGGTGGTGGAGGAAAAGCAGTATTCGGCCTATGGTCAGGCGCCATGACCGATCCGATCGCCGACAACCTGCGCCACGTGCGCGACCGCATCGCCAACGCCGCCATCGCCGCCGGCCGCAAGCCGGAGGACGTGACGCTGGTCGCCGTCTCCAAGACCAAGCCGGTCGAGGTGGTCCTTGCCGCGCTGGCGGCGGGCCAGAGCGTGTTCGGCGAGAACCGGGTGCAGGAGGCGGCGGGCAAGTTCCCGGCCCTGCGCGGCGCGCACGCCTTCAGCCTGCACATCATCGGCGGCCTGCAGACCAACAAGGCGCGCGACGCGGTGCGGATCGCCGACGTGATCGAGACGCTGGACCGTCCGAAGCTCGCCGACGCGCTGGCGGCGGCCGCCGCCAAGGAAGGCCGCACGCCGAACCTGCTGATCGAGGTCAACGTCGGCGCCGAGGACCAGAAATCCGGCGTCTCCCGCGTGGACGCCGACGGGTTCATCGACGACTGCAAGGGCCGCTTCGGCGCCGCGCTGCGCGGGCTGATGTGCGTCCCGCCGCAGGGCGAGGACCCCCGGCCGCATTTCACCTGGCTTGCCGACCGGGCGGCGCGGCACGGGCTGCCGGTCGTGTCGATGGGGATGTCGGCGGATTTCGAGATCGCCATCGCCTGCGGCGCCACCTGGGTCCGGGTCGGCAGCGCGATCTTCGGGTCGCGGTGACGGACGGCCCCGCGGCGGCCACGGCCGCGTGACGCTGTCCCGGCCGCCATCGCCGGCGTCGGCGATCTCTTAGGCGCGTTCCCTCTCGGCACCCCGCGCCAACGGAGGCGCTGTGTTCGCGGCGCCGAGGGCGCGTTGCAACAGCACGGTGTCGAGCCAGCGCCCGTGCTTATGGCCCACGGACTCCAGCGTCCCGACCAGCCGGAACCCCAGGCGCTGGTGCAGCCGGACGGACCGGTGGTTTCCGCTGTCGCCCACCACCGCCACCATCTGCCGGAAGCCGCGGTCCTCGCAGGCCGCGATCAGCGCCGAAAGCAGCGCGGTCCCCAACCCGGACCCGATCCGGTCCGGGTGCAGATAGACCGAGTTCTCCACGGTGTCGCGATAGGCGGCGCGCGGCCGATAGGGGCCGGCATAGGCATAGCCGGCGACGGCGCCGTCCAGCGTCGCGACCAGGTATGGATAGCCCTGGTCCAGCAGCGCCGCGCGGCGCCGAGCGATTTCGGCGGTCGTGGGGGGATCGGTCTCGAAGGAGGCGAAGCCGTGGCGCACGTGATCGGCATAGATCGCGGCAATGGCGGGGACGTCGTCGTCCAGGGCCGGACGGATCAGGGGTGTCGTTTCCATGCCGGCCATTCTCGTGGCCTGGCCGCTCGTCCCAAAGAATATTTTTCCTATTTGGCCCATAAGTATAAATTTCGCTTATGTCCAGCCCGACCCTTCGCCAGATCCGCACCTTCCTCGCCACCCTCGACCTGGGAAGCGTCACCGAGGCCGCCCGCTCCCTCCATCTGACCCAGCCCGCCGCCAGCCAGCAGTTGCGGGAGATGGAGCGTTCCCTGGGCGTACGGCTGCTGGAACGCGCCGAGGGGCGCGCAGTCCCCACCGCGGCCGGCATGGCGATCCTGGAGCCGGCGCGCCGAACCCAGGCCGCGGCGGCTGAGGTCATCGACGCCGCGGCCGCCTGCCGATCGGGCGAATTCGGCCGTGTCCGCCTGGGGACCGGCGCCACCGCCTGCATCTACCTGCTGCCGTCCGCCCTCGCGGACGCGCGGCGACGCATGCCGGCGCTGGAGATCGTCGTGGTCACCGGCAACTCGCCCGACATCCTGCGGCGGGTGGAGGACGGCAGCCTGGATGCCGGGCTGGTGACGCTGCCGCGCCGGCTGGCCCCGAAGCTGAGCGCCGTGACGCTGCATCGCGACAGCCTCGTCGCGCTGGTGCCCGAGTCCTGGCCGGCCGAGGGGGACCTGTCGCCGGCGTGGCTCTCGGAGCGGCCGTTGATCCTCTACGAAAGCGGCAGCGACACGCGCGGGATCGTCGACGGCTGGTTCCGGCAGGCGGGCCTGGCGGTGAAGCCGGTGATGGAACTGGGCAGCGTGGAGGCGA
>NZ_DASZTJ010000073.1:0-15799 GCF_035548235.1 Rhodopila sp.
ACCCCCGGAGACTGGGCCGGCAATAAAGATGGGAGGTTGAAACACGATGGGTATTCCTCGTCGGACCATGCTTGCCGGCGCGGCCGGTCTTTCCGTGGTCCCAATGATCCGGCCGCGCGCCGCCGACAAGCAGAAAATCAGCGTGGGCGTGCTGACGGATCTCTCCGGCACATATCGGGACAACACCGGTCCGACCTCCGTCGCCTGCGCCCAGCAGGCCATTGCCGAGTTCGCGCCGTCGCACGGGCTCGATGTCGAATTCCGGGTCGCCGATCACCAGAACAAGCCCGACGTCGCGGCTTCCATCGCGCGGCAATGGTGCGACGAGGGCGTGGACGCGCTTATCGACGTGCCGACGTCCTCGGTCGCGCTGGCGGTGTCGCAGATCGTCAAGGAGAAGGACAAGGTCCAGCTCAACGCCTCGGCCGCGGCCATGGAAGTCACCGCCGACCAGTGCTGCCCCAACACCATCGTCTGGTCGTTCGACACGTATGAGAAGGCCCACTCAACCGGTGGCGCGCTCATGAAGCGCGGCTTGAAGACCTGGTTCTTCGTCACCGCGGACTACGTCTTCGGCCATTCGCTGGAGGAGCAGACGGTCGACGTCGTGCGCAAGGATGGCGGGCAGGTGAAAGGCACGGTGCGCTATCCGTTCCCCGACACCACCGATTTCTCGGCCTTCCTGCAGCAGGCCCAGGCATCGGGCGCGCAGGCGCTGGGCCTGGCGAACGCCGGCGGCGACACGATCAACTGCATCAAGCAGGCCGCCGAGTTCGGCCTGAACAAGCAGATGACCATCGCCCCGCTGCTGATGTTCCTGCAGGACGTGCACTCGGTCGGGCTGGAGACGGCGCAGGGCCTGATCACCAGCGAGACCTTTTACTGGAACATGAATGACCGCACCCGCGCCTGGACCAAGCGCGTGCTGCCGCGCATCAAGATCAACAACTATCCCAGCCAGGCCCATGCCAGCGCCTATGGGATCACCTTTCACTACCTCAAGGCCGTCCACGCCATGGGAGCCGACGCCGCCAGGAAATCGGGACGGGCGGCGGTGGCGCACATGAAGGCGATGCCGACCGAGGACGACGCCTTCGGCAAGGGCGGCATCCGCGCCGACGGGCGCGGCGAGTTCCCGAGCTATCTGTTGCAAGTGAAAACACCCAAGGAAAGCACGGGCGAGTGGGATTTGTACAAAGTGCTGGCGACCACGCCCGCCGCCGAGGTCCTGCATCCCATGCTGGACAAGTGCAAGTTCCCGGTCAGCGCGTGACGGAGCGGGGGCGGGGGTCGACGGTCCTCGCCCCCCTGCTTGCAATCCCTATCCGGCCGGCGCCCAATCCCCGGCAATCACCGGAGGAGTTGTCATGAGCGGCACCTACCAGGATGGCGGACGCCTGTTCTATCAATCCGGCATCTTCGCCACCGGCCACCTGCCACGCACGCCGCGTCCCGACCTGGGTACGATCGCCGAACCGGCGCGGGACGTCCGCGTCTTCCGCGATTGCGACGTCCTGGTGGTCGGCGGCGGTCCGGCCGGCACGGCGGCCGCCATCGCGGCCGCGCGCACCGGGGCCGACGTGATGCTGCTGGAACGCAACAACCATCTCGGCGGCCTGTCCACCGGTGGCTTGGTCATCCGGATCGACCGCATGACCGACTGGTCCGGCGCGCAGGTGATCCGCGGCATCGCCTCCGACTTGATCGACCGCCTGCCCAAGGATGCCGTCGCCGGGCCGCCGCGCGGTTTGTGGGGCGAGGCGGACGAAGCAACCGCCGCCTATTGGAAAGAGCGCACGGCCGCGTTCCACGGCATCGTCACCTGGTCGCCGACGGTGGACCCCGAACACCTGAAGCTCGCCTGCCAGGAGATGGTGCTGGAAAGCGGCGCCCATTTGCTGCTGCACGCCTGGGGCGCGATGCCGATCCTGCAGGACGGGCGCGTTGACGGCGTGTTCCTGGAGACCAAGGAAGGCCGCATGGCCATCCGCGCCAAGGTCACCGTCGACTGCACGGGCGACGGCGACATCTTCGACCGAGCGGGTGCAGCCAGCCTGACGGATATCGATACGCGGGACATCCATCATTGCATCAATACGGCCTTCATGCTGGGCGGCGTCGACATGCAGCGCTGGATCGCCTTCAAGACCGACCAGCCCGCCGACTTCGCCGCCTTCATGGACCGTGGCCGTACCGCGTGCGACGGGTTGTTCGAACGGCCCTTCGTCTCCTGGCGCAACGACGTCGCGCTGTTCATGGGGCCCAGGCTTGCCGGCTATTCCGCCGTGGACGTCGAGGACCTCACCGAGGTCGAAATCCGGTCCCGCCGCATCATGCTGGGCCATCTCGCCACCTATCGTGCCCATGCGCCGGGGTTCGAGGGGGCGTTCCTGATGCTTTCCGCCCCGCAGATCGGCGTCCGCCACGCCCGCCGCCTGGTCGGCGTCGGTTCGGTGTTGCGGGAAGACTGGCCCGCCGGCATCGCCAAGCCGGACGAGATCGGCGTCTCGCCGTCGCTGTCGCCGAAATTCCCCAATGTCTCGGTACCCTACGGCGCCCTGGTACCTGCCACGGTCGACGGGTTGCTGGTCGCCGGGCGGGCGCTGTCCTGCGACGCCACCAGCCACTCCTTCATGCGGGAGGTGCCGCAATGCTGGATGACCGGCCAGGCGGCCGGCGTGGCGGCAGCGCTGGCGGTCGGCGAACGGGTGGAACCTCGGGCAGTTCCGGTGGGGCGGCTGCAGGCGGAACTGGTGCGGCAGGGCGCGCTGGTGCGCACCCCGGCGATGGCGGCGGCATAGCGTCGCCGCTCCATCGGCCGCGCCTCAATATCGACACAGGACTGCGTCATGGTCCCGCGGCTCCCGGATGACAGAGAGGCCGGGAATGCCTAGGTGCAGGCCATGGTAGTTCGCGTCCAGACCGAGGATTTCGACATCGGCGCCGAGTTCGTCGCGTTGACCGCGGGGCGCACCGATATCGGCGGCATCGGCTGCTTCGTCGGCACCGTGCGGGCCGATCCGAAAGGCGATGCCGGCCAAGTGACCGGCATGACGCTGGAACACTACCCCGGCATGACGGAACAGGCGATCGAGCGGATCGTCGCCGATGCCCGAGGCCGGTGGCCTCTGCTGGGCGTGACGGTGATCCACCGCGTCGGCCCGATGCGGCCCGGCGAGAACATCGTGCTGGTGATCGCCGCTTCCTCGCACCGGCAGGCGGCGCTGGATGCGACAGCTTTCCTGATCGACTGGCTCAAGACCAAGGCGCCGTTCTGGAAACGCGAGGATCTGACGTCGGGCGCCGGCGCCTGGGTCGATGCCCGTGACTCGGACGATACCGCTGCTGCCCGATGGGATCGCGTGCGGCTGTCCGTCTGACGGGGGTGGGGCGGAACAAGGGAGAGGGACGATGAAAACCCGCATGTTCGGCACGCGGCGCTGGGCCATGGGGCCGGCGGTTTTGGGATTGGCTGCCCTCGCACTGGCTACACCTTTGCCGGCGCACGCGAACGGTCCCCATGGCGGCCACGGCGGAGGGGGCTGGCACGGCGGTGGCGGCTGGCATGGCGGCGGTGGCTGGCATGGTGGTGGTTGGCACGGCGGCTGGCATGGCGGTGGTTGGCCTGGTGGCGGCTGGCATGGTGGGTGGCATGCCGGGGGCTGGGTCGGCGGAGGCTGGCACGGCTGGCATGGCGGTCCTGGCTGGCAGGGCGGCTTCTGGCGTCACGACTGGCATGACGGCCGGTTCGGCTGGTGGTGGGTGGTCGGCCCCTCCTGGTATTCCTATCCCGCGCCGATCTATCCGTACCCCGCGCCGGTCGGACCGATGTGGTATTGGTGCGGCGCGCCGCAGGGCTATTATCCCTATGTCGGGCAATGCGCGGTGCCGTGGCAGCCGGTCCCATCCCAATAGCGGGACCGCCCTGGGCAGCGTCAGCCCTTCACGCCAAGCCGTCCCGCGATTTCCTGGATGAACTGCCAGGCGACGCGGCCGGACCGGGCACCGCGGGTAACGGACCATTCCACGGCCTCGGCATGTAGCGCCTCCTGGCCGATCGGCAGCTTCAACTGCTCCGCATACCCGTCGATCATCGCCAGGAAAGTCGGCTGGTCGCAGTTGTGGAAGCCCAGCCACAGACCGAAGCGGTCGGATAGGGAAACCTTCTCCTCGATCGCCTCATTCGGGTTGATGGCGGTGGAGCGCTCGTTCTCGATCATGTCGCGCGGCATCAGGTGCCGCCGGTTGGAGGTGGCGTAGAACAGCACGTTCTCCGGCCGGCCCTCGATGCCGCCGTCGAGGACGGATTTCAGCGCCTTGTAGTCGGCGTCCTCCTTCTCGAAGGACAGGTCGTCGCACAGGATCAGGCACCGGCGGTCCTGCTCGCGCAGCAGGTTCAGCAGGTCGGGCAGGGTGCGGATGTCCTCGCGGTGGATCTCGATCAGCACCAGGCTGCCCGGCATCTCCTGGTTTGCCAGCGCGTGGGTCGCCTTGACCAGCGAGGATTTGCCCATCCCGCGCGCGCCCCACAGCATCGCATTATTGGCCGGCAGGCCGCGGGTGAAGCGGAGCGTGTTCTCGGACAGGATGTCGCGTTGGCGATCGACGCCTTTCAGCAGGCCGATCGCCACACGGGACACCTTGCGCACGGGCGCGAGGTGTGCGGGCGAGGGATGCCAGACGAAGGCATCCGCCGCGGTCAGGTCCACGGGCGCCGGGGGTGGTGGGGCGAGACGCTCCAATGCCTCCGCGATGCGGGTGACGAGGGCGGTCATGTGATCCATGCGGCGGGCCATTTCACAGATTGCTTGACGAAAGAGGGGCGGAAACTATGGTCCGCCCCGCCGTATCGCAAGGACCTGGCCGTATCATGAACCCGTTCGTCCTCATTCCGCCTGCCTACGCCCAGGAAGCCGGCGCCAATTTCCTGGCCAGCGCTACGCAGTTTGCGCCACTGGTGCTGATCTTCGCCGTGTTCTACTTCATGCTGATCCGCCCCCAGCAGCAGAAGCAGAAGGAAACGCGGAACATGATCGCGGCGCTGAAGCGCGGCGACCGGGTGGTGACCGGGGGCGGCATCCTGGGCACGGTGCAGCGGGTGCCGATGGTCAACGACAAGGACGGCAAGCAGGTGCCGTCAGCGGAGATCGAGGTTGAAATCGCGCCAAACCTGAAGGTGACGGTGCTGCGGGAGACGATCACGTCGGTGATCAAGCCGACGGCGGCGAACGACGTGAAGCCGGTGAAGGACAAAGCGTCCTGAGGGGCGTCATGAAGGGCTGACGTCAGCCTCCGAACGCCTCCCGTCCCAGGCGCGTCAGGTCGTTGATCCGTTCCAGCGTGTGGTCCGCCGCGGGGAATTCGGCGATCAGCTTGGGGTCCAGCGCGTAATGTCCCTGCCGCGGGAACACCGTGGTGACTTTATCCCCCCAAAGCGTTTTCACCGCGTGCAGGATGCGCAGCTTGTCGTCGATCAGCACGTAGCGTTTGGCGGGGAAGAAGCGTTCGACGTCGTCCAGCTCCTGCTCCTTGTGGATATAGATCAGCACCCGGTCGCCGAACGCTTGCCATAACCCAGAGCGGTGGACCTTGCGGGGTTGGAAGACCGCGTCGCCGTCGGAGAGGATGACCGCGGGACCCCATTGGCCGACATGGGCCACCGCGTCCAGCGCCCCCGGATAGAGCCGTTCGGCGAACGGGTAATCCACCAGCCAGTTCGCCATGCGCAGCAATTGCGGGTTGTGCAGGTCCTCGACCCGATAGCGCTCCAGCGCGCCCAGGTAGTCGGCATAACCCAGCTCGCTGCGCAGGTCCTCGAAGATGGTCCAGTACCGGTCGCGGGCCTTCTCGCCGTAATTCTTGCCCAGATAGTCATGCAGTTCGGCTTGGACGCTGTCGTTGTCGAGCAGCGTGTTGTCCACGTCGAACAGGAAGACGATGTCGTGCATCTGGCGGATCCGTCGGGATGGCCCCGTATGATCACCCGTTCGGCGTGGCGAGGGAAGACACGGATGCGCGCGGGGTCGTCCCGCTGGGGCCGTAGGTCTTGAACCGCTCCCGCGCGTCCGCCATTTCCGCGGCCGTCAGCAGCCGCGGTTCGCCGGCGGCGCGGGCGAGCAGATATTGCCGGCAGAGCGTTTCCAGCAAGACGGTCCGGGTCAAGGCGGCCTGGGCCGTGGGCGCGCAGACGATCATGCCATGATTTGCCAGCAGGCAGGCACTGCGTCCCTCGATCGCCCGCGCCGCGACGTCGGCCAGCGCCTGGGTGCCGAAGGTGACATAAGGCGCGCAGCGTACGTCATCGCCGCCGAACTGCAGGACCATGTAATGGAACGCCGGCAGCGGCAGGCCCAGGCAGGCCAGGGCAGTGCAGGCGTCGGCATGGGTGTGGACGATGTATCGCGCGTCAGGACAGACGCCGTAGACGGCGGCGTGCAGCGCCCATTCGCTGGACGGGGTGCCGTGCCCGGACAGCACCGACCCGTCCATGCCGGCATGGACCAGCGACACAGCCTCATCCGGCGCGCCGCCGGACGGGGTGATCATCATCCCGTCAGCGACGCGTGTGCTGACATTGCCGGAACTGCCGACGATCAGGCCGCGCTGGCCCAGGACTTCGTAAAGCCAGGCGGTCTGGTGCGTCGTCATCAGATCAGGAACACGCCCTTTCCGTCGGACTGCTTGTCGAACAGCTTGTACGCCTCGTCCGCTTGCTCCAGCTTCCAGCGGTGGGTGAACAGCTTGTCCACGTCGATCTTCCGCTCGACGCAGAAATCGGCGCATTCCGCCTGGATGACGTTGGAGAAGGTCCACGATGCCACCAGCGTCATCTGCCGGCGCAGCAGGTGCGGGGAGACGTCGATCTTCACGTCCCCGCCTTCGCCGACGAAGCACATCGTGCCCCAGACCTTGGTGCTGCGGATGGCGTTCAACCGCGCCTCGGGGTTGGAGGACGTGTCCAGCGCCAGGTCGGCGTATTTGCCGTGCGTCAGGTCCTTGATGGCCGCGACCGGATCGTTCGAGCCTGGGTCGACCACCTCGTCCGCGCCGAACTCCTTGGCGCGTTCCAAGCGCTTGGCGCTGATGTCGAGCGCGATGACGCGCGCGCCCATGGCCTTGGCGAACTGGGTGGCGGCAAGGCCGACGGGCCCCTGGCCGAAGATGGCGATGGTGTCCCGTCCACCGGTGTTCATCCGCCGAAGCGCGCCATAAGCGGTGCCGGACCCGCAGGCGATGGCCGCGCCTGCCGTGAAGCTGAGCTCATCGCGCAGCGGCACCAGCGTATCCGCCGGCACTTTCATGTATTTCGCGTGCCCGCCATGGGCGTTATTGCCGTACACCTTCACCGGCACTTCCTGGCAGAGCTGCTGCCAGCCCGACCGGCAATGCGCGCACTGGGTGCAGCCGGTGTAGTGATGGACCATGACGCGCTCGCCGATCTTCGCCTGGGCCGGCAGCACGTCGGGCCCGATAGCAACGACCACGCCGCAAGGCTCGTGCCCGCCGATCGTGGGGTTCGGGTTGGGCGGCAGGCCGGTGCCCTGGCGCGCCTGGCCCTTGGGCCGGCGGTATTGGTGCAGGTCGGAGCCGCACATACCGGAAGCCTTCATCTCCAGCACCACCTCGCCGGGACCAGGCGTGGGGTCTGGGAAGGTCATCAGCTCGATCTGACGGTCACCGGTGAATACGACGCCTTGCACGGTTTCCCTCCTGTTTTCGCTTGGCGGCAATCTAGCATCCCCGGTGGGCGGGGAAAGCCCGTCTCGGCGTGGTGGCCGGCTCATCACGTCAGAGCCGCGTTCGCAGGGTGACGACCGGGCATAGCCGGGAAGGAAAGCGACCCGTGCCCACCTGCCACCATGGAGGCAGCTTCGACAAGCGGTGCAAACCCTTCCCAACGATAACCGGCGTATGTCTTTTCGTTCACAAACGCTCTGCCACCGTCGCTTTTGGTGCCGTTAACGCATTCTTGCTCGCGTCATAACGATCACCGCCCCTTCGCTGGTCATATGCTTGCAACCCAAGAAGACCCGAGGAAGCCGTCATGCAATTGCGTTCATCCGTCGATGGTTCACCCTCCGGCGTCGATCCTGCGTCGTCCATTTCCGCCGTCGGACGCGCCGCTGCTCGACTTGATCGCCTGCCGCTGACCTGGATGCAGTGGCGGTTGGCGTTGATCACCCAGATCTTCTGGGGTGTGATCATCGCGGCTGACGGGATTCCGGCGAAGCTGTACCCATTTGTCTGGGGACCTCAGCACGCCTTCGGGCCGGGGGCCTTGTCCGTGATGCTGGCCGTGCAGTTCGGCGTCGGGATCATGATCGGCGAATACCTGATCGGTATCGCCGCCGATCGTTGGGGACGCCGGCAGGCGCTGCTGATGTCATCCTTCGCCGTCGCCCTGCCCCTGATCCCTGCGCCCTTCACCAACAGTTTCTGGCCGCTGCTGACCTTATTCGGCCTGTCGTCGATCGGCATGGGCGGCGTGCTGTCGGTCAACGTCGTCTACATGGGAGAGATCGTGCCGCCGCGCGAGCGGGGCCGCGTCATGCTCGCGTCCCAGGTGCTGGCCGAACTGGTGTTCGGACTGCTGGGGAACGTGCCGGGGATTTTCTGGGTGCCGGCGCATTATGACTGGTTCATCTGGCTGTTCGCCGCCGTGCCGATTGCCGTGCTGGTTCCTCTCGCGCTCTGGGCCATGCCGGAATCGCCGCGCTGGCTGGAGGCGCACGGCCGCCACGATGAGGCCGAACGCGTGATCGCTGCGATGGAGGCGGAATGCCAGCGCCGCAGCGGCCTGGCCGCGCTGCCGGAGCCAGACTATGCGCGCTATCGCGTGCCGGTAACCGAGCACGTGCCCGTCGCCGAGTTGTTCCGGGGTGAATACGGCACCCGGACCATCTTCCTGCTGACCGCCTGGATCATCGGCTATGCGGGCATCGTCTACGGCTTCACCGGCTATTTGCCAGTGCTGCTGCACAGCTTCGGCTTCTCGGCGCAGTTGACGTTTGGCGCGCTGATGGTCGCGAGCGTGGCGGGCGGCAGCCTGGGTCTGGCGATCTGCGCCCTGATCGGCGAGGCGATCGAGCGGCGCACCGTCATCGTCTCCGCCGCGCTGCTGTTCTGCGTCGCGATGGCTTTGTTGTATTTCAACCACGGAACGGTCGCCGCTTATGTGCTGTCGTCCTTCGCGTGGGGCACGATGACCGTGTGGCTGTTCAACATGTACAACTACACCGCTTCGGCATATCCGACCCGGCTGCGCGCGACCGGTGTCGGTCTGACGGATGGGCTGGGCCACCTTGGTTCGATCTTCGGTCCGCTGATCGCCGGCTGGCTGTTCGCGACCACCGCCTATGCCGGACATGCGGGCTGGTACGCTTATGTGACCGTCCCCGGCGCGCTGCTGCCGGCGTTGCTGATCGGGCTGTGGGGCATCAACCAGCGCCGGGCGATCCTGGAGGAAATTTCCACCTGATACTATTGTTGTATCGGAATGTGCTGTCGACTTGATAGTCGGGTCCAATGGGTTTGAACTTGGGCCTATAGGGGACAAAAATCCGGGCTATGGGGGTTAAGAATAGGTGAAGTATGGCCCTCCGCGTGGTGATCGGTGCAGGCCGACCACCACGCGGAGGGGCTAACCGTGATGCAGGAGGGCCCGCCCACGACCGGAGAAGTTCCGGTTCCGACGCTTCCCGCCGCCGCCTTGCGGCCTTTCATCCCGGCGCGCTTGCGCATGCCGCAGTGGCTTCCTGTCGAAGCCACGCCGCCAACACCATCCACGCCGTGCCCGCTTCGTCCGCCTTGCGCCAGAGCAGCACATGACGAGCGCCTTGCAGCCTGACCCCGGGATTGACGGCGACGAGTCGCCCCTGCCGAACGTCCTCTGCGGCCGATATCGTCGGGCCAACCAATAGGCCTTCGCCGGCCAGCGCTGCCTCATACGCCGTGTAGAAATGCGCAAAGCCGCGCCGTGGCTGGACGTCATCCGAAGCGTCCCTTGCCGCCAGCCATCGATCCAGCTCGCCGGGTCTCGTGCGGCTTTCCAGCAGCGGAATATCCGTTGCGACCCCGCGATCGTCGGTGCGCCCCGCCCGCGCCGGGCTGGCATAGGCAACAAGTTCCTCCTGAAATAAAAACTCCTGCCGATAGCCGGGCGGCAGGAATCCGTCCCGGCGGATGGCCGCGTCATGCGGCAGCGACAGCCAGTCCTCTCCGGTATGGGTCGTGTGGACGCGAAGACTGAACCCCAGCCCGGCCTGCTCGATGCGCGGCAGCCGGGGAACAAGCCAATGCATCGACAGCGTCGCCGGAACCAGCAGCCGAAGCTCCCTATGCTTGGCAGGGCGCTGGGCCACTTCGTCCAAGCCGAGCTGGATCGTTTCCATGGCGGCGGTCATCGACTGGGCGAGCCGGCGTCCGGCTACCGTCATGGCCGGTTCGCGCCCGCCGCTCTCGAACAGCGGCGTATCCAGCCATTGCTCCAATGCGCGAAGCTGCTTGGCGACGGCGCCTTCGGTGACGTTGAGCTCCGCCGCCGCGATCTCCCGCGACCCGAGGCGGGCCAGTGCCTCGAAACAGGCGAGCATCCGAAGCGGTGGCTGGCGATTCCGCGCGATATCGTGCCTCCTTGGCCACACCCCCTGGCGCAGCGGAAATTTTGGCCGCGTTTCACGGACAAAAAGTCGCTCGCGTCCGCCCACCATAGCGTCCATCCCTAGACGCGAACAGCGCGGGAGAAATGGGATGTCATGCAACCTCCTGGCCCAGGACCTGACGGTCAACGGCCGGACCTATGCTCCGCCGCGGCGGTCCGTGGTGGTGGTCCTGCTGGATGGGTGCGATCCGGACTACCTCGCGGTGGGGCTCGCGGCGGGCGAACTGCCTGCTTTCGCCCGCATCGTGCGCGACGGCTTTGCCGGTGAGGCGCTTTCGGCACTGCCGAGCTTCACTAACCCGAACAATTGCTCTGTCGTGACCGGGGTCCCGCCCGCCGTGCATGGCGTGTCCGGCAACTTCTATCTGGACCGGCGGACCGGTGAGACCGTGATGGTCACGGGCGACAAGGAGTTGAAGGCGTCCACCATCCTCGCGGCGATGGCCAGCGCCGGCGTGCCCACGGCCGTGGTCACCGCGAAGGACAAGCTGCGCGCCGCCCTCGCCAAGGGGTTGCCGATCGGTGCGAACGGCATCGCCTTCTCCGCCCAACATGCCGCCGCCGCGCGGGCGCAGACGCACGGGATCGGCGATGTATGCGACCTGGTCGGCCGGGGCGAGCCGGATCAGTATTCGGCTGACCTGTCGCTGTTCGTGCTCGACGCGGGCGCGCAGTTGCTGGAAGCCGGACGCGCCCGGCTGCTCTACCTGTCGCTGTCGGACTATGTGCAGCACCGCTACGCGCCGGAGGAACCGGAAGCACGCGCCTTCCTGCGCGCGGTGGACGCGCGGCTCGGCCGGATGCTGGAACTGGGGGCTGTCGTCGCCGCCACTGCCGATCACGGCATGCACGACATGGCGAAGCCCGACGGCTCGCCCAATGTGGTCTTCGTGGGCGACGTGCTGGATGCAGCCTTCGGCGCCGGATCCTGCCGGGTCATCTGCCCCATCACCGATTCCTTCGTTCGCCATCACGGCGCGCTGGGCGGCTTCGTCCGCGTCCATATCGCGCCGGGCGGTCCCGGTGTCGGGGCGGTCGTTGCCCATCTTGCGGCCCTGCCGGGCATCGAGCAGGCGCTGGAGGGAGCGGAGGCCTGCCACCGCTATGATCTCGCGCCGGAGATGGAAGGCGATGTCACCGTCATCGCCGCGCGGGGCGTCGCGCTCGGCGCCCGCGCGGCGGAGCATGACCTGGCGGGCTTGACCGGCGAGCGGCTGCGCTCCCACGGAGGGACGGCGGAGCAACGCGTGCCCTTCCTGGTTTCGGCGCCACTGACGGAGACTTGGCGCGTGGCGCATCCGCACCTGCGGAACTACGACATTTTCGATGCCGCGCTGAATGGGGTGGTGGCGTGACCCGCCGCGCCGTCGTCGTCGTTCTGGATGGGCTGCGGCGGGACATGGTGGGGCCGGAGACGACACCCGAACTCCACGCCTTCGCGGCGGAGGCGACGAGCTTCGCGGCCCACCGGTCCGTGTTCCCGTCGGCGACCCGCGTCGTGTCATCCTGCTTCGCCACGGGCTGCATGCCGGCGACCCATGGCCTGCAGGGCAATTCGGTGGCGCTGATGGAGGACGGTCGGCTCGTGCCACGCGATGTCGGGCGGCCGGATTTCATGGACCATTGGCGCCGCGTCCGTGGTCGGACCTTCGCCGTGCCCACCATGGCCGAGCGGTTGGCGCGGATGGGGCGGACGGCGATGGTGTTCAACAATGTCTCCCCCGGCGCGGCCCGTGCCCATGATCCGGACGGTCATGGATGGGTCTTCCACCGTGCCTGGTCGCATGGCCCGGGGCTTCGCCCGCTGGCAGGTGCCGAAGCCGTGGCCGACGTCACGCTGGACACGGCGGGGGATGCGAGACTGACCGGGTACTTCCTTGAGCGTGCAAGGGATGCCGATCTCGCCGTGCTCTGGCTAGGCGAGCCTGACCATGCCCAGCACGAATCTCCGCTCGGTTCGCCCGAAGCGATGGCGGCGGTCGCGGGTGCGGATGCGTGTTTCGGCCGCGTGCGCGCGGCGGCCGCGCCGGACACGCTGCTGATCGCCTGCTCCGATCACGGTCACCAGACCGTGGGGGAGGTGATCGATATCGACGCGGCATTCGCCGCCGCCGGCCTGAAGACTGCGCCGGAGGAACCGGGCCCGCTCGCCGTGTCCAATGGCACCTCGGCACTGATCTACCTGCATCCCGATCGAGCGGGCGATGCCGACGCCGTACTGGCTTTCCTGCAAGCCCAACCTTGGGCCGGCGCGGTACTGGCGGGAGACGACCTGCGTGCGGTTGGCCAAGCCCCGGAGGGGGGATTGTTGTGTGCCGTCTCGATGCGGAGCGAGGATCGGGTGAATGCATTCGGCGTCGCGGGCATCAGCGCCGCGGCTCGTCCTGTCGTTGGTAAGCCGGATCGGTTAGGGTGTGGGCAGCATGGCGGTCTGGGGACGTTCGAGCAGATGCCGTTCTTGATGATCGGAGGGGACGGCTTCGGACGCGGGGGTGCATGGACGGAACGTAGCTCGGTCATCGACCTTGCGCCCACGATCCTCGGCCACTTGGGGGTTCCGGTGGATGGTTGCGAGGGACGCGCGTTGCAGGATCCGCGGGGAGTTTGATCGTGAGTGATTTGTGGGGATCTTCCGACTGATCGACGAAGCCGAACCACGCTGGTGAGGTAGTGATAAGAAAGCGGCGTTTCGGCCGATGTCTTCGTGACCCGCAGGATCGACAGACATGCTCCCTATCGGTTAGGCCTCCCGCTCGAGACAACCCGAAACGTCGAGAGCAAGTTGTAATGCGACTGAAGGATACAATTGACAGAGTTCCCGGCGGCCTGATGCTCGTCCCGCTGCTGTTGGGGGCCCTTTGCCATACGTTCGCGCCGAACGCGCCGGCGTATTTCAAGGGCTTCACCCAAGGCATCATGACCGGCGTGGTGCCGATCCTGGCTGTCTGGTTCTTCTGCATGGGGGCGTCGATCACGCTCGGTGGGACCGGCACCGTGCTGCGTAAGTCCGGCACGATCGTCCTGACCAAGTTTCTCGCCGCCTGGGCCATCACCTTCGTCGCCAGCCTTTTCATTCCGCCTGAAGGCATCCAGACTGGATTCTTTGCCGGTCTGACTATTCTGGCGGTGGTCTGCGCGATGGATATGACCAATGGCGGCCTCTACGCCTCGCTGATGCAGACCTACGGCACCAAGGAAGAAGCCGGGGCCTTTGTGCTCACCTCGATCGAATCCGGTCCGCTGATGAGCATGATCATCCTGGGCGCCTCCGGCGTCGCGCATTTTGAGCCGCAGGTCTTCGTGGGCGCCGTGCTGCCGTTCATCGCGGGCTTCATCCTGGGCAACCTCGATCCCAAGCTGCGCGCGTTCTTCACGCCAGGCGGGCTGCTGATGATCCCGTTTTTCGCATTCTCCCTGGGCAACACGATCGACTTGAAAAACCTGCTCTCGCCCGTCGTTGCGCTGGGGGTCGTGCTGGCGCTGTCGGTCATCGTGCTGACGGCGGTTCCGCTGATCATCGCAGACAGAATCGTCGGCGGCGGCAACGGTACGGCGGGGCTGGCCGCGTCGAGCACCGCGGGCGCGGCCGCGGCGAACCCGATGGCTATCGCCGCCGTGGCGCCGCAATTCACTGCCGCCGCCAAGACCGCGACGCCGCTCGTCGCGATCTGCGTCATCGTAACCTCGATCGTGGTCCCGATCCTGACCGGGATCTGGTACAAGAAGTTCGGCAATGGTGCGGCTGAACGTTTCGATACCGGGGTGGACCTGCATCCCGCCAACCAGTCCGCCCCGCCGCTCGGCCAGCCAGCGGCCGGCGGGCATTTCTGATCGCGAAGGCCTCCCGCGTCCAATTGCACTTTTGCCCCGGAAAAACGATGGTTTACCGCGACACCATCGCAATGATGCGGTGAGCAGTCGTTGCGTCCGACATCACCCTCGAGCAGGGCCAGCCGGCGTTGCGCGGCCGGCGACGATGCAGTGTCGTTTCGGATGATCAGACGGCGAGGGGGGTCATGAGATCGGATGACCCGCTCGCGCCGCCTCGATCTTTGCAATATCGATCCGGCGCATCGTCATCATGGCCTCCATCGCCCGCTTTGCGGCGGCACGGTCCGGGTCCTTCAGCGCGGCCAGCAAGACACGCGGCACGATCTGCCAGGAAAAGCCCCAGCGGTCCGTGCACCAACTGCAAGCGCTTTCGCTGCCGCCATTCTGGACGATCGCGTTCCAATAGCGGTCGGTTTCCGCCTGGTCGTCGGTCATCACCTGGAAGCTGACCCCTTCGTTCGGGGTAATGGCGGGGCCACCATTCAGGCCGACAAAGGCTTGGCCGAGCACGGTGAATTCAACCGTCAACTCGCTGCCCTGTTCACCGCCAGGATAATCGGTCGGAGATTGAAGCGCCTGCGCGACATGGCTGTCGGGAAAGGTCGCCGCGTAGAATTCTGCCGCCTTTCGCGCCTCGCCATGGTCGAACCAGAGGCAGGTGACGATTTTACCGGTCATCGGACGTTCCTCATGAGCTTTGGCGATGTCCTTCAACTATACGCCGGCACAGGACGTATCGCCGACAGCCCGCTTCAAGATCAGGTTACGTCAACGTTTTTTCGTTACGACCGGCGACCTTCGGCTCTTCGCCACGCTCCATGCGAATGTGCGAAAACGGGAATCAAGGGCACTGCGCGTCATCCACACCGGCACTGCGCGTCATCCACACCGTGCAGCAGCCTTCCCGTCCTTGCATCAACTCACCGCCAGCGCTGGTGCTTCCCCCTCCAGCGAATCGATCGGGTCGCGTACCACGATCTGCAGGATCGCCGCTCCCAGGATCGTCACCCCCGCGCCGATCGCCAGCGCCATGACGAAGGACCCGGTGATATCCACCACCATTCCGGTCACCAGCGGCGACACGGTTCCTCCGATATAGCCGCCGAAATTCTGGATACTGGCGACCGAGGTGCAATAGGACTGCGGTGCGACCGCCGTGATCAGTGTCCACTTTCCGGCGATTCCCAGCGACAGGAAGAACATCGCGCCCGAGATGCAGATCACCGCCTCGGTCGGGTTGGTGGCCATGGTGGCGATGATCGTGCACAGCCCCGAGGCCAGCAGCCCCAGGATCGACGGCAGCCGCCG
>NZ_DASZTJ010000074.1:0-9225 GCF_035548235.1 Rhodopila sp.
CGTCATGGCTCGGCTTGACCGGGCCATCTCCCCCACGAGGCACGGGATGGCCCGGTCGGTCCGGGCCATGACGGGATGGAAGGGTCAAAGTCGACACAGGAGTCTGTTGCGACAAAGCAACGCACGAACCGACGCCGATCACGCGCGTGATGCAATAGAACGATGAATGGGAGTCCCGCAGTGCTGACCGATGCGCATCTGGATTGGATTCATCGCTTCACCGGACTCAACCCGCGGGATGATCCGGGCAATGCCCCGACCCTGTCGGCCGTGCCGGACGCCGGGAGCGATCAGCAAGCGCAAGCCTTCAAGGCCCAGTTCGCGCCCCTGCTGGCCGCGATCGACGGCGATCTCGGCTACACCGCCGACCATGCCGAGGCCGAAGCGCACAAGACGCATGTGACGCAACGCGAAACGATCGTGCGGTCTTACGGCGAAACCCTGCGCTCGATCGATCCTGCCGACGAAACCAAGGCCAAGCCCGCCATCGCCAAGACGATCGCCGGCGCGCAGGCAGCTCGTGCGGATATCGGAAAGTTCCGGGCAGGGGCGGAAAAGGCATTCAACGATTGGCAGTCGCGGGAGGCGAACTGCGAGGACGTCGCGGCGAAGATCGGCGAGATGGAGGATTGGGGACACCCGAAAGCGCCGTCGCTGAAGGCGCCGATCACCGCGGTGGCCGCCGACGTCGAGGCGCGGCGTTTCGCGCCGGCCTGCACCGACTTCGACAAGCTGCTGCCGCAGTTCAATCCCGTCTATGACGACTACACGCGCCAGAAGGCGGCGCAGGCGCAGTACGAACCGGCGCGCGCCGCGCTGGATCCGCGGCTGGCGGCCACCCAGGCCAGCACGTTCCACACGCTCGAACGGCAGGCGGCCGCGTTCCCGCCCGCGCAGTCGGAGATGGACGCGGCGGCCACCGCCAAGGACTTCGTCAAGGCGCTGCTGTGCGAGCAGGACCTGGACATCAAGGTCACCGACTACGAGACGGCGCTTGCGAAGCTGCAGGAACAGAAGAAGGCGTTCGACGACACACTCGCCGGCATCCAGGACAAGGTGGACGCCAGTGCCGAACGGCCGCCGCCGTTCAGCAAGATGGAGCCGCTGCAGGACGATCTGGAAGCGGTCCGCAAGCAGATGCAGGCCGATGCCGATGCGGAAGATTTCGAGGCCGCGCTGCGTGACGCGCAGGACCTGGGCGGGAAGGCGGACCTGGTGAAACAGTTGCGCGAGGAACTGGAGGCGAAGAAGAAGGCCTTCGAGGATGCGGACCAGGCAATCGAACCGCGCATCGTGAAGATGGGCCAGGCGCAGCACCCGTCGCTCGTTCCGGCGCAGACGGACATCGCGAACCAGAAACAGGAACTCGACACGGCGGCGGGTCAGCAGGACTACGACGCGGCGATGAAGATCGTCGACGCGCTGACGGTCTCGCTCAATCAGTTCGACCAGGCTCTCGCGGACCTGGAGGCCAAGAAGCAGGCCTATGAGGAAAAGGCCAAGCCGATCGAGGACCTTGTCGGCTCGATCGCGCAATCCAAGCATCCCAAGCTGAAGGACGAGGAGCAGGACCTCGCCGATCAATGCCAGCGGATGACCGACGCGGCGGCGCAGGAGGATTACACGGCGGCCGGGGCGGCGGCCGACGCGCTGCAGCAAAGCTGCAACGAGTACAAGCAGAAGGTGGACGAGATCGCGCGGCTGAAAGACGAGTTCGACCAGTCCTGGCCGGGCGACCTGAAGACGCGCGTCGACAACATGATGCAGACCCGCACCGACGACCTCGCGGCCCTGCAGCAGCCGATCCTGGCGCTGGTCGACGAGATCCAGAAGACACCGGAGACGGAGGAATATGAGCAAGGGCTGAGCAACATCGATGCGCTCAAGAAGGCGCTGGACGAATACGACAACGCCGACGAGACGCACATCTTCACCATCACGTTCAACGGCAAGACGTATAGCGGCACGCAGAAGCAACTGATCGCGGCGAAGCTGGAAGTCACCAATGCGCTGGTCAACCAGCACATGCCGAACCTGAAGAACCTGGCCGACCTGCACCAGGGCCATTATGACGCCCTGCGCCAGGTCAACAACGCCTCCAACCCGGTCGTCTTCGTGATGGGCGCGATCGTGCGTGCCGTGGGCGGCGCCGACCTCGACGCCGTCGGGCCATTGATCGACGCGCAGTTCAAGGCGATCTCGGCCGTCGAACAGGCGATCAACGGCAACCCCGCCGCCGCCGGCGATGCGTATCGCGACGCGGTGATCGCGCTGAACACCGCCGGCCAGGCGATCGACCACTACCTCTCGAAATTGGAGGGCGGCGCGGAGGCGACCAGCTTCGTCGCCGAGGCGATCGCGGTCCTGGCCTTCGCCCTGCTGGCCGCCATGGCCGCGCCGGCCATCGGCGCGGCCACCGGCGCGGGCGCGGTGACCGCCAACGTCGCCGGCGGCGCCGCGGCGGCGGCGTTCGAGACGGCGGTTCGCGAGGGCTTGGGTCCCCTGTCGGTGGGCTACAAGGTCGATGGGAAGGATTTTGCCGTGAAAGTCGCCGTGTCCACCGGTCTCGGAGCGCTCGCCGGGCTGGTCGGCGAGGCCAGCATGCGCAAGGCCGTGCAGGAAACGGTGCTGAAAGAGGCCGTGAAGGGCCTGGACCAGGCCGCGGCGGAGAAGATGCTCGACGAGGCCTTCAAGAAGGAGGTCATCGCGGCGATCGACAGCGGAATCGTCGCGGTGGCCGGCACGATCGCGACCAACACGCCGGGCTTCTTCGATACGAAGAACCCGATGACGTTCGAGAAGCTGGCCTGGCTGATCGCCATCAACTTCGTCGAGGGTGCCCTGGCGCCGAGCATCGCACGCGGCCGGAAGCTGCATTGGGGCCAGAACTCGCCGACGCTGTGATGGGCGGGCCGTGCGGAAAGGGACGCCCCTTGGCCCGACGGGACGCATTGAGAGCTGCATCAGGTGATGCTATCTTTGATGCATAGCGAGCGGGTTCCCTCATGCGCACCACCCTCACCCTCGACGACGAACTTCTGTCCAAAGCTCAGGAATTCACCGGCTTGACCGAGACCTCCGCGATTGTGAGAGAAGCTTTGACGGCGCTGGTGCAGCGTGAAGCTGCCCGTCGATTGGCTCGACTGGGCGGCATTGCCCCGAATCTGACTGTCCCTCCCCGCCGTCGGCGGAAAAAGCCCGCTTGATCCTGGTCGATACGTCCGTCTGGGTCGATCATCTGCGCAGGCGCGACCTCGTGCTGGCAAACCTTCTCGATATTGGCGCCGTTCTGACGCATCCCTTCGTCGTGGGCGAGGTTGCCCTCGGATCGCTGCCCCGGCGGGACTTCGTGCTGCGGAGCTTCGACCAGTTGCCCAAGGTCGAGGTCGCATCCCAAGACGAAGTACGTCGTTTCATCGAGGACCATGCCCTGTTTGGCCGAGGCATCGGCCACGTGGACGTGCATCTGATCGCGTCAACGCTGCTGACTCCCGGGACCGAACTTTGGACTCGCGACAAGCGTCTCCGCGGGATCGCAGTCCAGTTCGAGCTTGCGTTCGCACCCCCGGCGTCCCGGCGAAACTGAGTGGTTGTTTACAACCCCGTCCGATCAGCCGTAGCCTTACCGATCAGTAGAGAGACCGGAAAGCTCCATGGCACGTCCGATCCAGGGCTTGATCGATACCGACGTCCACGTCTCCATCCCTGATGCGCGCGTCCTGTTGCCGCACCTGGAGCCCTACTGGCGTGAGCATGTCCAGCGCCGAGGCCTGGAGCGTGAGAACTTCGACACGACCGCCTACCCCACCGGCGCGCCCATCAACGCCCGTCCCGACTGGAAGCCGGACAAGGGACCGCCCGCCGCCAGCCTGGAACGGCTGCAGGCGGACCTGTTGGACCGCTACGGCCACCGCGCCGCCATCCTGAACGTCATCCACGGCGCGCAGGCGATGTTCAGCGAGGACCTGTCGCTGGCCTTCTGCCGCGCGATCAACAACTACATCGCGGCGGAGTGGCTGGCCAAGGACAAGCGGCTGCGGGCGTCGATCGTCGTGCCGCCGCACAGCGCCGAACTGGCGGCCGAGGAAGTCGAACGCCTGGCCGGCGACGACCGGTACGTGCAGGTCCTGACCCTGGCCATGAGCGAATTGCCGCTGGGCCGCCGCCAGCACTGGCCGCTGTATCGCGTGGCGGAGAAACACGGCCTGCCGATCGGCATCCATGCCGGCAGCAGCTTCCGCCACCCGCCCAGCGCCGGCGGCTGGGGATCCCTGTATCTCGAAGACTACGTCTCCTATTCGCAAGGTTTCGCCGCCGCCCTGAACTCCATGATCACCGAGGGCGTCTTCGTCAAATTCCCCGCCCTGAAGGTGGTGCTGATCGAATCCGGCGTCACCTGGCTGCCGGCCTCGCTCTGGCGGCTGGACAAGACATGGCGCGGCGTGCGCGCGGAAACGCCCTGGCTGGAGGAACAGCCGGCGCACACCGTCCGCCGCAACGTGCGCCTGACGCTGCAGCCGTTCGACGCCCCGCCCACCGCGGCGCAGGTGCAGAAGGTCCTGGAGCAACTGAACAGCGAGGAGATGCTGATGTTCTCCTCGGACTATCCGCATTGGCATTACGACGGCGACGACGCCATCCCCGACGGCATGCCGGACGACCTGATCCGCAAGATCTGCATCGACAACCCGCTGAACACCTATCCGCGACTGAAGGAGACGACTTCATGAACATGACCGTCCTGGATCGCGCGCCCGACCGGTCCCGCGAAAGCGTGGACAAGTCCGTGCTGGGCTTCATCGACTGCGACGTGCATCCCTATACGAAAGGACCGGCCGACTTCGATCCGTTTCTGCCGAAACGATGGCTGGAGCACAAGCAGACGATCGGCGGCCGCCCGCGCGCGGGCCTGGCCAAGACGTCGATGTACCCGCGGATGTCGCCCGGCGCCGGCATGCGGATGGATAGCTGGCCCAAGAGCGGCGGCCATCCCGGCTCCGACCTCGCGCTGATGCAGGAACAGTTGCTGGACCTGTTCGACGTCGCCTACGGCCTGCTCGCCCCGCTGGTCGGCGGTTCGGCGGCGGAACGGAACGTCGAGTTCGGCGCGGCGATGGCGACCGCGGTGAACGAATGGCAGTTGGCGCAGTGGTGCGATCCCGATCCCAGGCTGCTGGGCGCGGTGCAGGTCAACATCGAATGGACCGAAGCCGCCGTCGCCGAGATCGAGAAGCGCGCCGGCGACCGCCGCTGGGCCCAGGTCAACATCCCGCCCCGCGGCCTCGAACCGCTCGGTCGGCGCCGCTATCGCCCGATCCTGGAAGCCAGCGCCGCCGCCGACTTCCCGGTCTCGCTCCATCTGGGCGGCACCAGCGGCCATGCCTCGACCGGTGGCGGCTGGCCGTCCTTCTATCACGATGAGCATCCGTCCTATGTGCAGTCGATGCAGACGCTGGTGACCAGCCTGGTCTGCGAGGGCACGTTCGAAGCGATCCCGAACCTGAAGATCGTGCTGGTCGAAGGCGGCTTCGCCTGGCTGCCGGCACTGGCCTGGCGGCTGGACAAGCACTGGAAGCGGCTGAAGGCGGAATGCCCGTCGCTGAAGCGCCTGCCGTCGGAATACATCCACGATCATTTCTGGGTCAGCACCCAGCCGATCGAGGAGCCGGAGCGGCCGGCCGACATGCTGTCGATCCTGGAATGGATCGGTCCCGACCGCGTGATGTTCTCCACCGACTATCCGCACTGGGACCAGGACGATCCGCGCTATGCCTTCAAGGTCAAGCTGCCGGACGACTGGAAGCAGATGATCTACCGGGATAACGCCAAGGCGCTGTACCGGCTGGACTGACATGGCTGCGCAGCCTGATGTCGCGGCTCCGTCCGCGCAACGCCATGTCGTGGCCCGAGCGGCGGAGATCCCGGCGGGCGGGCGGAAGATCGTCACGGTCAGGGGGCGGGAGATCGGCATCTTCAACGTGGGCGGCAGGTTCCACGGGCTGATCAACCGCTGCCCCCACCAGGGCGCGCGCCTGTGCGAAGGCGAGATCGTCAGCCGCCTGGTCGCGCCGGAGCCTGGCGACTACCGCCTGACGCGCCCCGGCGAGATGATCCGGTGCCCCTGGCATTGCTGGGAGTTCGACATCCGCACGGGGCAATCCCTCTGCGATCCCAACAGCGTCCAGGCCAGGGCCTATGACGTTGCCGTGCAGCCGGGGAAATCGCTCGTCGAAGGGCCGTTCGTCGCGGAATCCGTCGATGTCAGCGTCGAGGACGATTACATTGTGGTGACGATGTAGGCTGGACCCGCCACGGTCGGAACCGTGGCGGGGTTCCCATCAGTTCCAGTAATGCCAGCGGTTGTGGTAATAGCGGCGATGACGCCAGTGGCGGTGATTCCAATAATAAGCCTTCACGACCAGCGGACTGGTCGGGGCGCTGACAGCCGCGGCAGCGGTCGCAGCTTGGGCGGGATGGATGCTGGACAGGCCCAGCAGCGCGCCCAGCACGGCGGATGACAGCAATAGTCTACGCATGAAAACGGCTCCTTCCGGGGTGTTGGCGCTAAGCCGCCACCAGCATACGCGGTACCTGGCGATTCACGTCGACCGCCTTGCGATCAGATCAGCGTGAGTCACGCGGTCATCCCAGCAACGACTTCCCGTGCTCCAGGACCTGGCTGCACAGTTTCTGCGTCAACTGCCGCTTGAAGGAATCCGTCCCGCCCAGGCTGAACGTCTGCCCGCCGCCGGTCTGCAGCATGCCGTGGCTGCCCTGGTCGTAGCTGCTGTCCCCGCTCTGCCCCGGCACGTGGTTCAGCAGCGACTGGCGGACGGGATCGGCCGCGCCCGCGCCCAGGTAGTTGTTCTGCACGCAATATTGCAGCACGCCCGCGGTGTTGCCGACCCCAGCCTGGCCCACCGACGGCAGGCTTGTGGTTTGCCCCTGCCCCATGCCGGTGGCGCTCTTCAGCTTGTCCAGCAGTTGCGCATGCCCGGACGAGGCCGTGCCCAGCGCGATCAGGGCCGCGGCGGCGAGCGTGACGGAACGGTGCATGGCATTCTCCTTCATTGGTCGTCCATGCTTAGCGCTTGGGCGACCGGTCGGGTTCCACGCCGCACCATCCCGCAACGGTCAGGGCGATGACCTTGGTCACCTCCCGGATCGATTCCAGGCCGACGCTTTCGTCGATTCCGTGGATGGCATCTGACTCGGGACCGTAACAAGTCGCCTGGGTGCCCTGGTACAGCGTATAGAAGCGCGCATCGGTCAGGCCGAGGGAGTTGGTGTGGCGCAACTCGCCGCCGGTCACGTCCGCGTGCGTCCGCGACAGCGCCCGGCTGATCGGCTGGTCCGCCGGGAACTGCGCCGCGTCGGCCATGAATCCGGCGAAGCCCAGGTCGAGTTTCGCACCGGCCAGGCGGGGATCCGTGCGGGCCTCGTCCACCAGGGCCTCGATCTCGCCTTTCACCGCCGACGCCGGATGGCCCAGCATCACGCCGACGCGGAAACCGATCTTCGCGCGCGTGGCGACGGAGCTGTTCCATTCCCCGCCCTCGATCGTGCCGAGATTGACGTTGATCGGATGGTTCTCCGCCGCGAACGCCGGGTGGCGGTTTTCCGCCCTGTTCATGCGGGATTCGTATTGCTTGAAACGGTCCGCGATGACATAGGCCGCTTCGATGGCGTTCACGCCGGCCTGCATCTCCCGCACGTGGGCGGGCTTGCCGGTGATGGTGATCCAGGCCCAGACGACCCCGACCTCGGCGGTGTACAGTGCCGGAAAACCGGGGCCGGGTTCTGGGATCAGGCAGGCATCGGGCTTCGGCAGCGCGTGCATGACCGCCAGCGCGCCGTTGCCTGTGCATTCCTCCTCGATCACCGCGGCAAGCTGGATGTCGGCGGTCGGGCGCAGCCCCGCCTGCGCCAGCGCGCGCAAGGCGGTGACGTATGCAACGATACCGGCCTTCATGTCGGCGGCGCCGCGGCCGAACATGCGGCCGCCGCGGATCGCCGGTTCATAAGGCGGGGTGGTCCACAGGTCGGCGGCACCCTCGGGCACCACGTCGACATGGCCCTGCAGCAGCAGCGACCGCCCCTTGCTCTGCGCGCAGCGATATTCCGCGACGACGTTGTCGCGGCCCTGGTAGGGGATCAGCGGCGGCGAGAAGCCGGGCTTGTCCTGCAGGAACGCCACATCCACCGGCACCCGGCGCGGAGTCAGGCCGAGGCTGGCATAGACCCCGACCATCTCCTCCAGCGCCCCCTGCTCCTGCCCCAAGGTGGATTTGTGGCGGACCAGCCGGTCCAGCAGCGCCACCGCATCGGGCTGCAGCGCCTCCACGGCGTCGAGGATGGCGCGGCGGGCGCCGGGGTCGAGAGGGAGCAGGTCGGCGGACATGGCGTGACTCCGGAAGCAGGCACCGCGCCATCCTATACGCGCCCCTGGATCAAGCCCCAACCGCACGCCGGCGGGCCAGGCTGCCGGCCGGCCAGAGTCGCGTCATGTCGTAATAGACCGGCACGGCCCGTGCCCCGGGCGGCACGCTCACCCACGGCAGCTTCGAGCGGGTGAAGATATGCACGTCCGGCGTCACCGCGTCGCGCTCCTCCAGCGTGCCGACGCGTACGAAGCGCAGGCCGGGGCGGCGGCCGTAATCGCTCCACAGCGCGGTCTGGCAGGTGGGGCAGCGATAGATGTCGTGCGGGCGGCCGCTCTCGGTGGGCATCGCCGTGGCGACGGGCGTGCCGGCGTCGAGTGCGAT
Source organism: Rhodopila sp. (assembly GCF_035548235.1). Lineage (GTDB taxonomy): Bacteria > Pseudomonadota > Alphaproteobacteria > Acetobacterales > Acetobacteraceae > Rhodopila. Next base: position 8,766 of record NZ_DASZTJ010000074.1, read on the forward strand.
CCGGTCGGTCTCGATCAGGGCATTCAGCACGAAGGCCGAACCGGTTTGCCGCTGGCAGTCGCGGCAATGGCAGCAATGGACGAACATCGGGTCGGACGTCAGGCGGAAGCGGATTGCGCCGCAGGCACAGGCGCCGTGATAGACGGTCAATGGGAACCTCCTTCAAGCGTGCACGGACCTTAACGTTCGGCCCGGTGCGAAACTTGGGGAAAACGGCTATCCTCGCCGCATGCTTGACGAACCGGCGGTTCCTTCGGTGCGGTTGGTCGCGGCGGGCCAGGGCTGGCGCGTGGCAGAGGTGGTCTGTCGCGCCGGCCCCAGGGACCGCCCGTTCGAAGAACGGCACGACTGGGTCACCATCGCCGCCGTCATGACCGGGACTTTCACCTATCGTTCGGGCACCTATCGTTCGGGCACCTATCGTTCGGGCACCTATCGTTCGGGCACCTATCGTTCGGGC
>NZ_DASZTJ010000075.1:0-54411 GCF_035548235.1 Rhodopila sp.
TCGAGGTGGTGGAGATGGTGCTGGCCGGCACCGTCAACAAATACGTCTCCGGCCTGATCACCAGCGCGGGGGCGCTGGCAGTCGGCATCTGCGGCAAGGATGGCGGGATGATCCGCGCACGCAAGCTGCGGCGGACCAGGATCGATCCGGACAGCCACATCGAGCAGGTGCTGGACCTGGGCTTCGTCGGCGAGCCGGCGGCGGTGGACGCCCGCGTCATCCACGCGCTGACCGGCGGCGGCCTGGTGCCGGTGATCGCCCCCGTCGGCATCGGGGAGGACGGACAGACCTACAACATCAACGCCGACACCGTCGCCGCCGCCGTCGCCGGCGCGCTGAACGCGACGCGGCTGCTGATGCTGACCGACGTGCCCGGCGTGCTGGACAAGGACAAGAACCTGATCCCGAACCTGACGCTGACCGAAGTGCAGGAGCGGATCGAGGACGGCACCATCACCGGCGGCATGATCCCCAAGGTCGAGAACTGCGTCGAAGCGGTGCGGCTGGGCGTGAAGGGCGCGGTGATCCTGGACGGCCGCGTCCCCCATGCGTGCCTGCTGGAGTTGTTCACCGAAGCCGGTCCGGGCACGCTGATCCGCCGCTGAAGGGGCTCAGGGTTCGACCGCCGCCTCGCCGCGGTGCAGCCGGCGGGGAATCCAGGCGCGCAACCCGGCCTCGGCGACCCCCAGCATGTCCAGCTCCGACCGCATCTCCATCGCCGTCAGCGGGAAATCGCCGGTCAGGCCAGGCTTGATGATCGCCGCCGGGCGCAGCCGCGCCAGCACCGCCTGCAGCGCGACCGCCGTCTGCATCGACCAACCGGCCCGCCAGGTCAGGCTGACCAGGCCCTTGGCGCTGCGCAGCGTGCGCGCCCGTTCGATGACATGGATCGAGACGTCGGCCTTGACCGACAGGATCGCACTCGCCAGCGTCAGGGCGCCACGGCGCAGCGCGTCCAGGATCGCACCTTCGTCCAGCCGGCCCGAGGCCTGCATCGCCGCGGCACGGGCCAGAGCGGCCGACGGCGTCAGGTCGCCATAGGTCTCCCGCGCGGCGGCAGGATGGACGCCGCTCGGCATCGCTTTCGCCTTCGACAGCGCCGCCAGCACCTTGCCGCGCACATCGGCGGTGATGTCGTCGCGCGCGCCCAACGTCTCCAGCAGATGGCTCGAGACGATTTCCGACAGGATGCGCGCCGTGCGCGGCGGCAGGAAGGCGCGCTTGACCAGCGGTTCCTGCCATTCCGGATGCTCCTCCGACTGGATCGCCAGCACGTCCAGCGTCGCTTCCCGGATCTGCGCGCTGGGGTTTCGCAGCAGCGCGTCGATGGCGGCGGCGTCGGCGCTGCCCACCACCGCGTCGGCGACCGTCGCCGGCAGGTCCGGCCGCCGCGCCACGGCGCCGATAGAGGCGGCGGGAACGCCCGAGGCGATCAGCGTCACCAGGTCCGCGTCGTTCAGCATCGGCGAGCACAGGATGATCGGCTCCGCCACCATGATCTCGGGATCATGGGCGAGCCTCAGGATGATCTGCCGGGGGCCGTCGGGCACGTCACGCAGCGTCTCGGCCAGCTTGACGCGCACCTGCAGCCCGGCTTCGGCGATCATGCTCGTCAGCCGGTCGATCGTCTGGGCCTGCACTGTCGCTCTGTCTTCTTCCGACAGGCTTTGGGTGAGCGCCGCGAGCTTGCGTGCGATGATCTGACGCACGCGCGCATCGGCATCGCCGTGCAGCACGTCCGACACGGCCTCGGGCAAGGCCGGGTTGAGCGCCAGACTGGCGCGCACCGTCACCGAGGGATCGCGCGCGAGCGCCAGCAGCCGATCCGGCGCCGTCGCGGGATCCGCGCTTTCACGGACACGGGACGCTTCGTCCGCGTTGCCAGGGATGGGGGAAGCCTGGTCTGCGTTGCCGCGGATGGGGGTCGGTTCGGCGGCGATCATGCGGTCGACGCCAGCAGGGCGACGCGCCAATGGCCTCGGCCCCCACGCTTCACCTCATACATCGCCAGGTCCGCGCGGCGCATCAGGTCATGCACCGTCTCCTGGCTGTCGGCTGCGCGGGTCGCGATGCCGATCGACAGACCGGCGCCACAGTGCTCGTCGGGACCAAGCCGCGGCATGCCGTGCCGGAATGCCAACGGCGCCGTCTTGCACAGATAATCCGCCCGTTCGGCCGCCGTCATGTGGTCCGTGCCGCTGAGCCAGACGGCGAACTCGTCGCCGCCCAGCCGGGCGACGAGATCGGAGGGCCGCACCATCCGGCGCAGGATATCGGCCAGGATGCACAGGACCGAATCGCCGGCGGCATGGCCGAAGCGGTCGTTCACGCTCTTGAACGAATCGACGTCCAGGAACATCAGGCTGGCCGGCGCAGCCTCCCGGTCCAGTCGGACCAGATGCCGACCGACTTCCTCCAGGAATGCCCTGCGGTTCAGCAGGCCGGTCAGCGGGTCGGTCCGAGCTTGCTCGACCATGCGCTGGAGCATGGCCTCGTAGTCGAGGATCATGCGGACGACGCCAGTGGCCGAGGCGGCGAGATGCGTTTCTTCTTGCCGCCAGGCGGGCCCATCTGCGGACCGCCACACCGCCAGCCGCGACGTCGCGCTGAAGCGGCTTGGGCAGGGGACGGCGAGCACCTTGCGGCCATCGGGATTGGTCGCGCATTCCGGCTCCGCGCGGTCCTCCGCCAGCATACCGGCGGCGAGATCGGCGATCGCCAGGCCGCCGGGGCCGCATTCGTGGATCAGTTCGATGCCCGTATCGTCGGACAGTGCCGCGAGGACAGCGGCGCCTTCGGCGTCCAATGCCTGCATCATCGACCAGAGCGCGACATCCATCATCTTATCGGCCTCCGTCTCCTGCCCCACGCGGCTGAGGACCTGGTCCAGCACGTCGCCATGGCGCAGCCGGCTGCTGATCGCGCTGGGCGGGCGTTCGAGGTCGTTGACGTCGATCGCGGTGACGCGCACGCCTGCCGTTTGACCGGAAGAGGTTGGGCCGAATGGGACTTGGTCGGGTGGGGTGGCGATGGGACTGGCGGAGACGGCCATCATCGCCAGGGTTCCGTCGGCACGACGCATCCAGCAGCGGCGGTGGCGTACCTCCTCGATCGCGCGGAAAGGGTTGAAACCCGCATTGGCACCTTCCTCGGCCAACAGAAGTTCCGCGGGCTGGCCGATCAGCGCGGCAGCAGGCCATCCCAGCACGATGTCCGGCAGGATGAAGACGATCCGACCCTGGGCATCGGTCTCGATGGCCAGGTCGGCTGCCAGTGCAACCAGGTGTCGCCAGCGGCGGCGGCTGTCCAGCAGCGCCTTATGCACCAGGCTGGATGAAGCCGCGTCGCCGGAGGCGTCGTTCGACTGAACAGATGGCGGGTCGAACATCAGGTCCGGCATGCTGTCTCGCTTCCCATGGGCGGTCCCCGCGGTTCGCGCCATGGAGCCACGAATTGGTTAACGAAGGGTTACCGGTTTGGGGGAAACGCCAGGTTTTTCATCGGATGAGGGGCACCGGCGCCGATCCCGTGGTCATCAACCCCGTCATGGCCCGGCTCGATCGGACCATCCCTTGCCCCAGGGAAGAAAGATGGCCCGGTCGAGCCGGGCCATGACTACAAGACGACGGCGGGTTCTTCGGGGAGACGTCCGCCGCCGCGCCGAAACGGCGTTATCGCCGCAGGATCGTCCTGCCGGCGTAGCGGGCCGACGCGCCCAGTTCCCCCTCGATCCGGATCAATTGGTTGTATTTCGCCGTCCGGTCGCTGCGCGCCAGGCTGCCGGTCTTGATCTGTCCGCAATTGGTAGCCACCGCGAGGTCGGCGATGGTGTTGTCCTCGGTCTCACCGGACCGGTGCGACATCACGGCGTTCCAGCCGGCGCGGTGGGCGGTTTCGACGGCTTCCAAGGTCTCGGACAGGGTGCCGATCTGGTTCACCTTGATCAGGATCGCGTTGGCCGACCCGCGTTCGATGCCCAGGCGCAGGCGTTCGGGATTGGTCACGAATAGGTCGTCGCCGACCAGTTGCACCTTTTTGCCGATCGTGTCGGTCAGCAGCTTCCAGGTGTCCCAGTCATCCTCGGCGCAACCATCCTCGATCGAAACGATCGGATACTGGCTGCACAGCTCGGCATAGTATTTCACCATCGCCTCGCCATCCAGCACCTTGCCCTCGCCTTCCAAATGGTATTTGCCGTCCTTGAAGAACTCGGTGGACGCCGGGTCGAGGGCGATGGTGATGTCGTCACCCAGGCGGTAACCCGCCTTCTCGACCGCTTTTGCAATAAAAGCCAGGGCTTCGTCGGCAGATTTCAGGTTGGGCGCGAAGCCGCCCTCGTCGCCGACATTGGTGTTGTGGCCGGCGTCGTGCAGCTCCTTCTTCAAGGTCTGGAACACCTCCGATCCCATGCGCACGGCATCCGCCAGGGTCGGCGCGCCGATCGGCTGGATCATGAACTCCTGCATGTCGATCGGGTTGTCGGCATGCTTGCCGCCGTTGAGGATGTTCATCATCGGCACCGGCAAGGTGCGGGCGAACACGCCGCCGACGTAGCGGTACAAGGGCAGGCCGACCTCGCTGGCCGCCGCCTTCGCCACGGCCAACGAGACCGCGAGGATGGCGTTTGCGCCCAACCGGCCCTTGTTCGGCGTACCGTCGAGGTCAAGCATCGTGCTGTCGATCTCGAGCTGTTCGGTCGCCTCCATGCCGGCGACGGCCTCCAGGATCTCGGTCTCGATGTGCTCGATGGCCTTGAGCACCCCCTTGCCCCCGTAGCGGGTCTTGTCGCCGTCACGCAGTTCCACCGCCTCATGCGCGCCGGTGGAGGCCCCCGACGGCACCGCCGCGCGGCCCACGGCGCCGCTGTCGAGGTATACATCGACCTCGACCGTCGGATTGCCGCGGCTGTCGAGGATTTCGCGGGCGGTGATATCTACGATCGCGGGCATGAGCGTCTCCGATCCTGGGATTGGGGCGTGCCTAACATTGTGGGCGGGGACGTGCCAAGCTGGGTGTGTCGAAGGGGCGCTGACCCGAGGCTTGACGCCAGGTCCGGCGCCCCGCTTGTTCGCGGTCCTGCCGATCCGGGAGGGACGCGCCATGCCCATCGACCTTGACGCCTATTTCGCCCGCATCGGCTATGACGGGCCGGTGGAGCCGACGCCGGCGGTGTTGCGCGCCCTTGTGGCATGCCATGGCGAGGCGATCGCGTTCGAAGCGATCGACGTGATCGCGGAGCGGCCCGTGTCGCTGGATATCGACGCGGTGGCCGACAAGCTGATCCGCCGCCGCCGGGGCGGCTATTGCTTCGAACAGAACATGCTGCTCCGCGCCGTGCTCGATGCGATCGGCTTCCGCACCGACGCCTTGCTCGCGCGCGTCCGCCGGGGGTCGTCGCGGGATGCCGAGCGGCCCCGGACGCACATGCTGCTGCGGGTCGAGATGGAGAATGGCGCATGGCTCGCGGATGTCGGCTTCGGGGGCCTGACGCCGTCCGCGCCCCTGGCCATGGTTCCGGACCAGGCGCAGGCGACGCCGCACGAGACGATGCGAGTCACCCCGTTCGGATCGGACCTGATGCTTCAGGTCCAGTTGAATGGCACGTGGGAGGACCTTTACCAGATCGGGCACGAGCCGCAGTCGCCGGTCGATTTCGAGGCCGCGAACTGGTTCACCGCCACCCACCCCGCTTCGGTCTTCCGCAACAACGTCGTCGCCACAAGGCCGGTCCCCGGCGGGCGGCTGGTGCTGTTCAACGGCATCTTCACACGCCGGACGACGGCCGGGGTGGCGGACAAACAGGCGGTGACCAGCGCGGCGGATTACCGGCGGGTGCTGGTGGACGCTTTCGGCCTGGCCGTGACCGAGGAGGACGTCGCCACGATCCTGGCGCTGCGCGAACGACAGGGGCCGGTCACGTTCGATCCGTTCAGTTGACGGGTTCGGCGCGGGTGCGCGGACCGGCTAAGTCTCGATGACCATGCCGTCGTAACCGGGCTCGATCCCGGGCGGCAGGTTGGCCTTCAGCCACGCCCAATCCATGTCCGTGCCCATATGCGTCAGGATGGTCCGCGCGGGCTTCAGGCGGTCTACCCAGCCCTCTACCGTCGCCAGGTTGGCGTGGGTCCAATGCGAGCCGTGACGCAGGAAACAGTCGACCACCCAGGTCTCGACGCCCGCCAGGACGTCCAGCGCCGCGTCATCCAAAGCAATGACGTCGGTCGAATAGGCGAAGCGGCCGACGCGCAGGCCCAGGGTCTCGATCCGGCCGTGGTTCTGCGCAAACACCCGCACCGAGAGTCCGAGCAGGTCGAGCGTCGCACCTGGCTCGATCGGATGTTCCTCCAGCACGGGGCGATAGAAGTTCGGCGGCGTCCAGGGCCGGAACGCGTAGCCGAAGCGGGTCTTCAACTCCGTCAGCGTGGCAGGGGTGGCGTAGGCCGGCAGCGGGCGGTCGGCGATCCGGTTGAGGATCCGGATATCGTCCAGCCCCGCGACGTGGTCGGCATGGGTATGAGTATAGAGGATGGCGTCGACGCCCCGGATGCGGCAAGCCAGTAACTGCGCTCTCATATCAGGCGAAGTATCAACCAGAAGTCGTTGATTATTAGTCCCTTCAATGATGATCGATGGCCGTGAACGGCGGTTCCGCGGTTCGGCCGGATCGCAAATCCCCCAGTCGCCCGCACCGTCCGGACCGCCGATCAGCGGCACCCCGGCCGATCCGCCCGAACCGAGGATCGTGACCTTCATGCCGTCTTGCGGAACAAGCGGTGGAAATTCGCGGTGGTCAGGTCGGCCACCGCCTCGGGCGTGATGCCCTTCACCTCGGCCAGTACCTTGGCGGTGTGCGCGACATAGGCGGGCTCATTGCGCTTCCCCCGGAACGGCACCGGCGCCAGGTAGGGCGAGTCCGTTTCCACCAGCAGCCGTTCGGCCGGCACATCGCGGGCGATCTCCCGCAGCTCGGTCGATTTCGGGAAGGTCAGGATGCCGGAAAAGCTGAGATACCCGCCCATGTCCAGCGCCGCCTCGGCCAGTCCGCGGCCGGAGCTGAAGCAGTGCAGAAGGAAGTCGAAGTCCCCACCCATGTCCCGCTCTTGCCGTAAAATCAAGGCGATATCGTCATCGGCGTCGCGCGCGTGGATGCAGAGTGGCACCCCGGCCGACCGAGCGGCGCGGATATGGACGCGGAAGTTCTCGGCTTGGATATCGCGGGGGGCCTTATCGTAGAAATAGTCCAACCCGCTTTCGCCGATGCCGATCACGCGCGGGGCTTGGGTCAACGCCACCAGCGCTTCGAGCGTCGGGATCGGCGCGGCAGCGGCATTGTGCGGATGGACGCCCACCGTGCACCACAGCGCCTCGAACGGCGCCACCAAGTCCGGCAACCGTTCGGATTGCGCCATGGAGGTGCCGATGGTCACCATCCGGCCGACCCCGGCCGCCGCAGCGCGCGCCAGCACATCGGGCAGTTCGGCGGGTGTGTAGTAGTCCAGATGGCAGTGGCTATCGACCAGCATCATGCCGTGGGCTCCACATAGCGCGGGAACACGCCCTGTGGCGGCGGCAGCGCCTCGCCTGCCGGCAGGCGGGTCGCCAGGCCGGCAAAGTCGCGCGCATCGGCCGGCACGCCGAGCTGGTCGAGCATCCGGCCGGTAGAGGCCGGCATGAACGGCTGCAACAGGGTGGCGATGGTGCGGATCGTGTCGGTCAGCACCCGCAGCACCGACCCCATCCGCGCCTTGTCGGTCTTGTTGAGTGCCCAAGGCGCCTGATGGTCGATATAGGCATTGGCGGCGCGGACGACTTTCCAGATCTCTTCCAGCGCCTCGTTGAAGGTCTGCCGATCCATGTGGTCGCGCACGATGGGCAGCAGCGCGTCCGCGGCGGCGAGCAGCACCAGGTCGTCCTCGGTCGGCTCGCCATGGGCCGGAAGCTGGCCGCCGCAATTGCGGGCGATCAGCGACAGCGTGCGCTGGGCGAGATTGCCCAAGTCGTTCGCCAGTTCGACATTGATGCGGCTGACGATGGCGGCGTGGCTCATGGAGCCGTCGGCGCCGAATGGCTTCTCCCGCATCAGGAAGTAGCGGATCTGGTCGAGACCGTAGGTTTCGACCAGCTTGCGCGGCTCCACCACGTTGCCGAGGGATTTCGACATCTTCTCGCCGTCCACGATCCACCAGCCGTGCGAGGACACGCGCCTGGGCAGCGGCAGGCCGGCGGCCATCAGGAAGGCCGGCCAGTAGACGGCGTGGAAGCGGATGATGTCCTTGCCGACGACGTGGACGTCGGCGGGCCAGTATTTCCAGCGCGGGGCGTCGGGGTCGGGGAAGCCGCAGGCGGTGACGTAGTTGTTCAGGGCGTCGAGCCAGACATACATCACATGGCCGGGCGCGTCCGGCACCGGGATGCCCCAGTTGAAGGTGGTGCGGCTGATCGACAGGTCGCGCAGGCCGGACTTGACGAAGCTGATGACCTCGTTCCGGCGGGAGGTGGGGGCAACGAAATCCGGCTGGGTTTCGTATAATTCCAGAAGCTTGTCCTGGAAGGCTGAGAGCTTGAAGAAGTACGACGGTTCCCGGACCCACTCTACCGGCGCTCCGCTGGGGCCGATCCGGCTGCCGTCGGGCTGCAGCGTCACCTCCCCGTCGTCATAGAACGCTTCGTCGCGGACGGCATACCAGCCTTCGTAGTGGCCCAGGTAGATGTTTCCGGACGCGGCGATGCGGCGCCAGAGTTCGCAGGTGGAGACCTTGTGACGTTCCTCGGTGGTGCGGATCCAGTCGTCATAGGACACGCCCATCGCGTCCGACATGCCACGGAAATCGGCCGAGACGCGGTCGGTGAAGGTCTGCGGATCGACGCCGGCGTCCCTGGCGGCTTTCTCGACCTTCTGCCCGTGCTCGTCCGTGCCGCTCAGGTAGAAGACGTCATAGCCGTCGAGGCGCTTGAACCGGGCCAATACGTCGGCGCAGACCGATGTATAGGCGTGGCCGATATGGGGCGCGCCGTTGACGTAGTAGATCGGCGTGGTGAGGAAGAACGTCTGTTTCATGACCTGACTTCGCTAGGGGGCCGCGTTCGCGCGCGGGCCGGAGGCAGGCCGTGCCACAGCTTGACGCCGTCATCAAGCGTGGCGGCTGAATTCCCGCCGCAAACCTTCCAGGCCCTGGACGCCTTCCAGCACCCTAGCCCGTTCCGCCCAGCATCCCCACTCCCGCGACGATCGCCTGCCGCTTGTCCAGCGAGAACCGCTCGGTCTCATTCTGCAGCCGCGTCAGGTCCTGCCACAGCGCCCCCCAGGCATCCAACGGGCGCAGCGCCACCACCCGTTCCTGGTCCGGGTCCGCCCGTCCCCGCACGCTGTCGCGCACCGCCGCCGCGATCTCCGCCCGCAGCATGTCCATGAACACCGAAAACCCCGTCTCGCTGCGGCCCAGCGCGTCCGCGATCTCATAGCCGCGCGAGACCGGCACGTCGGGCAAATCCTGCAGCAGCTTGTCCACCATCGCGGCGATCGCCAGCCCCTCATCCTCCGCCAGCATCAGCGCTCGACCCGGGGAGCCTTCGGCCAGCGTCACCAGCCGATCCCGCTCATCGGCGGCCAGTTTCGGCAGGTATTGCGCCAGCAGCGTCGCCATCGAGGCGTCGTCCAGCGGCGACAACCGCAGGCGACGGCAGCGGCTGCGGATCGTCGGCAGCAGCCGGCCGGGGGCGGCGCAGACCAGCAGCAGGATGGCGCGGGGCGGCGGCTCCTCCAGCACCTTCAGCAGCGCGTTGGCGGACGAGGCGTTCATGTCCTCCGCGCCGTCGACGATGACGACCCGCCAGCCGCCCTCGGCCGGCGTCAGGGACATGAAGCCGGTGATGTCGCGCACGTCGTCGACCGCGATCTGCAAGCGCCGCCGGCCGGTCTTCTCGTTGATCTCGCGCTCGATCGTCAGCAGGTCGGCATGGGTGCCGGCGGCGACGCGGCGGAACACCGGGTGGCCGGGATCGAGCGCCAGCGTCTGCGCCTCCGGCTGGCCTGCCAGCAGGCGGCGGGCGAAGCGGAATGCCAGGGTGGCCTTACCGACGCCATCGGGACCGGTGATCAGCCAGGCGTGGTGCATGCGCGTCGAGCGGATGGCATCGAGCACCATCGCTTCGGCCTCGGCGTGACCGAGCAGCAGGGGGTTGGCGCGCGGATCGGGGGCAGGCATGGCGCCGTGTATACCACCGGCGGCCGGATCGTCACCGCCGCGTCAGGCGGCGGCCTCCAACACCACGCGGTTGCGGCCGGCTTTCTTCGCCGCATACAGCGCCGCGTCCGCCCGGGCGATCACCTGCTCGATCGAACGATCAGTGGGCCGCGCGAGGCCGATTCCCACGCTGACGGTCACGAATATGGTCTCGCCGCCGTGCCACACCTCTTGCTCCGCGATGCGTCCGCGCAGCCGCTCCGCCATCGTCTCGCCGATCTCCAGCGTGGCGCATGGCAGGACAATGGCGAATTCCTCGCCGCCCAGGCGGCCGATGCTGTCGCCGATGCGGATCGCCGACCGGCAGGCGTTGGCGAGATATTCCAGCACGGCGTCGCCGCCGGCATGGCCGTAGCGGTCGTTGACCAGTTTGAAGTGATCGGCGTCCAGCATCAGGATCGCCAGGTCCTCATTGGCCCGCCGTGTCCGCGACAGCTCCCGGTCCGCGACGCTCAGGAACGCGGCGCGGTTGAGGACGCCGGTCAGGCTGTCCGTGGTCGCGACGTGGCGAAGCTGGGCCTCGATCGTGCGCCGTTCCTCGATCTCGCGCTCCAGCATGGTCCGGGCGAGGTCCGCGCGCTTGCGGGTCTCCTCGGTCTCTTCCGCCAGGGCAACCAGGTAGGCGGCCTGGGTTTCCAGCGTCTCGGTGGCGAACCGCAGCTCCGCTCCGATCTGTTTCGCGACCGTCTCGCCGCCCCGGCGCAATTCCGCGGTCACGTCCAGGTATGTCAGGATACGGCTGCCGTCCTTCCGGGCGGAACAGCAGAACCGCAGCATCCGGCCGTCCGGCAGTTCGATCAGCGTCGGCGGCAACGAGCCGGCGCGGATCGCGCGCTCCCGACGGCCTAGATTGGCCCGCGTCGGATTGGGGTCCCTGTTGCGAAAAACCCTGGTCTCGACATGGTTGACAAGGTCGCGATAAACGAGCCGCTGCTGCGCCAGGCTTTCGGGGATAGCCCAGAGGTCCCGGAACGGGCGGTTCATGAACACGACGTTCAGTTCCGCGTCGAGGCACAGGATTCCCACGTCAATGTCGTCGAGTCCGGCGACCAGGCAGGCAGGAGCGACCGGGGTGCGATCCGGCGTCTCGCGGCTCACGCCCGGCGGCCCGCCGCTCCCGCGGCCTTGCTCGCTGGACGCATTATCTGCCGGACGTGTCATGCGGCACGCTTCAATCATATTCGTTCCCGAGCCATCAACGGCGCCAAGCGCCTAGCCTAGACGGTAGAGGGGGATGGTTAGGGATTGGTTAATTCCGCTTCGGCGGCGCCGGCCGTTCAACGCGACAGCATCGTCTTCGCCTCTTCCCACAGGCGGTGCACCGCCTCGGCCGCCGGTTCGCTTCGGCCCAGGGCCGTCCCCTGCCCCGCCCAGGCCTGCATCCGATCCAGGTCGCCGTCCTTCTGTCCGGCAGCGCGCATCGGGCCGGTCAGGCCACGCTGGACCGGATAAGGCGCGGGATCAGGTGCATCCGGCGATGCCGCCGCCTGGACATAGGCAGTAGCGATGCCGCGCCCCGCTCGGCCGCTGAAGGCACGGGTGACCATCGTGTCCTCGGGGGCGATGCGCCCCAGCGCTTCAGCCCAGACAGGATGGATCCCGGCCTCGGGGCAGCGGAGGAACGCCGACCCGATCTGCGCCGCGCTCGCGCCCAGCACCAAGGCGGCGGCAACGCCGCGCGCGTCGCCGATGCCGCCGGTGGCGACCACCGGGACGCGCACGGCGTTGGTGACCGCGGGCAGCAGCGCGAACAGGCCGACTTGCCGGCGCTCCGCCTGCGCGGGGTCGAACGCGCCGCGGTGACCGCCCGCTTCCGACCCCTGCGCCACGATCACGTCGGCGCCCGCCGCCTCGGCCGCTCGAGCCTCGGCGACCGTGGTGACGGTGGCAAACCAGGCGATGCCGCGGTCTTTCAGCCGCGCGACGAAGGCGGGCGGGTAGACGCCCATGATCGAAGAGACGATGGCCGGACCGGCGGCCAGGATCGCCTCGCACTGGGCCGCGAAGTCGAGCGGGACCGCCTCCGCCGCCTCGGCCGGGACCGCCGGGCCCCATGCGCCGAGGAAGTCCCGCACCCGCGCCTCATGCGCCGCGTCCCGTTTCGGGGGTGCGTCGGGGATCCACAGGTTCATCTGGAACGCCCCGTTGGTCGCCGCGCGGACGGACGCCGCCCATTGCGCGATCTCCACCGGCTGCATCTGCAATGCGCCGCACGCACCCAGCCCGCCCCCGCGCGCGACGGCGATCGACAGCGCCGGCGGACAGGCGCCGGCCATGGGCGCGAGCAGGATCGGCGCACGCAGGCCGAAGCGGCGACAGAAGGACTCGGCGCGAGCCAGAGGCATGGTCGTCTCCCTTTGACGGAACCCTGTTGCGGAACCTGGGGCCGGTTCCCGGACTTTGACAGGCCAGGCTCGTGGCGCTTTCTTCCGGTCCTGGCAATAAGGGAAACGCTCCGATGCGCCCAATGGAAGGCATGCGCGTGATCGCGCTCGAACACGCGGTCGCCGCGCCGATCTGCACGCGGCACATGGCGGACCTGGGCGCGGACGTGATCAAGATCGAACGGCCGCGCGATGGCGATTTCGCGCGCCACTACGACACGTACGTGAACGGCATGAGCAGCCATTTCGTCTGGCTCAACCGCGGCAAGCGCAGCCTGACGCTGGACGTCAAGAACCCGGACGCCATGGAGGCGCTGACCACCCTCCTGAAAACCGCCGACGTCCTGGTCCAGAACCTCGCCCCGGGCGCCGCCGCGCGGCTTGGCCTGACCCATGAGGCGCTGAAGGTCGCCAACCCCGGACTCGTGGTCGCCGACATCTCGGGCTATGGCGAGAGCGGGCCGTTCATGCACAAGAAGGCCTATGACCTGCTGATCCAGGCCGAGGCCGGGCTGATCAGCGTTACCGGCACCGAGGACACGCCGTCGCGCGTCGGCATCTCGGCCGCCGACATCGCCACCGGCATGTATGCGCTGACCGGCGTGCTGGGTGCCCTGCTGCGCCGCGGCCGCACCGGAGAAGGCGCGAACGTCAAGGTCGCCATGCTGGACGCCGTGTCGGAGTGGATGACCTATGCGATGCTGCGCCATGCCTATGAGGGGTCGGCGCCGCCCCGGGTGCCGACCAGCCATCCGGCGCTGGCCCCCTACGGCGCGCATAAGACCAGGGACGGGCAAGTGATCCTGGGCTTGCAGAACGAACGGGAATGGGCGGTGTTCTGCGACAAGGTGCTGGGCGACCCGGCGATCCGCACCGACCCGCGCTTCGATTCGCTGGTGAAGCGGGCGGCCAACCGCCCGGCGCTGACGGCGATGATCGAGGACCGGTTCAAGGACATGACCTCGGTCGAGGTCGCGGCGCTGCTGGATCAGGCGGGGATCGCCAACGGCCGGCTGAACCAGCCGATCGACGCCTGGAACCATGAGCAACTCGCGGCGCGCGACAAATGGCGGACGGTGCAGACCCCGACCGGCCCGGTGCGGGCGATGCTGCCGCCCTTCACCTTCACGGACCAGGAGGCGGTGATGGGCGACGTCCCGGCGCTGGGTCAGCACACCGACCAGATCCTGCGGGAAATCGGCTTCAACGCCGGACGGATCGATGCCATGCGGGCGGCCGGGGCGATATGACCGGCTTCGAGCCGTCGCGCCATCGCATGGTGCCGGAGCAGCGCTGGTTCGAGGATTTCCGCCTCGGCGAGCGGTTCGTGCTGCCGAGCCGGACGATGACCGAGGCGGTGTTCCTGGCGTTCCAGGGTGCAAGCGGGGACGCCCATCCCATCCATTACGACCGGGAATACTGTCGGGTGCGGGGCATGCCCGACCTGCTGGCGCACGGGCTGCAGACCCTGGCGCAGACGGCGCCCGGCGCAGGCCTGTTTCCGTACTGCGTCGAGGACTCGCTGATCGGGTTCATCGAGCAGTCGAGCAAATTCCTGAAGCCGGTGTTCGCCGGCGACACGGTCTATCCGGCGCTGGAGATCGACGAATTGACGCCGAACCGTTCCACGGGTGTCATCGGTTTTCGAAGTACGGTCCATAACCAGCGGAAAGAATTGGTTTTAGAAGGCCGGCAGCGCTACCTGGTCCGGCGACGGCCCAACTGACCCGCCGGCGTTAAAAAATTTTCACCGGCCCCGGATTTGGACCGGGTTTGCCCTATTGCTGCCACTTGTGCCCGGCAATTTGCTGCAAATCCAAATTCCAACAGGTGTCAGATGGCACGCATGGGTCGCAGGATGCATCCCGGTCGGGTGTTGCGCGAGGAGTACATGGAGCCGATGCGGCTCGACGCCAACGGCCTCGCCGCGGCGTTGGGCGTCTCGCCCGGCAAGCTCGCGCCGATCATCGCCGATCAGGAGCCGGTCACGTCGGACATGGCGCTTCGGCTGGCAAAATGCTTTAGAACCAGCCCACAATTCTGGCTTGGTCTGCAGACGGCGTACGATCTGTCGCTGGCCCAGGCGCAGTTCGGGGCCGAGATCGAAGCGAACGTCCAACCGGTCGCGGCGTAACGGGGCGTTCGGGTCAGGAAGGCGGCAACGCCACCGCCTCGATGGTCATGGCCCGGCTCGATCGGGCCATCCCGTGCTTCAGAGGACGAAGGTGGCCCTGTCGAGCCGGGCCATGACGAATGTCTCGCTGACGGAGGCCCTTTCTCTCGATGGAGGGCCCTCCCTTAGATTTCCGGCTTCACCGGCGGCTGCCGGGTTGGCGCCGTCTTCAGATGCTGCACCAGCATCGACGCCGTATCCACGATGAAATCGGCAAACAACTTCCCCGCCTCGGCATTCGCCAGCGCCGGGTCGCCGCCGACGACCATGTCGCAATGGTCCAGCATGTTGATCGGCACGTTCACCGCGACGTCCCCCAGCTTCACGCTGGTCAGTCCGCCGGTCGGCAAGCCCAACAGCGTCTTCGACGGTTCGACATGCCCCGCCAGGTCACGCCGGGTCATCTCCGGGAAAATGTATTCATAGACCGACCCGATGGGGTCGGAGCCATGGCCTGACGCGCGCGGAGCATTGTCGCCGTGCGCCTGCTTGCGCAGCGAATCGGGTACCATCGGCCAGATGTTGATCCACGGCACCACGATCCCCTGCTCCCGCCGGATCTCCCGCAGCGTTTCGTCGATCAGCGCGTTGTTGCCGGTGTGGCCGTTGAACACCAGAAGCCGAGTCAGCCCGTGGTGCAGGAACGACATCACCATGTCCCGCAGCACCGCCCGGAAGGTGGGCGCCGAGACCTGCATCCCGCCCGGCACGTCGCGAAAGTAATCTGCGCAACCAAACGGAAAGGTTGGGGCCGCGATTGCCCCTGTCCGCTTCGCCACGCGCTCGACCAGCACGGACGCCAGCATGTAATCGCCCATCGGGTTGCACGGCCCCTGCACTTCCACGCTGCCCAACGGCAGCAGGATCACCGGGTCTTCGGCCACCCGCGCCTTGAACTCGGGATAGGTCATGGTGGCGAGGAGGTGCTTCATGTCAGTGCTTCTCGATGTTCCAGAACGCGGTCACCAGCGATGGCGAGTGGACGAAGCCGGTGATGTTGTTGCGCCAGCCATACAGGTTGGCCCGCTGCCCCAGGATGACGGTCGGCATCACCTGCCAGAGGCGCCGGCTGAGCTGGTGCAGGATCTCGACCTGCTTCTTCGGGTCCGGCTCGTGGATATAGGCGTCGCGCAAGGACGCCGCTTCCTTGTCGCAGGCCCAGCCGGCGAAGTTCTTCCCGCCGCACGTGGTGTCGGCGATCGAGTTCGATAGCGGCGTGTACAGACCGGCGCCCGAAACGCTGGTGATGAACAGGTTCCATCCGCCTTCGCCCGGCGGATTCTTGCTGTTCCGCCGAGTCATGAAGGTGCCGTAGTCGCTGTCCGCCTCCTGCACGTTCAAGCCGATCTGCTTGAGGTTCTGCATCGCGTAATCCGCGGCCATGCCGACGAACAACGTTTCGTGGGAGGTCGTCAGGATCACCGGCTCGCCCTTGTAGCCGCTCTCCTGCAGCAACTGGCGGGCGCGGGCCAGGTTTTGCTTGGCATAGGGCTGCGATCCGTCGGTAACGCCGTTCGGACTGCCGCAGACGAAGAAAGACAGGCAGGGCTTGCCCCATTCCGGGCGGACGAAGGACACGGCCATGTAGTCCGCCTGGTTGATCGCCAGCGCCAGTGCCTGCCGCGCACGCGGATCGTTGAACGGCGGATACAGCGTGTTGGGACGCATGAAGAAGGGGTTGTAGATCTTCGACAGCGTCGAAACGGTGATGTCCTTGCTGCCGACCAGGATATCCGCCTGGTCGAAGGGCAACTGGTCGATGAAATCGACCTCGCCGGTCTGCAGCGCCGCGGTCTTCGTCGCGGCGTCGGGGATGACGTGGAACTCCAGCTCATCCACCTTGGCGATCTTGGCGCCGGCCAGCCCGTTCGGCGGGTCCTTGCGCGGTACGTAACCGGGGAAACGCCGATAGACGATGCGGTCGCCCGGATTGAACGCCTCCGGCACGAACTCGAACGGGCCGGAGCCGATCAGCTTGGTGTCGCGGGTGAAGCGGCCGGCGGTCGCCTCCTTTTCACGCATGATGACCGGCAGGCCGCTGCCGCTGTTGGCCAGAGCCTGCTCCACCGGGAACGGACGCTTCATCACGATGCTGAAGGTGTTGTCGTCGATGACGTTCATCGAGGCGACGTCCTGCGCCATCGTGCGGCCGACGATGTCCAGGCCCATCCAGCGCTTCAGCGACGCAATCACGTCCTGCGCCCTGACCGGGGTGTTGTCGTGGAACAGCAGCCCAGGCCGCAGCTTCATCGTATAGGTCAGCCGGTCCGGGGAGATGGTATCCGTATCAACCATCTGCGGATGGACATGCAGGTTCTCGTCCAGTGCGAACAGCATGTCGTAGATGATCAGGCCATGGATATACGTTTGCGTGGCGGCCGGCCCCATCGGGTCGAACGATGTCAGGTCGGCGCCGGGCGCGATGCGCAGCACCGTCTCGCCTCTGGCCGAGGGCGCCGGCAGGCAGCCCAGGGACAGGACTGCCGCCAGCATCGCGGCGCACAGGCGCCTCATCGGCTGGCGTACCGGCTGGCGGGGATGCGGAGACCGAGATTTTCACGCAAGGTGCGGCCCTCATATTCGGTGCGGAACAGACCCCGACGTTGCAATTCCGGTACCACGAGGTCGACGAAATCGTCGACCGCGACGGGCATGTGCGACGGGACGATGTTGAAACCGTCGGCGGCCTTCGCCTCGACCCATTCCTGCATCGTGTCGGCGATCATGGCCGGCGTCCCGATGACGGTGCGATGGCCCCTGCCGGAGGAGGCCGCCAGGTAGAGCTGACGGATCGTCATGTTGTTCCGCCGCGCATGTTCCAGCAGCACCGCCGCGCGGCTGCGCATCTCCGGATCGACCGGATCGGGGACCGGACCATCGAGCGGATAGGACGACAGGTCGCCCATCGGGCCATAGACCTGCGACAGGCCCACCAGCGGATG
This sequence comes from Rhodopila sp., assembly GCF_035548235.1. Lineage (GTDB taxonomy): Bacteria > Pseudomonadota > Alphaproteobacteria > Acetobacterales > Acetobacteraceae > Rhodopila. The sequence goes on from NZ_DASZTJ010000075.1 coordinate 17,744, forward strand.
GATCAGATCCTGCAACTGCTGGAACTTCGCCTCCGCCTCGGCCTGGGTGCGGCCGACGATCGGCAGCAGGCCGGGCAGCATCAGGACGTCGTCCGGCTCCCGGCCGTATCGTTGCAGACGGTCCTTCACCGAGGCGTAATAGTCCCGCGCGGCGGCGATGTCGGTCTGCGCGGTGAAGACGATGTCGGCGCTGGCGGCGGCGATCTCCTGCCCCTGGTCGGAGGCGCCGGCCTGGACCAGGATCGGCCGTCCCTGCGGCGTCCGCGCGACGGTCAGCGGGCCGCGGACCTGGAAATGCTTTCCCTTGTGGTCCAGCACATGCATCTTCGCGGGATCGAAGAACAGGCCGCTTTCCTTGTCGTGCACGAAGGCGTCCGCGTCCCAGGAATCCCACAGCCCCTTGACGACCTCCACGAACTCCGCCGCGCGGTCGTAACGGGTATCGTAGTCCAGGTGGTGCTCGCGGTTGAAGTTCCGCGCCTCCGCCTCGGACCAGGAGGTGACGACGTTCCACCCGGCCCGGCCCCGGCTGATATGGTCCAGCGAGCCGAACTTTCGGGCGATATGATACGGTTCGTTGTACGTGGTGGAGGCGGTGGCGATCAGGCCGACATGCTTCGTCATCATGGCCACCGCGGACAGCATCGTCAGAGGTTCCAGCTCGACGTTCTGGTTGGCGCGGCACAGCGAGCCCGCGGGCTCGTCACGCTGGCGCAACGCAACGCCGTCGGCAAGGAATACCAGGTCGAACAGGCCGCGTTCGGCGGTACGGGCCAACCGGACATAAAAGTCGATGTCCATCGCGCCGCCCGAAGGGACATCGGGATGCCGCCACCCACCGGCGTGATAGCCAAGCTGACGCATCGAAAGACCAAGCTTGATCTTCTTCACTGCCCCGCCCCTTCACTGCCCGGCCCGCCCGCTTCGGAATCGCCTGGCCCGGCGATCATCGCGCGGGGCGTCGGGTCAGGCAACCAACAGTGCGACGAATGCCTGCGCGATCTTGCTGCGGTGCCGCTGCCGGTGCCGCAGCAGATGGAACGCCCGGTCGGGCAGGCGGAACGGCACGTGGTGCAGCAAGCCGTTCTCCAGCGCCGGCGCGGCGACCGAGGCCGAGATGGCGGTCGCACCGAACCCGGCCTCCACCGCCGCGCGCACGGCTTCGTTGGACGGCAGCTCCAGCCCCACGCGCAGCCGCTCCGGCGCCACCCCCTGCGCCGCGAGCGCCTGCTGGAAGGCGGATCGCGTGCCGGAGCCGGGCTCCCGCAGCACCCAATCGGTCTCGGTCAGCTCCTCCGCCGTCGCGGGCGGATGGTCCACCCAGGGATGGCTGAGGCCGACGACCACGATGAGTTGGTCCCGCGCCACCTGGAGGGTGTCGAGCAGGTCGCTTTCCACCTCGCCTTCGACGAAGCCGAGCTCGGCTGTTCCGGCCTCGATCGCCGCAACCGCCTCTGCGGTGTTGCCGATCGCCAGGCGAAGCTCGATATGCGGCCAGGCACCGCGGAAAGCGACGATGTGGCGGGGCAGCCAGTAGCCGGCGATGGTCTGGCTGGCCTGCACGGTCAGCGTCCCCCGCTCCAGCCGCCCGAACTCCACCAAGGTCTGCTCCGCCCGCTCGGCCTGCGCCAGGACGGTCCGCGCTTCCACCAGGAAGGCGCGGCCGGCCTCGGTCAGCTCGATCCGACGGCCGACGCGGTCGAACAGCCTTGTATCGTGGCGCGCCTCCAACGCGGCGATGGCGTGGCTCGCCGCGGATTGCGCTAGGTTGAGGTCCCGAGCGGCCTGGGTGACGTGCTCCCGTTCGGCGACGGCGACGAAGATGCGAAGCTGTTCGAGGGTCATGGCATAGGTCATTTATCCTGCCCATCTAATCTTTACAATAGATTGGATAGATAGAAAACATCTATTAGATAGATTGATATGCGGCAGCTACCGTCCTGTCCGACCCGCTGGGCCGTCGGTGTGAGCATTCATTCCGATCGTCACGCCGGTCCGAGAGGACATTCGTCATGACACACCGTTCCGCCGCACTGGCTTCCGTCACGCTGACCGCGGCCCATGAGGCCAAGCCGTTCGCCGAGATCGTCCGCAACTTCACGCCGAACTGGTTCACCGTGACAATGGGCACCGGCGCACTGGCGCTGACGCTCAATCAGTTTCCGCTGCCCTTCCCGGGCATGCACCGGCTTGCCTCCGGCCTGTGGATGGCGAACATCGTTCTGTTCGTAACTTTCAGCCTGCTCTACGCGGCCCGCTGGGTCTTCTTCCTCGACGGCGCGCGGCGGATCTTCCACCACCCGGTGATGTCGATGTTCTTCGGGGCGATCCCGATGGGGCTCGCCACCATCGTCAACGGGTTCCTCGCCTTCGACCCTCCGCTGATCGGTTCGGCGGCGGTCCCGATCGCCGCCGCCCTGTGGTGGGTCGACGCGGCCATGTCGGTGGTGTGCGGGCTCGCGGTGCCGTATTTCATGTTCACGCGGCAGGAGCACAGCATCGAGAAGCTGACCGCGGTCTGGCTGCTGCCGATCGTCGCCGCCGAGGTCGCCGCAGCCAGCGGTGGGCTGCTGGCCCCTCACCTCGCCCCGGATGCGGCCTTCACCGTCCTGCTGTTGGGCTATGCGCTGTGGGCCTATTCCGTGCCCCTGGCGATGAGCATCCTGGTGCTGCTGGTCCTGCGCCTGGCGCTGCACAAGCTGCCGGAGCGCGACCTGGGCGCCTCGGCCTGGCTGGCGTTGGGTCCGATCGGCACCGGCGCGCTGGGGCTGGTCCTGCTGGGCGGCGACGCGCCATCCGTCTTCGCCGCGCGGAGCGGCAGCCTGGCCACGGTGGGGGACGTCGCGTTCGGACTGGGGGTCGTCGGCGGGACAGCGCTGTGGGGCTACGGCCTGTGGTGGATGGCGCTCGCGGTGCTGAAGACAGTCCGCTACCTGCGGGAGGGGCTGCCGTTCAATCTCGGCTGGTGGGGCTTCACCTTCCCGCTGGCGGTCTACACCCTCGCGACGCTGGCCCTCGCTCGGGTCACGGGGTTCGCGGTATTCACTGTCGCCGGCTTGTGCCTGGCGGTCTGCCTGGCCGTGTTCTGGTCGATCGTGGCAACCTTCACCCTGCGTGGCGCCTGGCACCGCACGCTGTTCGTGGCACCTTGCCTGAAGATGGGCCGGCCGGTGGTTCGGTTCGAGGCGGACGCGGTGTGATCGACCTCACTGTCATGGCCGGCCTTCATGCCGGCCATCCACGACGTCAATCCGGTGGGCGGAAGTCATGTACAACCGGCACAAAGATCGGTCACGACAAGAGGGTTGACCGTCGCCGGAATCACCCACTGGCGCAAATCCCGCCGCGTTCTATCCTGCGCCGGTATCGTGGAGGGACCCGCCATGCCGATGCTCGCTCTTCCAGCCGTCTTCATGCGCGGCGGCACCAGCCGAGCGGTGATGTTTCATCGGGGGGACTTGCCGGATCAGAAGGCGTGGGACCCGATCTTCCTCGCGGCGATGGGCAGTCCCGACCCGAACGGGCGGCAGTTGAACGGCATGGGCGGCGGCATCTCCTCCCTGTCGAAGATCTGCGTGCTGTCGCGGTCGGAGCGGGAGGATGCCGATATCGACTACACCTTCGCGCAGATCCAGATCCGCGAGGCGGCCGTCGACTACCGCGGCAACTGCGGCAACATGTCCTCGGCGGTCGGTCCGTTCTCGGTTGACGAAGGGCTGGTGCGGCCGAACGGCGATACCGCCGTGGTGCGCATCTTCAACACCAACACGAAGAAGATCATCCGCTCCACCTTCGCGCTGGAGGACGGCAAGGCGAAGGTCGACGGCGACCTGGCGATCCCCGGCGTCGCGGGGACCGGGGCGCCGGTGCGGCTGGACTTCCTCAATCCCGGCGGCGCGGGCACCGGCAAGCTGCTGCCGACCGGCAACGTCACCGACCGCCTCGACGTGCCGGGCGTGGGGTCGATCGAGGTCTCGATGGTCGACGCCGCCAAGCCCTGCATCATCGTGCGGGCGTCGGATATCGGCCTGACCGGCACGGAACTGCCCGAGGCGCTGGATACGAACCACGCCGTGCTGGCCAAGCTGGAGGCGATCCGCCGCGCCGGCGCCATTGCCATGGGCCTGGCGGCAAACGAGCAGGAGGCCGCAGGCATGCGCGGCTCCCCGGCCGTCGGGTTCGTCGCGCCGGCGATGGATGCGCCGACCCTGTCGGGGGAGCCGATCCGTGCGGCGGATGTCGACCTGACGGCGCGTTTCATCTCCAACGGCCAGCCGCACCGGGCGCTGCCGGTGACGTCGTCGCTCTGCACGTCGGTGGCGGCCTGCATCACCGGGACGGTGGTGAATCAGGCGCTGAGCCGCGCGCCCGAAGGGTCGATCCGGCTGGGGATGCCGTCGGGCATCCTGACGGTGGGGGCCGATGTCGGGCGCGACGACGCGGGCGCCTGGGTGGCGCATAGCGGCGCCTTCTACCGCACCTGCCGACGGCTGTTCGACGGACGGATCTACGCGCCCGTATAGGGGGACCGCCCCTTCTTCCGAGGCAGTGCCGCCTTCAGGTCCCGATGCCCCACCTAGGGGTCGGGTATGGCGGTTTCGCGCGCCTGTCCGTCTGCCAAGCTCAGTGCCATCTCTTCGACATCGTGTAGCCGCGTGCCCACGCGCAGGCCTGCCGGTTCGACGCCGTAGCTTCGGAACCCGTATCCGGCATACAACCGCCGCGCCCCCTGGTTGCCGACCGTGACCGTGAGGGTCAGGCCCAGCAGCCCCAGCGTCCGCGCGTGCGCGACCACGCCGTCCATCAGCGCCCGCGACAGGCCTGACCCCCGGAACGCGGGCGTCACGTAAAAACCCCAGACATGGCCTTTGTGCCGGGTCTTGAGCCTGTCCGACACCGCCAGGCCCGCCATCCCCACCAGCCGGCCGCCGGCGAATCCCCCCAGCGTCACCGATGGCGACCGTCCGATCAGGCGGCCGATCACCGTCGGCCCTTCCTCCGTGACGTCCGCCCCGAACGCTTCGGGGTGGTTGCCCAGCGCCTCCAGCCGCAATGCCAGCAATGCGTCCGCATCATCGTCAACGAGCGGACGGAGGAGGGTCAGGAGAAGGTCTCCGCGATCCGTCGGGCGAGGCGCGCCGCGACCTCGTCCTTGGCCATGCGGTCCCAGGACTCGATCCCGTTGGCCGAGACGATGTGCACCGCGTTCTCCGCGCCACCCATGATGCCGGTGGCGGGGGAAACATCGTTGGCAACGATCCAATCGGCGTTCTTGCGCTGCAGCTTGCCGCGCGCGTTGTTCATCAGGTCGTCGGTCTCGGCGGCGAAGCCGATCACCAGCTTCGGGCGGCGTGGCCCGGCGGCGGCGATGGTGGCCAGGATGTCGGGGTTGGGCACCAGCGTCAGCGCCGGCGGCGCGGCGTTCGGCTGCTTCTTGATCTTGCCCGCGGCGGCATTGTCCACGCGCCAGTCCGCCACCGCCGCGGCGAAGACGGCGATGTCGGCGGGCAGCGCTTCCTCGCAGGCGTTCAGCATCTCACGCGCGCTTTCCACATGACGCACAGTGATCTTCCCTGGCACGCCGACCGGATCGGGCACGCTGACCGGACCGCTGACCAGGGTCACCCGCGCGCCCAGCGCCGCCAGCGCGGTGGCGATCGCGTGCCCCTGCCGGCCGGAGGAGCGGTTGGCGATGTAGCGCACGGGATCGATCGGCTCGTGCGTCGGGCCGCTGGTGACGATCGCGTGCTTTCCGGCCAAGGGTTTGGCTGCGGGCGACAGCAGGGCCTGGATCGCCGCCAGGATATCCGGCGGTTCGGCGAGACGGCCGGGTCCGTATTCGTTGCAGGCCATGACGCCCTCGGTGGGGGCCACGACATGGACGCCGCGGGCGCGCAGCGTAGCGACGTTGGCCTGGGTCGCGGCGTGCAGCCACATCCGCACGTTCATCGCCGGGGCCACCAGCACCGGCTTGTCGGTCGCCAGCAGCACGGTGGACGCCAGGTCGTCGCACAGGCCGGCGGTCATCTTCGCCAGGATGTTCGCCGTCGCCGGCGCCACCACCAGCAGGTCGGCGGCGCGCGACAGCTCGATATGCCCCATCTCCGAATCGTCGGTCAGGGAGAACAGGTCGGTGTAGACTTTCGACTCGCTCAGCGCCTGCACGGACAACGGGGTGACGAAGTGATGCGCGCTTTCGGTCATCACGCAGGTGACGCCGCATCCGGCCTTGCGCAGCAGGCGGATCAGCTCCAGCCCCTTATAGGCGGCGATCCCGCCCGACAGGATCAGCAGGACGCGCTTTCCCAACAAGTCGTTCCCCATGGGGTCGTTCATAGCCGCCACCCCGCATGGATCGCGGCGATGCCGCCCGAGAGGTTGCGTACCGATACGCGCGCGAACCCGGCCTTGCGCATCATCGTGGCCAGCGTCTCCTGGTCGGGGAACATGCGGATGCTCTCGGCCAAGTATTGGTAGCTGTCGCGGTCGCCCGCGACCACCTGGCCCAGGCGCGGCAGGACCTGGAACGACCAGGCGTCATAGACGCGCTTCAGCGGCCAGACCGTGACCGAGGAGAATTCCAGGCACAGGAACCGACCGCCGGGTTTCAACACGCGGAATGCCTCCCGCAGCACCGCGTCCTTGTTGGTGCAGTTGCGCAGGCCGAAGGCGATCGAGACACGGTCGACGCAGCTATTCGGCAGCGGCAGCTTCTCGGCGTCCATCACGGCGAAGCGGATCTGGTCCAGCCAGCCGCGTTCGGTGGCCCGGTCGCTGCCGACCGACAGCATGCTGGCGTTGATATCGGTCAGCAGCACCGGCCCGCCCCCGCGGCGCAGCCAGCCGAAGCTGATGTCGCCGGTGCCGCCGGCAAGGTCCAGCAGCGTATCGCCGGCCCTGGGACGCAGGGCGGTGACGAAAATATCCTTCCAGAGCCGATGGATGCCCAACGACATCAAGTCGTTCATCACATCGTACCGCGGCGCCACGCTGTCGAACACCGCTCGAACCAGCCCGGCCTTCTCCGCCCTGTCGACGGTGCGGTAGCCGAAATCGGCCGTCTGTCCCGGATTGTCGTTCATAAGCGGAACGTAGTAGCTCAAACCCTGCCATGCCGGAACTCCCCGAAGTCGAGACTGTGATGCGCGGCCTGCGGGCGCGGCTGGAAGGCCGCGTGCTGCGGCGGGTGATGGCGCATCGGCCCGACCTGCGCTGGCCGCTGCCGCGGGACCTGGCCGAACGGATGACCGGGGCACGGGTCACCGGCTTCCGGCGGCGGGCGAAATACATCCTGATGCGGCTGGACAACGGCTGGTCCGTGCTGCTGCACCTGGGCATGTCCGGCCGGATGCTGCTGGGTCCGGCCGGACGCAACGAACTCGCCCCGCACGAGCACCTGGAGATGGAGACGGATGACGGCTGGCGGGTCGGGTTCGTCGATCCGCGCCGGTTCGGGTCGGTCGACCTGATCGCGACCGAGGCCGAGGACACCCACCGGCTGCTGGCCGGGCTGGGGCCGGAACCGCTGGACGCCGCGTTCAACGTCGCCGGCCTGAACGCGGCGCTGGCAGGCAAGCGGACACCGATCAAGGCGGCCCTGCTGGACCAGAAGATCGTCGCCGGCCTTGGCAACATCTATGTCTGCGAGGCGCTGTTCCGTGCCGGGATCTCCCCCCAGCGCCTGGCGTCCTCGGTCCCCGGCGCGCGCGCCGCACGTCTGGTGCCGGCGATCAAGGAGACGCTGCGAGACGCCATCGCCGCCGGGGGTTCGTCGCTGCGCGACTATGTGCAGCCCGATGGAGAGCTGGGGTATTTCCAGCACGCATGGCGCGTGTATGGACACGAGGGCGAGCCCTGCCCCGCCTGCCCCGGGCCGCCCGCCTGCGGCGGGGTCAGGCGCATCGTCCAGTCGGGACGCAGCACATTCTATTGCCCGCGCACGCAGCGGTAGGAAGGCTTCGAGGCCGCGAGCGGCGCGTGTCCATCGGCCTCCATGCCGGCCCGTTGCGCATTTCCTCAAGCGGCGGCAAAAACCATGCGCGCGCACAGCGCCGCACAAACGTCTGACGGGAGAGCGCCCATGACCGCCTATGAGAACATCCTGGTCGAGACCCATGGCCGCGTCGGTCTGATCCGCCTGAACCGCCCGGCCGCGCTGAACGCGCTGTGCGACGCGCTGGTCAAGGAACTCGGGACGCAGCTTCGCGCCTTCGATGCCGACGCGGGGATCGGCTGCATCGTGCTGACCGGCAGCGACCGTGCCTTCGCCGCCGGGGCCGACATCAAGGAAATGCGGGTGCGGACCAATCCGTCGGCGATGATGGAGGACTTCATCGGCGCCAACTGGGAAGCGGTGCTGCAGATCAAGAAGCCGGTCATCGCCGCCGTCGCCGGCTTCGCGCTGGGCGGCGGATGCGAGTTGGCGATGATGTGCGACATGATCTTCGCCGCCGACACGGCCAAGTTCGGTCAGCCCGAGATCAACCTGGGAGTGATCCCGGGCGCGGGCGGCACCCAGCGCCTGACCCGTGCCGTCGGCAAGTCCAAGGCGATGGACATGGTCCTGACCGCGCGGATGATGGACGCGGCCGAAGCCGAACATGCCAACCTGGTGTCGAAAGTGTTCCCCGCGGCCGACCTGCTGCCCGAGGTGCTGAAGATCGCGGCCAGGATCGCCGACCTGTCGCCCGTGGCTGTGCAGTTCGCCAAGCAGGCGGTCAATCGCGCATTCGAATCGACGCTCGTGGAAGGCGTCCGTCATGAGCGCATGCTGTTCCTCTCGCTGTTCGGCACGCCGGACCAGCAGGAAGGGATGGCGGCCTTCGTGGAGAAACGGAAACCAAATTTTAATTTGTAAGAAACCGCACGATTTTGTCATAAAGCCGACATGGGAGCAGTCTCAAAAGCTGGGATTGCCGCTGATTCACGGTGAATTAACAGTTTTATCCCGATATTCTGTTGTACTGATAGCGTGTCTCTTTTAATCAGACATTATGCAGCGTGACAAAGCCGCATATGCCGGAACCATCCAACAGGCTCCCTTGATCACACCAATCAAGGACTGTGGACCTGAATGCTGTGAAGTGAATGTCCTGCTGGTCACTCGTAGCGACGCCTGGTTGAAGGCCGTCGAATGCGCGGCACGTCAGCTTGGCTGCGGGACGGTGGCTACCTGCGATGCCCGTGACGCGATCTTTCGTCTATCGCGGATGCCGCAGCGCTATTCACATGTTTTGGTCAACGAAGCGGACGCCGAAGGCTTGTTTGCGGAACTCGCTGCTATCACCAGAGAGATTGTAGAACCGGAGACGGACATGCTGTCATTGGGCCAGGCTCTGGTTCACCGACCCAACATCCGGGTCATCGGCACGCCCACCAGCGAATCGGTGCGGGACGCGCTGGTCATCCACCCATCAGCCGATCGCTGCCCGGCCCACGTCGCCGCGGCGATCAGCATGACGGAACTCAAGGCCGCGCTTGACGGGGCGATGATCGAGACGCGGTACCAGCCGATCATCCGCATCAGCGACCGGGAGCCCGTGGGGCTGGAGGCGCTGGCTCGTCTCAATCATCCCGTGCGTGGCACCATCCCGCCTGACCAGTTCGTTCCGCAGATCGAGAACGCCGGCCTGTCCGAGGAACTGACGCGGATCGTCTCCCACCGCGCGTTCGCGGACCTGAGCGGCCCGCTGCTGCGCGGCCGGGACCTGAGTGTGGCTGTGAATTTCCCGCTGGACCTGCTGGAGACGCCGGCCGCCCCGCTGCTGCTTGAAGAGCAGCGGCACGCCTTCGGCATCCCGGCGGAGCGGATCATCGTCGAACTGACGGAAAGCCGTCCCGTGACCGACATTCCCGCCCTGTGCCGGGCGCTGGAGCGGCTGCGTGGGCTGGGATACGGCGTCGCCATCGACGATGTCACCCCCGGCATGCCGGGCGTCGACGCGCTGATCGACCTGCCGTTCACCTGCCTGAAGTTCGACAAGGACATCATGCAGGAAACCCTCCGCTCGCCGGAGATGTACACGTTCGTCGCCCGCAAGACCGCGGCAGCGAAGCAGCGTGGCCTCTATGTCGTCGCCGAAGGCATCGAGACCGAGGAACTCTGGGACAAGGCCGCCGGGATCGGAGCCGATGCGGTGCAAGGTTTCCTGGTCGCTCGTCCGCTGCCTGTCGCGGCGATCCCCATCTGGTGGGAATCCTGGCAACAGGACGCGCTGGCTGCCTGACCCTTTGGCCGCCTGACCCTTTGGCCGCCTGATCCGCGCGTCAGCGCGGATGATGCGCGATCCGTCGCAGCCGCCACGCCATGCCGAGCAGCATGAGGCCGAATAGCAAGGCATAGATTCCAAGCCAGGTGGCCAGGACCAGGGCGCCGGTGATTGGCTCGATGAGGACCAGCACGCCGATCACGATCGAAACCACTGCGGCCAATCCCATCGGCCAGGCCCCGAGGCCGAAACGCAGGCTGGTGGCCAGCAGCGCCGCACCGGTGAAAATGGCCCAGACGCCGATCACGATCACCGCCACCAGCAGCGACAGTCCAGGCCACATCACCACCAGGGCGGCGGTGACCAGGCACAGGACCGCCTCGATCGCCAGAGCGCCCCATGGATGGCCGCTGAACGCGGCGGTGAACGCGGAAGCCGCCGACAGCACGCCATCCAACAGCATATAGGCGGCGAAGACCACGAGCAGCGAGGTCAGAGTCAGGTCCGGTGCCAGGATCGCCAGGATTCCGAACAGCAGCGCGAACACGCCGCGCAGGGCGAACAGCCACCAGTGGCGAACGAGATCATGGGCACTGGCGGCGCCGATAAAGACAAATCCTGTCCGCATAGGTCGGGTCCTTCATCGCAGGGGCCTGATGCCGACCGCCGGCGAGCCCGGGTCGGCCTGGACACGTTACATGATTTCCCAGAACCCCGTCTCCTCGTCCAGCCTGGCACGTTCCAAGCCGTTGAAATCGGCGAAGGAAACGATGCCGACCAGCTTTTCGCCATCGGCGATGGGCACATGGCGGAAGCCGCCGTCCTGCATCAGACGCAGCGCGTCAATCGCTCGGGCCTGGGGGCCCAGGGTGTCGGGACGCTTGGTCATGACATCGCCAATGCAGGTCCGCTCCGGGTCCAGCGCCTCGGCGAGCACGCGCGTGACCGCATCGCGGCCGCTGAACAGCCCAACGAGCTTCCCATCCCCGTCCGTGACCGGGATGGCACCGATCCGGCGATGGCGCATCAGCCGGCACGCGTCCTTGACCGATGCATCGGGCGGCAAGGTCACCGGATTCCGCCGATTGACGATCTCCGACATGTTTCGCTGCGGCATGTTAGCCCCTTATTTCGATCAGGCATTGCTTTGCCCTGTCGCTGCTGACCAACCGCGCGCTACGACGTCTCGGCGCCAGTCGGGCGGATACGCTACGGTGCGTGTTCAGGCGGGGGGCGCGTTGAGCCAGATCAAGTCGAGCGGAAGAATTCAGCTTTTGCTGGCAAGAACAGCCGGATTGACCACGTTGATCGGTGCCCCGGCGTCGAAGGCGAGGATCTGGTCGAAGATATCGGTGAACTGCGTCTCGTATTCCTCGTGCGTCACGTAGCCGATATGCGGTGTGCAGACCGCGTTCGGCATATGCAGCAGCGGGTGATCGGTGACGGGCTCGTGCTCGAACACGTCGACGGCGGCGAAGCCGGGACGGCCGGCGCGCAGGGCGTTCACCAGCGCCTCCGGCTCGATCAGCCCGGCCCTGCTGGTGTTCACCAGGATGGCGGATGGTTTCATCAGCGCAAGGTCGGCGGCCGTGACGCTGTTGCGGGTCGCCGGCAACAGCCGGACATGCAAGGAGACCACGTCGGCGTCCCGGAAGAAGCTGCCGCGATCCGGTGCCGGTGCGACGCCATCCGCTTTCGCGCGCTCCAACGAGCCAGTGCTGGACCACGCCATGACGTTCATCCCGAAGGCTCGGCCATAGCCGGCGACGGCGGCGCCGATCCGGCCGTACCCATAGATGCCCAGCGTCTTGCCACGCAGCGAATGCCCGACGCCGATCTGCCAGACACCCGTCTTCAAGGCAGCCACCTGCTGCGGCAGACGGCGGGCGGCGGCCAGGATCAGCGCGAACGTCAGCTCCGCCGCTGCGTAAGACGGCGTCCCGGGATGTTGGCCGGAGGACACGACCACGCCGTGCCGCGTGCAGGCCTCGATATCGATATGCGGATAGACGCTGCGCTGGCTGATCAGCTTCAGCCGCGGCAGACGCTGAAGCAACGGGGCCTGGATCCGGGTGCGTTCGCGGATCAGCACCAACGCATCGGTCCCGGCCAGCCGGTCCGCGAGCGTGTCGACATCCTCGACATGATCGTTCCAGACCGTGACGATGTGTCCCGCCAGTTTCGCGAAGCATGGCAAGGTGCGGACGGTATCGAAATAATCGTCGAGGATAGTAACGTTCATCGCCCGACGCTGGCCAGCAACGCGCGTCCCGCCGGCGTGAGCGCGACGCGCAGCGGACCGCCCCCGACATGGGTGCGGGTGATCAAGCCGGCGTCCAACGCGTCCTCCCACACCGTCAACCGCGGACAGGACGTTCGCCACGCATCCATCACCTCGGCGTACTCACGCGGTTCGGCATCCAGCCAGCGCAGGAAGTCGAGGGTGAGCGGCAGAAGCGTGGCGGACATCGGTCATGTCTCCGCGATGGTGAATTTCGGCAGGGTGATTTCATCCGTGACCGGATCGAAGACGACCTTAACCTTCATGCCCATCTTCAGATTGTCGGGGCTGTTCACGAGGTTGCTGGCGACCACCGGACCTTCGGTCAGACGCACCAGGCACACGCGGTACGGCAGGTCGTCCTTGAAGCCGTCCCAATAGGCGCGGTGCATGTCGACCCAGGATTCCAGGACGCCGGTGCCGGCGGCCTCGATCCAGGTCTGGCCGTCGGACAGGCATTTCGGGCAGATCGGCCCCGGCGGGAAGCGCGTGTCGCCGCAGGCGGGACAATGTTGCAGAAGGAACTTGTTCTGCTTCGCGCCGTCCCAGAACGGTTTGTTCAGCGTATCGATGCGCGGCAGCGGCTTGTTGTAGCTCATGGGATCAGGTCCTTCTCAGCCGCGGGTGTAGATGATGGAGCGGGTGCAGGGCGTGGACTGGACGTATTGCACGACCTCGCAGTCCGGTACCTGCCGATCGCCGCATTCGCCGCGCAGTTGTCGCACCGCCTCGACGTTCAAGGCCCAGCCTTGCATATAGGAGTTCGACAGGTGCCCGCCATCGGTGTTGGTCGGCAGCCGCCCGCCCAGCGACAACCCGCCGTTCTCGACGAAGGACCCCGACTCCCCCCGTTTGCAGAACCCCAGCCCTTCCAGGCTGAAGAGCACGGTCGGCGAGAAATTGTCGTAGCACATCAGCGCATCGACATCACCGTGACTGACGCCGGCCATCTCATAGGCTTGCTTGCCGGCGGCGCTGATCGCGGGATACCAGAAATCCATGTCGAAATTGGCGAAGGCCGACGGGCTAAAGGTCTCCTGCGCGCCGAAACCCGAGATCAGCACCGGCTTCTTCGCGAAATCCTTCGCCCGTTCGGCCGAGGTCAAAATCAGGCAGACCGCGCCGTCGTTGATCAGGCAGTAATCCAGCAACCGCAGCGGCGCGGTGATGAAGCGGGCCGACTCGTGATCCTCGATGGTGATCGGGTTGCGCATCACCGCATCGGGGTTGAGGCAGGCGTGATAGCGGATCGAGACCGAGACCTCGGCCAGTTGGCGCGTGGTGGTGCCGTACATCTCCATGTGCCGGCGGAACGCCATGGCGTGGGCGCCGCCCGGCGAGGTGAAGCCCCACGGGTCCCAGGTGCCCGGGCTTTCGTCGCCGCCGTAATTGACGCGGCGGGAGCGGCCGATATTGGCGTAGATCAGCGCGACCGTCTGGCAGAGGCCGGCAGAAATGGCCGCGCAGGCCTCTATGATGCCCATGCCGGACATGCGGCCATGCGCCGGCAGCGGTATGGTCCATTTTGGATTGATGCCGAGGATCTCGCCCATCCGCGCGTAGTAGGGGATGCGGCTGACGCACAGCCCGTCGATCTGGTTCTTGTCGATGCCGCAATCCTGCACGGCGCTGCGGAACGCCTGAGCGCCCAGGCCGTAATCGTCGATATGGGGGAAATTCCCGTATTTCGTGTTGCCGACGCCGATCACGGCGATCTTGTTCTTCAGGTCCTTGGTGTCAAACATGCGGTTCCTCCGGTCGGACGGGAGGATACAGGGGATTGCCTGCGGGGCAAATTCCGGCACGGTGACGCGGGAGGCGATTGGCCGAACGCCGGGTAGCGTTGAAAGCCGAGATGTGAACACCCATGTCCCGTAGCAAGATAGGAGGGCGTCATGCTCGGGTTCGTATCCTATGGCTTGTTCCTGCTGGTTTTGGCCAGTCTCATGAGAATTGCATCCATTCGCGGCCAGCGCGACGCGGCGAATGCAGCCGCTGCGCTGCTATCGGCGCGGGTTCATTAAACAGCAGGTACGACGCCGGGGATGGTGTCGTACCTGCTGTTTCTCGGAGTTCCGCTCCCTTCCGCCCTGCAACTGCCCCACGAAGCGGCTGGGTCAGAACCCGACCCGGTCGCCCCCCTTCAGCTTCAGGATTTCCCGAGCCTCGGCCGGCGTGGCGATCTCCAGGCTCAGATCCTCCAGGATACGGCGGATCTTCGACACCTGTTCCGCATTCGACTTCGCTAGCTGTCCCTTGCCGATATACAGGCTGTCCTCCAGCCCCACGCGCACGTTGCCGCCGTTGATGCCGGCCATGGTGGTGAACGCCATCTGATGCCGCCCGGCCGCCAGCACCGACCACACGTACTGATCGCCGAACAAACGATCGGCCGTTTCCTTCGCGAACAGAAGATTGCGCGGCTCCGCGCCGATGCCGCCCAGGATGCCGAAGATCGACTGTACGAACAGCGGCGGCTCCACGACCTTCCGGTCCAGCATGTAGGCCAGGTTGTACAGATGGCCGATGTCATAACATTCGTATTCGAACTTCACGCCATGGCCCTTGCCCAGCCGCTCGACGATGTTCTCGACGTCCTTGAACGTATTGCGGAAAATGAAGTTGTCCGTGTTGTCCAGGTACGGCTTTTCCCAGGGGAACTTCCAGTCCTTGATGCGATCGCCGGCGCGGGAGATGTTGAAGTTCATGCTGCCCATGTTCAGGCTGCACATCTCGGGTTTCGCGACCAACGGCGCGGCCAGGCGCTCATCCAGCGTCATCGTCAGGCCGCCGCCGGTGGTGATGTTGATCACCGCGTCCGTGCTCTGCTTGATCTGCGGCAGGAAGCCCATGAAGACCGCCGGGTCGGGCGTCGGCGACCCGTCGACGGGGTTGCGCGCATGCAGGTGGATGATCGCGGCGCCGGCTTCCGCGGCCTCGATCGAGGACTGGGCGATCTCCGCCGGCGTGATCGGCAGATAGGGCGACATGCTGGGCGTATGGATCGCTCCCGTCACGGCGCAACTGATAATGACCTTGGCCACGGCCTGTTCCCTTCCCTTCGGCAAATCGATGGGCGATCATGCCCCAGCCCGCCGCGAGGGGCCAGATCGATCCGAGCGTCCGCCGGCCACGGGCCTTTTGGCAACGCGCCGGCGAACCTCACTAAGCTGTGAAGCCAATCTTTTGGCCACGGATCAGCGAACTGTGAGACTTTTCTAAGATTCCACGTTAAGTCGTGCGCATGACAGCCGGCCCACGACCCCCACTCGCTGACGCCCCGCGGTCCCCTGCACGCCTTCGCCGCCCCTGGCCCAGACGTATCCGAGGCCGGGTCAAGCGGGTCGCGGTCCAAACGCTGCTGGTGATGGCCGTCTGCCTGGTGCCCCGAATCGCGTCGGCGCAGCTTGGGGCCAAGCCCAGCGGCATTGTCATCGAGGCCGCGACGGGCAAGGTGCTGGAAGGTTTCAATCCAGACGAACGGCGATTCCCCGCCAGCCTGACGAAGATGATGACGCTCTACCTGACGTTCGAGGCCCTGCGCGCCCATCGGATCTCGCTCAATAGCGCCGTGCCGGTCTCGCCCCACGCGGCCTCGATGGAGCCGACGAAGCTGTGGCTGAAACCCGGCATGCGGGTGACGGTCAAGCAATGCATCCTGGGGATGGTGACGGTCTCCGCCAACGACGCCGCCTCCGCCATGGGGGAATTCCTGGGCCGCGGGTCGGAGACGCGGTTCGCGCAGATCATGACCCGGCGAGCGCGCGCCTTGGGCATGACCCATACCGTGTTCCGCAATGCCTCGGGTCTTCCAAACCCTGCCCAGGTCACCACGGCGCGCGACATGGCGATCCTCGCTCGCGCGCTGATCCGGAACTTTCCGCAATACTACCCGTATTTCAGTGTCCGCAGCTTCGTCTTCCGCGGCCGGACCATCTATGGCCACGACCCGATGCTGGACGTCTACGCAGGCGCTGACGGGTTGAAGACCGGCTATACCAGTGCCGCGGGCTTCAACATGGCGACGTCGGCGATGCGCGACGGCGTGCGGATCATCGGCATCGTCCTCGGCTCCCCCAGTGTTCCGCAGCGCAGTGCGACGATGATCAGCCTGCTGGACGATGGTTTCGCGCAATACCAGCCGGCGGTCCAGATGGCGCGCGCCGGGTCGCCCGAGCGGACGCCGCGCCTGATCGCGGTCGCGGACGCAGCGGAGGTGCCGGTCCGTCCGGCAGCACCGCCACCGCGCGCGCCAGCGGCGAGGGGATCCGTTCCGCCGCGCGGCTACAGCGTCCAAGTCGGTTCGTTTCCCTCCTATAAATCCGCGCTCAGCGCTGTCCGCAGGACGGTCGCGACAGTTGGCGGCGTGGCGCACGTCAAGCGCTTCGCCGTCCACAGGCGGCCGATCTGGCAAGGCACGGTCGTCAGCCTCAGGCGTGGCGATGCCTTGCGCGCCTGCCCGCTGTCCCGGCGAAGGGCCGGGCTCTGTTTCATCACCGGACCGGATGGGCGCCGCTGGCGTTCCTGATGGACAGTTCGGACACTCGACCGATGGTCTGCTGCCTCGCCGCGATTCTTCTCCTGCTCGCCACTTCCCTCGCCGGCCCGACGACCGGATGGACAGCGGAACGAGCCGGAGGCCCGATGGCGCTGGGGTGGCATCGCACCGCCATGGAGACACCCGAGGCGGAGGGCACGCCCCGCAAAGCGCCTCTTCGCACGGTCCCCGCCCGCATCCGGGACAAAGGCGCCACCACCGGCCTGCCGGTGCCCCGGTTCGTCGCCTTGCGGGCGGACAAGGTCAACATGCGCGTCGGCCCGGGCCTGCGCTATCCGATCAAATGGGTCTATCTGCGGCGCAACCTGCCGGTCGAGGTCCGACGGGAGTTCTATGCCTGGCGCTTCGTGCGGGATTCCGACGGGGTCGAAGGGTGGATGCACGAGGCGACGCTGACCGGGCGGCGCTGCTTCGTCGTGACGGGCAAGCAGCGCGCGCTGCGCCGCGAGCCCACCTTGGGCGCGGCGGTGGTCGCCCGCCTCGACGTCGGCGTCATCGGCGACATCCGGCATTGCTCGAAGGGAGCGGCCTGGTGCCGCGTGGCGGTCGACGGTTATGACGGCTGGCTCAGGCGCCAATCGTTCTGGGGTACCCTGCCTGGCGAAGCCGTCGGCCATTAGGGCTGGCGAGGACTTCCCCTCTACGGCACCGGGCTGTACGCGGCGGGCGGGGATGTCTCATCCGTCAGTTCGACCAGCAGCAACCGCCCACCCCAGTCGCGGATGCGTTCGGCGCCGACCACCTCCTCGGCGACGTGGTTCGCGCCCTTGATCAGTACATCGGGGCGGATGTTCTCGATCAGCGCCTCGGGCGTGTCGGTGTCGAAGACGCAGACCTGATCGACGAAGGCGAAGCCGGCGAGCACCGCGGCGCGCGCGGCCTCCGGCTGGATCGGGTGCGGCGCGCCCTTCAGCCGCTGCGTGCCGCTGTCGCTGTTGACGCCGACGATCAGCCGGTCGCAGGCGGCGCGCGCCTGTTCCAGCAGGTGGATATGGCCAGGGTTCAGCAGGTCGAAATAGCCGTTGGTAAAGCCCACCCGCCAGCCGCGATGCCGCCAGCGTTCGGCCTGCTCCGCCGCTTCCTCGCAACTGACGATCTTGCGCAGGGCGCTGCGTTGCGGCGTCAGCGCATGCAGCAGGTCAGCCTCCCGCACCACCGACACGCCAACCTTGCCGACCGACACGCCGGCGGCGAGGTTGGCCAGGCGCACCGCGACCGACAGGTCGTGCTTGACCGCCAGCGCCGCGCTCAGCATCGCCAGCGCGGTGTCCCCGGCACCCGACGTGTCATAGACTTCGGCCGCCTCGGCCGGGAAATGCTGCCAGCCGCTGGCGTCGACCAGGGTCATGCCGTCATTGCCAAGCGTGACGACCACGGCGCCGAAGCCATGGGTGGCGCGCAGCGACTGGGCGGCGGCAATGATCGCGGCCTCGCAGTCCACCGGCATCTCGGATGCCGCGGCAAGCTCCTGGCGGTTCGGCATGACCACGTCGGCGCCGGCATAGCGGCTGAAATCGGCGCCGCGCGGGTCGACGACGACCACCCGCCCCATCTTGCGCCCGGCCTCGATGATCTTGGCCGGGACGTCGCCGCAGAGCAGCCCCTTGCCGTAATCCGACAGCACGGTGACCGACGTCGCGGCCATCGCGTCCAGTGCGATGCGCACCAGGCGTTCGGCCAGCTTGGGATGGATCGGATCGGTCTGTTCCCGGTCCGCGCGCAGCAATTGCTGGCCCTTGGCCAGCAGCCTTGTCTTCAGCGTCGTCGTCCGGCCGCCTTGGACCAGCAGCCAGGGCTCGACGTTGGAATGCCCGCCGATCAGCCCGGTCAGGTCCTGTCCGGCCGGATCGTCGCCGACGACGGAGATGAACGCGGTCGCCGCGCCCAGCGCGGTCAAGTTGCGCACGACATTGCCCGCCCCGCCGGGCAGCGCGACCTCCCGCTCGATCGTCAGGATCGGGACCGGCGCCTCGGTGCTGATGCGGTGCACGTCGCCATAGGTGTAGCGGTCGAGCATTACGTCGCCGACGACCAGCACATTGGCATGCGAAAGCCGTCTGACCGCCGCCGCGAGGTCCGGCTGCGGCTCATCCGGGCGCGGCGCGGCGCCGGGTGTAATCTTATTCATCGCACCTGCCGTAACGTGGCTGTCGCCATGATGCAAAGCATCTTCGCGTGCGGCGTAAGAAAGAAGCAAGCACGATCGTTCGCACCTGCCGCGTTGACCTCTCAATCGGGCGATTCGGTCCGCCCGTCCGGCCCCCAGCCAGTCACGAAGAGGCCAGTCACGGGCAAGCCAGTCACGAGCGGGTCACGGGCCTCGGCCTCACGCCTGCAGGAACGCCAGGCGATCGCCCTCCAGCATCACAGCCGTCAGCGCCCCGCCCAGCACGGCGCCGGTGTCGATGGCGATGCGGTTCGGCGTGACCGCCGGCTCCCGCTTCGGGGTGTGGCCATGCACCACCACGGCGCCGAAATCCGCCGCCGAGGTCAGGAACGGGTCGCGGATCCACATCATGTCGTGGCGCGACTGCCGGTCCAGCGGCACGCCGGGCCGGACACCCGCGTGCACGAACAGATAGGGCCCGACACGGTGGCTGATGGCAAGGTCGCGCAGGAACAACAGATGCGCCTGGGGAAACCTGGCCGCCCACTCGGCCGGCGGCGAGGTCCTGTCGATCCCCCAGCTCACCAGCGAATCCCCACCGCCGTTGGACAGCCAGTGGATCGGCGCCTCGGCGTCCGCCAGCGCCACGGCCGCGAGCATCATATGCTCGTGGTTGCCCATCAGGTTGATGACCGCGTCGGCCGGGACCGGGGGGCCGCTGATCAGCCAGTCGACCACCTGCGCGCTGTCCGTTCCCCGGTCGACATAGTCGCCGAGGTGCACCAGCGTCACGTGTTCGGCCGGACGTTCGACAATGTCCTCGGCGATCTGTTCGTGCAGCGACACGAGCCGGTCCAGGCAACCATGGATGTCGCCGATAGCGTAAACCCGCTGGCCAGGCGCCAGGGTGGCGGGGGCGGGAAGGAGTTCCATCATCGCCATAATCCTAAGCTCTGGCGGGGGTTTGGCCAACGATGCGTTTTAGCGAAACGGCGCGGACGCGGTGGTCCCGGCATCCTCTATTCTCTACGCCCTTGACGCCCCATCCGGTCCACCATGAGCGCTATCGTTGCGAAACCACACGTAACAATTTCGTGGAGCCGCCACCATCGCCCGTGCGCCCGTCTGCGCATTTGGCCGACGCTCGGTTCGCCCTGAACCAAGGATTCCAGGCCCTTCCGCCGGACCATCGGCGGCATGCCGATCAAACGGCGGTGAACGGGACGGTCCGCCGGGCGGACGGCAGGCATGCGCGGCGATCAGATCAGGTGACGCAATCCTTGGCAGGACGCGCCGCGCCCCTTATCCCCGTGGCGATGAACGCCATACATGTCGAAACACTCACGAAACGCTACGGCGACGTCCTCGCGGTCGACGACATCAGCTTCGACGCGGGGATGGGCGCGACCGTCGGTCTCCTGGGCGGCAACGGGGCCGGCAAGACGACGACCATCGCCATGCTGCTGGGTCTGTTGCTACCGACCCAAGGCAGTATCGCCATCCTCGGCCATGACATGGCGACCGACCGGTTCGCCGCGCTGGCGCGGATGAATTTCTCCTCGCCCTACGTCGCCCTGCCGCACCGGCTGACGGTAAGGGAGAACCTGCGGGTCTACGGCCATCTCTACAACGTCGCGCGCATGGACCGGCGGATCGACGAACTGACCGTCGAACTCGATCTCGGCCCGATCATCAACCGGCCGGCGGGGCAGTTGTCGGCCGGGCAGAAGACCCGCGTGGCGCTGGCGAAGGCGCTGATCAACCGGCCCGAGGTCCTGCTGCTGGACGAACCGACCGCCAGCCTCGATCCCGATACCGGGGACATGGTCCGTTCCTGGCTGGAACGCTACCGCGCCGAGAGCGGCTGCACGATCCTGCTGGCCAGCCACAACATGGCGGAAGTCGAACGCCTCTGCTCGCATGTGCTGATGATGAAGAAGGGCCGCATCGTCGATCGAGGCAGCCCTGACGACCTGCTGGTCCGCTACGGGCGGGAGGACCTGGAGGACGTCTTCCTCGACATCGCCCGCAACCGCCGCCAGGCGACGGAGGTGGCGGCATGATCCGCCGTATCTGGGGACTGATGTACCGCCACCTGGCGCTCTACCGCCGGTCCTGGCCGCGGCTGCTGGAGCTTTGCTACTGGCCGGTGCTGCAGATGTGCATCTGGGGCTTCACCGCCAGCTTCCTCGCCGCGCGCACCGGCAACACGCTGCTGCTGGCCGGCGCGACGCTGTTGGGTGGCGTGCTGCTGTGGGAAGTGACGCTGCGCAGCCAGATGGGCCTGTCGATCTCCTTCATGGAGGAGATGTGGTCGCGCAACCTGGGCCATGTCTTCGTCAGCCCGTTGCGGCCGTTCGAGATGATCGCCGCGCTGATCGGCATGTCGATCATCCGCATGATCATGGGCGTGTTGCCGGCGATCCTGCTGGCCTGGGCGTTCTATGCGTTCAACCTGTTCACCCTGGGCCCGGTGCTGGTGCTGTTCTTCATCAACCTGATGATCATGGGCTGGGCCGTGGCGCTGGGCGTGGTGTCGCTGATCCTCCGGCATGGTGCCGGCGCCGAACCGCTGGCCTGGGCCGTGCTGTTCGGGCTGGCACCGTTCTCGGCGGTGTTCTATCCGGTCTCCGTGCTGCCCAAGATCCTTCAGCCCCTGTCCCTCGCCCTGCCCTCCGCCCATGTCTTCGAAGGCATGCGCTCGGCCTTGATCCACGGCATCGTCCGGTGGGACCACCTGGCGGCAGCCTTCGCGCTGAACATCGTCTGGATGGCCGGTGCCGCCCTGCTGTTCGCGCGTCAGTTCCACCAGGCCCGCGTCAGCGGCGCGCTGCTCAGCATCGGTGAGTGATGGAGACGTCGTTCTGGCTCATCCGCCACGCGCTGGTGGACGAGAACGCGAGGGCGATGCTGTACGGGGTGATGGATGTGCCGCTATGCGAGACGACGCTGGTGGCGCAGGAGCCGATGTACCAGGCGCTGGCGCGGCGGCTGCCGCGGCCGGCGACGTGGTTGGTGACGCCGCTGTCGCGCACGCGCCGCACCGCCGAGACGATCATCCGCCACGGCTATCCGTCCGTTCCCCTGGGTGTGGAGCCTGGACTGATCGAGCAGTCGCTGGGCGAATGGCAGGGGCTGCCGCACGCCGAACTGCCCGCACGCCTGGCGCTGCCGGCCCATGCCTTCTGGCCGCTGGCCGGGCATGAGAAGCCGCCCGGCGGCGAAAGCATGGTCGATGTCATCGCCCGCGTGGGGGACGCACTGGAACGCCTGGCCGAGACCCATGCCGGACGCGACGTGGTGATCGTCAGCCACGGCGGCGCGATCCGCGGCGCGGTGGCGCATGCGCTGGACATCGGCCCGGACAACGCGCTGCACCTGTCGATCATGAACCTGTCGCTGACCCGCCTGGACCGCACGCCGCGCGGCTGGCGGGTGGCATGCGTGAACGAAATGCCGGGGCATTGACGCCCCGGCCGTTCGCCGAACCGCCGTCAGTCCAACACCATGCCTGCGTACCCTGCTTCCGCCACCTCGGCGCATTTCGCCCGGTACTGCGGCGCGCCGCCCTGGTATTGCAGGATGCGCCGGACCGTCTTGCCCTCGACATTGCGGTTGATGCCGGTCGCCCAGGAATCGACCTGGGTGTACAGCATCCCTTCGGCCAGTTCCTCGATATGCCGCGACCAGTCCGCCTCGGCCTCGGCGGTCGTCTCGAACCGCGTGATGCCGCGCGCCTGGACGTACCGCATCAGGTCGGAGACCCATTCGACGTTCTGCTCGATACAGCGCGGGATGTTGCAGCGGGTGGACGCGTTATGCGGGCCGACGATCGTCAGCATGTTCGGGAAGCCCGCCGACATCAGGCCGAGATAGGTCTTCGGCCCGTCGACCCAGTGGTCTTGCAGGCGTTCCCCGCCGACGCCGCGGAACTCGATCCGGTCGAAGGCGCCGGTGATGGCGTCGAAGCCGGTGGCGTAGATGATCATGTCGAAGTCGTACGCGGCGTCCGATGTCTTGATGCCGGTCTCGGTGATCCGTTCGATCGGCGTCACGCGCGTATCGACCAAGTGGACATGCGGCAGGTTATAGGCCTCGTAATAGCGGGTCTCCTGCGGCACCCGCCGGGTGCCGAAGCCGTGGCATTTCGGGATCAGCGTCTCGGCCGTCGCCGGGTCCTTGACGCGCTGGCGGATCTTGCGCGCCACGAAGTCGCTGAACAGCGCATTGGCCTTCGGTTCGGTCAGCACGTCGCGGAAATTCGCCATCCAGATGCCGAAGCCGGGTTCGCTGTAGAGCTTCTCCCAGAATGCCTCGCGTTCCTCCGCCGAGACCTCGAACGTGCCGCGGGGGTCGGTATCGTGGATGTAGCAGCCGGGCGTGCGGCGCAGCAGTTCGAACATAGCCGGGTAGTTGGCCTTGATCGCCCCCTGTTCCTCATCGGTGATCGGTCGGTTGTGCAGCGGCGTGCACCAGTTGGGCGTGCGCTGGAACACGTGCAGGGAGCCGCACTGCGGCGCGATGGTCTGGATCACCTGCACGCCCGTCGCGCCGGTGCCGATGACGGCGACGCGCTTGCCGGAGAAATCGACCGGCTCGTGCGGCCACTTATAGGTGTGGAAGGACCGGCCCCTGAAGTCCTCGACGCCTGGGATGCGCGGCATGGTATAGGCCGAGAGCGGGCCGATGCAGGTGATCAGGAAGCGGGCGTCGAAGCTCTCGCCGTCCTCCAGCGTGACGTGCCACCGCCTGGCGTCCTCGATCCAGTCGGCGGCGACGACGCGGCTGTTGAAGCGGATGTCGCGCCGCAGGTCGAACCGGTCGGCGACATGGTTCAGGTAGCGCAGCGTTTCTGGCTGCGGCGAGAAATGTTCGGTCCAGTTCCATTCCTGGAGCAGTTCGTCCGAGAACGCATAGCCGTACGTGTAGCTCTCGGAATCGAAGCGGGCACCGGGATAGCGGTTCCAATACCAGGTGCCTCCGACGCCGGTCCCGGTTTCGAAGACGCGGACCGACAGCCCCATCTCCCGCAGGCGATAGAGCTGATACAGGCCGGCGATGCCCGCGCCGATGATGATGGCATCGAACGCACGGGTTTCGGCGGATATCGGCGCGGAAGCGGCAACCAGCGTGTCGGGCATGCGTTCATCTCCTTCCCGGCTGACCGGGTGGGGTTACTGATGCGTATATTCTCCAACCGACGCGTCGGTGCAATGGGGTCGGTTGCCGCCCCCCGCACAGACCCGGTCGTTCGGCATCACGGCAAAGCCGGCCGCCCTTCCCCGCCCCTGACCTTCGGCAGCAGGATCATATCCCACGGACTCGGCATCTCCCCCACCGGTACATGGATCAGTGCCGGCGCATCCAGGCCGAACGCCTGGTGCAGCGCCGTCTCCAGCGCCGCAGGCGTCGTCGCGCGGAACGCCGCCATGCCGAAGCTTTTCGCGAAGGCCACGAAATCAGGGTTCGTCAGGTCCGAAGCGATCAGGCGGTTGCCGTAACGCTCCGCCTGGATGCGACGGACATTGCCGAACGCGCCGTCGTCGAACACCACCGCCACGACCGGCAGCTTGTGGCGCATCGCCGTCGCCAGTTCGGCCGCCTGGAACATGAACCCGCCGTCGCCGGTCGCCAGCACCACCTTGCGGCCCGGTGCTGCCGCCTGCGCGCCCAGCGCCGTCCCATAGCCCCAGCCCAGCGTGTCCTGGTAACCGGGGGACAGGAAAAGCCTCGGTCCCGGCACGGGAAACGCGAGGCGGCTGGCGAAGCCGACCTGCGTCACTTCCTCCACATAAATCCCGTCCGGGGGCAATGCCGCTCGGATGGCCCGCAGGAAGCCCATCACCGGCTCGTGCCGCCCCAGACGTTCGGCGAACGCGGCGCGGGCCGCGGGCAGGTCGGGGTTTGGATGCCAAGGTC
The DNA here is from genome assembly GCF_035548235.1 of Rhodopila sp. Lineage (GTDB taxonomy): Bacteria > Pseudomonadota > Alphaproteobacteria > Acetobacterales > Acetobacteraceae > Rhodopila. The sequence goes on from NZ_DASZTJ010000075.1 coordinate 42,817, forward strand.
CCTCGCCCGACGCGGCCTCGGTCAACGCCAGGTTCAACGCCGCCAGTGTCGCCGCCGCGTCCCCCAACAGCGCGCAGGCGGGATGGCGCAGGCGCGTGATCTCCTCGGGATCGATGTCGAGGCGGATGACCTTCAGCGCCTCGTCCACACCCCAGTTCGCTTGCTGCCAGTAAAGCCGCGTCCCGACCGCCAGCACGGCGTCGGCCGTCTTCCACAGCGCGTGCCCCTCGGTGAAGGACACGGCCAGGGGATGATCGGTCGGGATCGCCCCCCGCCCCCGGCGAAACGACATCACCGGTGCCTGCAAACGTTCGGCGACGGCCAGAAGCTCGCGGCCGGCGCCCAAGGCACCCGCACCGACCGCGATCAGCGGCCGCTTCGACCCGCACAGGATCGCTGCCGCGGCCTGGATCGCCGCGGGATCGGCGACGAGCGCCGGAACCGGTGCCGGGTCAGGGACGACCGTCTCGCCCACCTGCCCCCAGACGTCGATCGCGCATTCCAGCGCCACCGCGCCGGGCCGCCCGGACCGCGCGGCGGCCAGGGCCGCGGCGACCTTCGGGCCCGCCTCGGCCGGGGAGCGGATCCGGTCGGCATGCTTTGTGATGTGGCGCAGCAGGCCCAACTGGTCGTGGATCTCGTGCAGGTGCCCGTGGCCCTGGTCGATGGCGAAGGATGGGATCTGCCCGACCAGTGCCAGCACCGGCGCGCACATCGCCTGCGCCATCAGCAGCGCGGCCGAGGCGTTCAGCATCCCCGGCCCCGGCACCACCGCGAAGGCCTGCGGCTTTCCCGTCGCCAGCGCGGCTCCCAGCGCCATATAGGCGGCGGTCTGCTCATGTCTGGAATGGATGACGCGAACCCGGTCGGACGCCTTGAAGGCTGCATCGAACAGCGGATCGTTATGGACGCCCGGCAAGGCGAACAGCGTGTCGATGCCGTGGCCGATCAGCGTGGCGATCGTCGCCTCGGCGGTACTCTGACGGATAACGGTCATGGGACGCTCCTGCCCGGTTATCGTCAGGCGGCGGGGGAAATTGCAAGCACCGGCGCAGGCGCCATTCCTCTGGACACAGCGGCCCAGCCGTTTCAAACCATCCCATTCTCGCGCCTAGGACCCGATCATGCCTGTCGAGACCGTCATCGAAGCCGCCCGATCCTTTCTCGGCGAACGTCTCAGCACCAACGCCGCGCTGCGCGAGCAGCACGCCCACGGCGAGGACACGCAGCCGCCGGTCCTGCCCGACGCGGTGGCGTTCATCGAGACGACCGCGGAAGCATCCCGCCTGCTGAACTTGTGCAACCAGGAACACGTTCCCATCGTGCCCTGGGGCGCCGGCACCTCACTTGAGGGACATGTGACGCCGGTGCGCGGCGGGATCACGCTCGACCTGTCGCGGATGACCCAGGTGCTGGATGTCAGCCAGCCCGACATGGATTGCCGGGTCCAGGCCGGGGTGACGCGGGCACAGCTCAACACGCACCTGCGCGACAGCGGGCTGTTCTTCCCGGTCGACCCCGGCACGTCCGCCTGCACCATCGGCGGGATGTGCGGCACCCGCGCCTCCGGCACCAACGCGGTGCGCTATGGCACGATGCGGGAGAACGTGCTGGGCCTGACGGTCGCGCTGGCCGACGGACGCGTGATCAAGACCGGCGGGCGCGTGCGCAAATCCGCCAACGGCTACGACCTGACCCGCCTGTTCCTGGGATCGGAGGGCACGCTGGGCGTCATTACCGAGATCCAGCTCCGCCTGCACGGCATCCCGGAGGCGATCTCGTCGGCCACCTGCCAGTTCCCCGACCTTGCCGGCGCGGTCGATACCGTGATCGCCATCCTGCAGATGGGCATCCCTGTGGCGCGCATGGAGTTGCTGGACGACGTCCAGATGGAGGCCTGCATCCGCTATTCGAAGCTGGACGGGCTCGCAGTGATGCCGACGCTGTTCTTCGAGTTCCACGGCACCGAGGCGTCGGTCTCCGAACAGGCGCAGCAGGCCGAGATGATCGCTGCCGACAATGGTGGCCAAGGGTTCCGCTGGGCGGTCGATCCGGCCGAACGCGGCAAGCTCTGGCAGGCGCGGCATGACGCCTACTGGGCCTGCCTGGCACTGAAGCCGGGCTGGAAAGGGATCGCCACCGACGCGATCGTCCCGATCTCCCGCCTGACCGAGGCCGTGGTGGGCGTGAAGGAAGACATCGCCGCGTCCGGCCTGACCGCACCGATCGTCGGGCATGTCGGCGACGGCAACTTCCACACCGTGATCCTGGTCCCGCCGGAGCCGGACGGGCTGGAGCGTGCCTGGGCCCTTGACCGCAAGATCGTCTCCCGAGCGTTGTCGCTCGGTGGGTCGTGCAGCGGGGAACATGGGGTGGGGATCGGGAAGCGGGAGTTCCTGCTGGAGGAACACGGGCCGGAGGCGCTGGCGGTCATGCGGTCGGTCAAGCACGCACTGGATCCGCGAGGCGTGCTGAACCCGGGGAAGATCTTCTTGAACTGACCGGCCTGCGAACGGGGTACGGTTCAAGGCTGTCCGTTCAAGGCAAGACGATCAGTGCCGTGCCTGCCACCTGGCGAAACGCTTGGCGTTGTCGATCGCCTCGCGCTCCACCGCGTCGCTGTCGCGCACATAGCGATCGGCGAAGCTCTCGATCCCCCAGCGCTGGTACTGCATCACATGGGTCAGTTCATGCGCCCACAGCGTGGCGTCGGTCCTGGCGTCCCGCTCCGACTTGAACAGCACCACCTCGCCCAGCGTCAGCGCCACCGCGTCGCCATAAGAGAATGCCAGCGACGGCAGACCCAGCGGCTCCGCCCCGCCGATCCCATAGCGCACCCGCTGCAGCAGGTCGGCGGGGAAGAACCCTAGCAGCGAGCGATAGATGCCGGCGGGCATGACCGCCACGCCATCGGCGATGGCGCGCTGCCGAGCGGTCTCGATCAGGCTGGCGAGGGCCTCGCCCGCATAGTCCAAAAGTTGCGGTGGGATGGGACTTTGCGCTCGGGCCGGCATGGCCCAGGCCAAAGGCGCGAATAACAGGGAGCGACGCATATTCATGACAAACACAGGTTGTATGACGAGATGTTAACCACCGCATCGCGCCGATACCTTGCCGGAATTGTGGCGATACCGGGGAGAAACACGACCATACCAAAACGAACTGCGTGCTCCCAGTCATGGACGGGCTTCCTCTGGCCATCCACGACCCTAATAATATCAGCAGGTTAACCACTCGGATCGCCAGTGCAAAGGCGCCCACGACAAGACCGCGCCGCCCTGTGTCAGAGCCGTTCGCTGATCCTGATCGCGGCCCTGCATCCGGCCCTGATCAGCCGTGACAGCGCCCGGTAGCCCGGCGCCTGCTCCGCCCCGTGTTCCAGGCCGATATCGCGGTGCTCGACCTCCTCGGCGCGGAACGTCTCGATCGTCTCGCACAGCGCCGGCTCGTCGGTCAGCGTCTCGACCTGAGACCGGTAGTGGGCGTCGATCGTTTCTTCGACCGCGACGGTGCAGGCCATTGCGGCCTTGTCGCCCAGTGCGGCCGTCGCGGCGCCCAGGACGAAGCCGGCGACGTGCCAGAACGGCAGCATCACGGTTGGCCGCACCCGGCGGTCGGCGATCAGGCCGTTGAACGTCTCCAGGTGATGCTGCTCCTGCGCCTGCATGTGCCGCAGCAGGTCGCCGTTGGCGCCACGACCCAGGACCGCGAGTTGCCCGGCATAGATCCGCGCCGCGCCATACTCGCCGGCATGGTCGACCCGGATGGCCTGCGCCACCTCTGTCTTCGCCGGCCGGTCGCCCGGCAGGTATCGCCTGGGATCGCTCATCGCCGCCTCTGGCTGCCATTCAGGGAAACAGCGACGCAGCCGGCGAAGACCAAGGCAAAGAGCAGGTTCATCCCGGCGATCGAGATCGGCAGCCAGGGAATCAGGAAATTCGGCTCGTCGCAGGGTTTCGAGGGCCGCGCCGGCATCTGCGCCAGACGTTCGGCGATGGTGCCGGCCGTGATCCGTGGCGCCGCGCATTCCGGCAGCGGGCTGGGCCACCAATGCCACTCGACTCCGACATGGATGACGCCCAGCACCACGTCGCCCAGCAGGCAGAGCACCGCCAGCCACAGCAGGGTGCGCGACAGTCGTCTCGGCGTCACCGCCGCCAGCACGCCAAGCGCGATCACGATGCGATACGGCCAGCGCTCCAGAAGGCACAGAGCGCAGGGCACCAGGCCGCCCCAATCCTCCAGCGCGAAGGCGAACCCCAGCGCCGCCGCGGCCAGAAGCGCGGTGACGATCGCGAGAGTCCGCGGTGCGGTGCGGGCTGGGTAGCGGGGCATCCCGTGCTGTGTGCCCCGAACTGCCCGCCCCACGCAAGTTGCCGGTTGGTGGCGGCTTCTCTACCTTGGCCGCACATCAAGGCTGGACGGACACAATGAGCGGCAAGACAGAACGCATCCTTTGGGGCAGAGCGACGTCGAGCAACGTGATGAAGGCGTTGTGGGTGCTGGAGGAGCTGGGCCTACCCTACCGCCGCGTCGATGTCGGCGGGGCGTTCGGCAAGACCGACACGCCGGAATACCGGGCGATGAACCCGACCGGCTTGGTGCCGACATTGCAGGAAGGCGATTTCACGCTGTGGGAGAGCAATGCGATCGTACGCTACCTGGCGCGCGACGCCGCCTCCATCTGGCCTGCCGACCCACGGGGGCGGGCGACCGTCGATCATTGGATGGACGCGCAGCAGACCACGATGAACCGGCCGATGGCACAGGTGTTCTGGGGGCTGGTGCGCACGCCGGCCGACAAGCGTGACCTGAAGGCCGTCGCCGCCGCCATCGAAGAGACCGCCAAGGCCTGGCGCTATGTCGAGACGGAAGTATCCAAGCACGCCTACCTGGCCGGGGACTCGTTCACGATCTGCGACATACCCTGGGGCGTGCATGCCCATCGCTGGTTCAACATCGACTACATGGGCCTCGTTCGGCCCGATATGCCGGCGCTGAAGGCCTGGTATGATCGGCTGTGCCAGCGTCCGGCGTATCAACGGGCAGTGACCGCGACTCCGATTTCCTGACGGCTGGCCACCCCATGCCAGCCGGCACTGGTCGTGTCAGTTGGTCTCGTACCTTCGTCATGGACCGGCTCGACCGGGCCATCTCGCGCCACAGGGGAGAAAGATGGCCCGGCCAAGCCGGTCCATGTCGGTGGGGTGCCAGGATCAGCCGGCGTCTGGATCAGCGCCGGTTGGTATCACCCGGCCAGCCCCAGGATTCCCCGGCAGGCCGCCGGCAGCGGCGGCGGATGGTAGGGCTTCTTGGGCTTGGGCGGCGCGTTCAACTGATCGAACCACCATTGCAGCGTCGCGTCGCACCCATCGCCCGGCGGTGGCGGCGGCGCCTGGGCGCACTCGGTCTGTCCCGGTGGGCAGCGAAAGCGGATATGCATGTGCGCCGCGTGCCCGTACCAAGGCCGGATCAGGTGCAGCCATGACCGGTCACCGGTCGTGTCCTCGCACAACCGCTTCTTGATGGCGGGGTTGACCAGGATCCGGTCCACGTCCGGCAACCTCGCCGCCAATTTCAGCAGTTCGACGACCCGGGGGCTCCACACCGCCGGATCGACCCCGCGCAGGTCCGGCCGGACCACGCTGGCCAGTACAACACTCTCCCGCTGCGCCGCATCCAGCGGGTCGCGCGGGCGCATGTCCAGCCCGACATCGGCGTCCAGCCCCACCTGGTGGCTGACATGCCCGCCCGGCAGCGGACCGCCGCGGGCACGCGAGATGTCTTCGACCAGAAGCGTCGGCAGGCCAACCGCGGCGGCCTCCTGACCCAGCAGTTCCAGCCGGGCGATGGTCTGCGGCGCGCCATAGAAGGCGCTGCGGTCGAGATGGATGGTCTGGAACCCAGGCCCGTGGTCCGGCAAGCTGATCGCACCCTCGATGCAGCCGCCGGTGAACGGCCCCCCGATGATCCGCAACGGCCCCGGCAGGGGCGACATCGCCAGCCCGGCCCCGGCCCTGCTTACGCCCGCGGCCGCAGGCCCGGACAGGAAGACCCCCAGAAGGAACAATTGAAACAGGCGGGACCGGATCAAAACCTGCGCTCGAACACCGTGATGACGTCTCCCGGCGCGATCAGCGTCTGCCGCGAGGCCTTCCCCTCGATAGCAGACCCCTTGCCGGTGCGCACCACCGATGCATAGTCGTCGATCGCCCGATAAGTGAAACCGCCAGCCACTGCCGCGGCCGTCACCAACGTCATGCCCGGCTGATAAGGGTATTGCCCGGGCTTGCTGACCTCACCCAGCACGAAGATCGGGCGGTAGGTCACGACCTCGGCGGCGACGGACGGGGCGACCAGCAGGTTTTTCCGGACCAGCGCCTCGGTGACCCGAGCGGCCAGCATGTCCGTGGACAGACCGGACGCCTTCATCGGGCCGACCAGCGGCAGAGCGATCGTGCCGCTGTCGCTGACGCGGAACTCGGCCGTCAGCGCGTCCTCCTGATAGGTGATCAGGCGGATCACGTCGCCCGGCCCCAGTTGATAGGGTCCGTTCGCGACGGGCGGCAGGTCGGGCAGGTCCCGACCCGGCGCGCACCCGACGCAAAGCAGCAGAAGGAGGAGACAGAACAGGAAACGCAAGGCTGTAACCCTGTTTTAGGGTTGTCGTCACGCGACCGGCTTTCCGGCCCGGACCCGTCTTAACGGCGCGTTCTTAACGAATGGTTAACGGCAACCCGCTTCTCCGTCCCGCTTTTCCGTCCCCGCCTTTCCGTTATGGTCGCAGCAACCCGTTCCCCGGCCCGCGTCGGCGCCATTAACCGTTTCTTAAGCGATCCCGCCTTACCACGGGCTTCTCCCCACCCGCACCGGGCCGATTCAGTCCCGGCACGACCAAAAAGGCCGATCATCGCGGATGCCCGAAAGCCCTGTCGACATTGCAGGCGGAATACCCTCGTCCGATTGGGACATGCGGCCGGCGCCCATCAGGCGTCCGATCCCGGCCGAGGCACGGCCACGTCCCGATTTTCTCGCCGGCCTGCGCCAACGCCGCCTGCCGTTCCTGGTTGTCGCCGTCCTGGTGCCACTCGCCGCCTGGGTCGCGCTGCGACAGGCCACGCCGCTCTACACCGCGACCGGATCGCTGGTTTACCAGGCGACCGAATACCAGCCGCGCGAACTCCAGAGCCTGGTGCGTGCCGATCCGATCACCGAGGAAATCATGGCGACGCAGGCCGAAATCCTGCAGAGCCTGAAGATCGCCGAAGCCGTCGCCCAGCGCGGCCAACTGATCGACAATCCCTGGTTCAATCCCGCCCGCCGCCCGCCACCCCTGACGGCGTCGGCGATGACCGCGCTGCGCGGCCTGCTGGGCATGGACACCGAAGGACCGCCGGAGGAGCCGGTCTACGGCCCCGTGCTGAATCACAGCTACGCCGCCATGCTGCAGGCGGTGCGCGCGTCGCTGCACGCGAACCCGGCGCATGATTCGCATGTGATCGAGGTCAACTTCACCGCCGACGACCCCAACGTCGCCGCGGCCGGCGTCAACAACGCCATGGACGCGTATATCAAGGGCCTTTACGCCGACAAGCACCAGAAGATCGACCAGGCCAAGGTGCAGCTTGAAAGCCAGGCGCGCGACCTGCGCCATGGCGTGGCGGCGCTGGAGAAGCAGATCTCCGACTACCGGCAGGCCCATGGGCTGAACCAGGGCATTCACGCCGGCATCGACACCGAGCAGATCACACGGCTGTCGGAGGAACTGACCAAGGCCCGCGCCGACCTGGCCACCGCCACCGCCCGCCTCGATGCCACCCGCGCCGGGCGCGGCGCGGCGGACCAGGCCGCGGTCGCACCGTCGGTCGTGCAGTTCCGCGTCCGCCGCGATGCGCTGCGGGAGAAGTTGCAGGCGCAACTGACCCGCCTCGGGCCGCAGCACCCCGAGACCCAGGCGGTGCAATCGCAGCTCAGGCAGGCCGACCTGGCGCTGGAGGCGGAAACCACCCGCGTCGTCGCCGCCGCCGAGGCGGAACAGATCGCCGCCCAGGGCCGCGTGAAGGCCGCCGAACAAGCGCTGCAGGCCACCCGCCAGGATGCCGACCGCGCGGACCATGAACAATTGCCGCTGAACACGATGAACCGCGACCTGGAAGCGGCACGGGCACAGCTCAACACGGTGCTGGAAGGCATCCAGCGCACCACCTTGCAGGCAGGCGTGGAATTCCCCGAGGCGCATGAAATCTCCCTCGCGCTGCCCCCCGACCACACCAGCGCGCCGCGCACGGCGCAGACCATGCTGGCGGCCACGGCGGCCGGGGTATTCCTGGGCCTGCTGCTCGTGCACCTGCTGCAACTGGTCGACGAGACGCTGCGGGACGGCGAGACGGTCCGCCGGCTGACCGGCCTGCCCTGCCTCGCGCTGGTCCCCGAACTCGGCCGCCGAGCGCTGCGATCGACGCGGGTACACGAGTATGCCGCGCGGCGGCCGCTGACCGCTTTCGCCGAACAGGTCAGGGCCCTGCGCGCCGCCATCGGCCTCGACGCCGATCGCCCCCGCATCATCGCGATCACCGCCGCTCGGCCCGGCGAGGGCAAATCGGTGCTGACGCTGTCCCTCGCCCGGTCGGCACAGACCGGCGGGGAGCGTGTGCTGCTCATCGAGTGCGACGCGCGTCAGCCCTCGGTCCATCAGCGGCTCGACGGGCCTCCTGGTCCGCAGGCGGGGCTGCTGGACATCCTGCGGGGCGAGGCGGAATGGCGCGACACGGTGCGCGAGGACCGGCTGACCGGCCTGGCCTGCATCACCGCCGGCCGTCCCGCTCGAGGCGCCGACCTTCTGAGCCTGTTCATGTCCGACCGCATGCGCCGGCTGCTGTCGGAGGTGCGCGACGGCTACGACCTGGTCCTGCTCGACTGCCCGCCGGTGGAGGCGATGACCGAGGCTCGCATCGCCGCCGGCCTGGCGGACGCCACCCTGCTGTGCATCCGCTGGCGGCGCACCCAGGCGAAGACGGTGCTGCATGCGCTGCGGCTGCTGCAGGAGGCCCACGCCAAGGTCTCGGGCGCCGTTCTGACTAGAGTCGACACACGTGAACATCTACGCTCGGGCAACGCTGACGCGGGGGTCTATCACCGCCGCTACAAAGCGTATTTTCGAGGGTAGGCACGATGACGCAACGTTTCCTGGTCACCGGCGGCGCCGGCTATGTCGGCAGCCATGTGGTCGCGGCCCTGCTGGATCGCGGTGACGCGGTCACCATCCTGGACAACCTCCGCACCGGCCATCGCCCGGCCGTGCCGCCGGGCGCGGCCTTCGTGCAAGGCGACCTCGCCGACGAGGCCGCGATCGACGCCGTGCTGGCGCAAGGCTTGGCCGAGGGACCGTGGACGGCGGTGCTGCATTTCGCCGCGCTGTCGCAGGTCGGCGAAAGCATGCGCATGCCGATGCGATACCTGCTGGACAACGGCGCCAACGGAATCCGGCTGATCGACGCCTGCATCCGGCACGGCGTGACGAAGTTCGTGCTGTCCTCGACCGCTGCCCTGTTCAACGTGCCAGGCAATGACCCGATCCCCGAGGACGCGCCGATCGATCCGCAGTCCGCCTATGGCGAAAGCAAGTACATCATCGAACGGGCGCTGCGCTGGGCGCACCAGGTGCATGGGCTGCGCTACGCCTGCCTGCGCTATTTCAACGCCGCCGGGGCGGACCCCGCCGGCCGCTTCGGGGAGGATCACCGTCCGGAGACCCACCTGATCCCCCTGGTGATCGACGCGGCGCTGGGCCGTCGCGCCGCGCTGGAGGTCTATGGCGACGACTATCCGACGCAGGACGGCACCTGCATCCGCGACTACGTCCATGTCTCGGACCTGGCGAGCGCACACCTTCTGGCGGTGGAACGCCTGGATGACGGGCCGCTGGTGTGGAACCTGGGCAACGGCCTGGGCCACTCGGTGCGCGAGGTGATCGCCTCGGTCGAGCGCGTGAGCGGCCTGAAGGTGCCATATCGGATGGCCCCACGCCGGCCGGGCGACGCGGCGGTGCTGGTGGCGTCGTCGCAGCGCGCCCAGGCGGCGGGCTGGCGGCCGGTCCATGCCGACCTGGACGAGATCGTCCGCACCGCCTTCGCCTGGCGGCAGTCCCATCCGGATGGCTATGGCAAGCAGGCATAGGGACTGGTGGACGATCCCGGCCGCCGCGATCCTGCTGCTGTGGCCGGCGATCTGGAATCGGTACCCGATCGTCTTCGCCGATACCGGGACATATCTGTCCCAGGCGATCCACCGCTATGCCGGCTGGGACCGGCCGGTGTTCTACAGCCTGTTCATCTTTCCGTTGCATGCGAAACTGTCGCTGTGGCCGATCGTCGCGGCGCAGGCGCTGCTGGCGGCCTGGGTGCTGCGGTGCGTCTGCCGCCTGGCCGCGCCCCGGCTGGCGCCGTGGGCATTCATGGTCCTGATCGTCGGCCTCGCCATCGGCACCTGGCTGCCCTGGCTGGTGTCGGAAGTCATGCCCGACCTGTTCACGCCGCTGCTGGTGCTGGCGCTTTGGCTGCTGGCGTGGCAGGCGGCGCAGTTGACGGGCCGGGAGATCGTGGGCCTTTCGGGCCTGGCAACGTTCGCGATCGCGGCACAACAATCGAGCCTGCCGCTCAGCATGGTGCTGATCGGGGCGGCGGTCGCAGGGGCGCGATCGGTATCGCGGCGGCCATTGGCGCTGCTGTTGCCCTTGGTGGTGGCCATCGTCGCGCTCTGCGGGGTCAACCTTGCGGCGCACGGACGTTTCTCGGTCTCGCCGTTCGGCAACGTCTTCCTGCTCGCCCGCTCCCTGTATGACGGGCCGGGGATGGAAGCCCTGCGGCGCGATTGCCCCACTTCCGGCTGGCGGCTCTGCGCGTTCGTCGATCGGATGCCGCGGAGTTCGGACGCGTTCCTGTGGGACAGCGATAGCCCGCTCCAGTTGGCGGGCGGTCCGAAGCAGGTCTCCGGCGAGGCGAACGCGATCATCGCGTCCGGGCTGCGTGCCGAGCCGGCGGGATCGGCGCGCGCGGCGCTGCGGAACTCAGCCGACCAGGTGACCCGGTTCGCCAGCGGCGACGGGCTGGAACCGTGGCCGCGGCAGGTCACGCCGGTTATCACAGGCGATTTCCCGCCGGCCGAAGCTACGCGCTACACCGGGGCGCGCCAACAGGGTGGAAAATTGTCCGTGCCGTCCCTCCTGGCCGAGTTGCACAAGGCCGTGGCGGTGGCCTGCGCAGCCGCCGGCGTGCTGCTGCTTCCCGGCATCTGGCGGCGGCGCAGGTCCATTGCCGGCCTGCTGATGCTGGTCCTGCTGGCCCTGCCGGTGAATGCGGCGATCACGGGGGTGTTCTCGGGCCCGCACGACCGCTACCAGGCGCGGCTGATGTGGCTGCCGGTCTTCGTCGTGCCGCTGGTCGCGGCAGCGTTCGCCCCTCGCCCTTCGGTCCTCCGTACGTCCGTGCCTCGCATGTCCAGGCCCTTCCCGTCACGGCCCTCCCCGTCACGGCCCTCCCCGTCACGGCCCTCCCCGTCACGGCCCTCCCCGTCATGCCCCGGCCCGACCGGGCCATC
>NZ_DASZTJ010000076.1:0-10575 GCF_035548235.1 Rhodopila sp.
GCCCAGGTCGCCGGTGATCACCTGCCACGGGCTCTGCGGCGGCCACCAATAGGCATAATAGGTCGGTGGGGCCGGAATCCCGTCCCCCTTGTTCACCGCCGGATCAGTGAAGTTGATGTATTGGATCGAGCACTGGAAAAAGTCCGCCTGCCACGGGATCGCCATGCGCTTCGTCAGGTCGCCGGGTTCGCAGCCCAGGGGTGCCGCGGTTTCGTCCTCGTCCGGATCGAGGCCGTACTCGTTGTAGTACGTGATCGGGTGGCGCTGGCGAATTTGCCGCGATGCAGCGTAGAGATTGGGGTTGCGCGTGCTCCAGGTAACCTCGATACCGGGGCAGAACGGACCGCCTACGCAATTTCCCATGCTGGCTTCTGACAGCGCCGTCACGATATCGGTCTTCGGTGGCGACGTGGTGTCGAAGCGCCCGGCGGCCCACTGCTTCAGGAAGAAATACTGCGTTTCGGTCAGCGTCAGGAACTTGTCGATCAGGTCCTTCTGGTTGAAGACCGAATTGCTGCCCGAATTCAGCGGCATCATCGGAAAGCCGTTCGTGGTGAACAGCGTGTTCGCGTCCGGCCCGATCGCGTGTTCCGGGCTGGGAATCCGGAACAGCGCGAGGTACGCGTCGCGCAGCCCCTGCGTGGCCTCCGACTTGTCCCTGGGATCGAATGGCGGCGGCGACAGCGAATTCATCGACGGCGTGTTGGCGACCCACCGATAACCGCCCGGCCGCTTCAGGATCGGCAGGATGTCGCGCTCGAAATTCGGGGCATAGGCCGCGTTGAAGCCGCCATTGGCGAAAATCTCGGGATACGCGTTCAGGCAGCGCACCGCGGTGTCGAACATCGTGTCGTCCAGGCTGACGATGTTTTCCACCTCCGGCGCGAATTTCGGCGAACCCACCAGGCACCAGGCCTGCAGCTCGAGCACCTGGCCGTCCCTCAGGTGGACCGTGCATGCCACCGGACCGTCGGAGATGTCGTCATGCCACGAATTGGCGCCGGCGAACGATGTGATCGAGGTATCGCCGCCGGATTTTCCATAGCCGCCCAGAACGACCAGGCGGCCGGCATCGTCGGTCAGCAGATCGCCGAGGCTGTCGATCAGCTCGCCATAAATGACGTGCTCCGGCCAGCTCGCGAATCTATAGCCGGTGGACGACGCCTTGTTGATCGCGGCGTGCTGGCGCCTGCCGGACACGCTGCGCGGGCCCGGATCGATGATCAACGCACGGCGCTGGTCGGTTGTCTTGGCGTCGGGATTGCGCTGGGCCACGCCCTTGGCGGCGTAGCTGTTGGTTTCGCCATACAGCAGATTGCCTTCCAGGCCGGAGAACTGGTACCAGCACGCCTTCTTGTTCGCGAGATGCACGGTCCAGGTGATCGACGCGACATCCGGCGAGTCCAGGGTCAGCTCCCGACTGGTGTTGTCGTCAAGAATCTCGAACACCCGGAAATAGGCACCCTGCCGCATGACACGGCCTTGCGTGTCCTTGAACCGCCGCACGCTGACAGGCATGCCGGACTGGGTCGTGACGTTTCCGTGCGAGTCACACGCGATCGGCAGGCCGCCGACCTTGTCCGGCTCCAGATAGAATCCGTCCGGCGAATTGCCCAGCCGCGCCGTTCCGATGCTCGGACCGATTGCGTATCGAGATGCCATGTTTCCCCCTGGAACCGGCGCCCGAAGAGTTTACGGGATCCCGGCATGTGATTTCGTAAGCAACGAATATTGCGTCACCCGAGGCCCGGTCAAGAGAAAATACGTCAATCATGGAAGTATGACGTCATCGGTTTGAAATCGTATTTTTCGGATTTTGAAAAAAAATCCGAGCACTGGGATTTTGTTTTCTGCACGTGGAGAAACGATGTGTTTTCCGAAGGATCAGATGAAAATTGTCCGTCTTGCCCTGTGCCATAGTGTCATCTGAATCTAAAAAACCAATCTCATCGATGCCGGCCGCAAGTGATCGCGACCGGGTTGATAAGGCTGGGCCTCGCGGCACAGCGTCACCTTTCCCCGAACGGCAACCCGGTGTAACCCTGCCCGGATCGACTCCGACCAACCGAAGCAGGCCCATGCCCACTCTGATGCCCCAGGCGCTGCGCGCCATGACCCACCTGATCGCCCGCCGCATGGGCAGCGAGGACGCGGAGGCCGCCGAGGTCGCCGACCATCTGGTCCGCGCCAACCTGGCCGGCCACGACAGCCATGGCGTCGGCATGCTGCCGTCCTATGTGCGCAACTTCCACAACGGGTTGCTGGTCCCCAACCAGGCGCCGGAGACGGTGCTGGACGCCGGCGCGCTGCTGGTCATCGACGCCAAGCGCGGCTTCGGCCAGCAGATGGCCGCCAATGCCGTCAAGCGCGCCATCGCCAAGGCGAAGGAGATGGGGGCCTGCGTGCTGGCGTTCCGCAACGCCTCGCATATCGGGCGCATCGGCACCTATGCGGAGTTGGCGGCGTCCCGGGGATGCGCGTTCACGGCGTTCGTCAACGTGGCCGACCATCACGACATACAGGCCACCTTCGGCGCGGCCGAGGCGCGGCTGGGCACGAATCCGTTCTGCTGTGCGGTGCCGGGCAGCGACGGGCCGGCGGTGATGCTGGACATGGCGACCACCACGATCGCGGCGGGCAAGGCGCGCGTCGCCTACAACAAGGGCACCACGGTCCCGGATGGCTGCCTGATCGACGCGGACGGCAACCCCACCAACGACCCGACCGGCCTGATCCGCGACCATGCCGGCGCCCTGCGGGCGTTCGGCGCGCATAAGGGCTCAGGCCTGGCGGTGATGTGCGAGATCATGACCGCCGCGATCGCCGGCGGTCAGGGGTCCTTCGTGCCGGGCAAGGGCGGCACGTTGAATTCGATGCTCGCCATCGTCATCGACGTCAGCAAGATCGGCGACCCGGCGAAGGTCGACGCGGACATCCAGGCGGTGAAGACGCACGTCAAATCGGCGAAAGTCGCCCCGGGCGTCGAGGAAGTGCTGATGCCGGGCGAACCCGAACGGCGCATGGCGGCGAAGCGGGCGCAGGCCGGGATCGACGTGGACGATACGACCTGGCGCGACATCCGGGCCGCCGCGCAGTCGCTGGGAATCGATGACGCGGAATTCGACCGGACGGTCGGGGCGAACCGTCGGTGAACCCCCTTCCGCCATGGCCGGCCTTGTGCCGGCCGTCTGCGGATTTCCCTTCGCCGGCACCGTAAGCCGCGGACGGCCGGGCCAGGCCCCTCCAAGACGCAGAAAGGCCGGCGTGCCCATGGCCAGCGCCCATGGCCAGCGCGCATGGCCAGCGCCCATGGCGCCACACCCGGCGGCGATCGCCGTCAGACCCAGGGCGTCGGGACGAAGAACCGGCCGCCGACCGTTTTCAGGCCGTTGTTCTCGCTTTCCATCGCCACTTTCCGGATCGCCCGCAGCATCTCGCCGGCGACGGTGGCGCGCCAGAACCAGGTATCCACCTGCATCGGCGACGGCTTCGGTCCCTTGGCCTGTGCGGCCTCGCCGTACAGCGCCTTGAGGTCGTCGCAGAAGAAACGCACCGTCAGCGCCGTCGTCCCCAGCCGCGGCGTCACCGGCAGGCCTCCGGCCAGAACCTCGGCGGCAAGGTCGGGCCATGCCTCGGGCGGCAGGAACGACAGCCCGATCGAGGTCCGGCCGAACCGATCCTGGGCCGCCTTCCATAGCGGCATCAGCGCCTGCATCTCCGCGCGGAACGCATCACGCCATTCGGCCGCGGTCGAGACCGTCGCGGCCCGGGTCGCCGGGGCCGTCCACCCGGGGGTGTCTTTCAGGCCAGGCGGATCGTCGGGAAAGTCCTCCAGGATCACCGGGCCGTCGGTACGTTCCAACAGGCCCAGGGCCGTCCGCAGGACTCGCAGTTGGAAATCCCGGTCGTCGGGCTCCGCAACGGGCCGGCCCAGCACGGCCGACGTCCACAAGGCCCGCGGCGGGCGTGTCTTCTCCGCCTGCACGCGGACAGACGCCAGCGCGACCGTCGAAAACCCTCGTTCCTCAAGCATGTGGCCGAGCGCGCACACGGCGCGCGTGCAGAGGGGTCAGACAGGGGTGAGAAGGACGGAGTCGATCCGCTCCTGCTTAAGCTGTCCGGCGATCTGCTCGACCGATTCGGCCATCGCGGCGGGATCGGTGGAGCCCATGACGGCATAATGCGTGGGGGCGACGCCGCCGATTTCCCCGGCCGCCGCCATGTCCTTCAGGCGGTCGACCGGGAAGACGACATTCACGTCGCGCTGCCAGCCGGACCGATCGAAGTTGATCGACACGTGCGAGACCAACAGTTCGCCCGTCGGCGTGTCGTTCGGGATGAACCGGCACTCGCCGGAGCCGAACGGAAAAGGCTGGTCGCCACGCTTGATCACCGCCGCCGAGGTCACGATCGCGATGCGCCGCTGCGACAATGGCGGCCCCGACACGAACGGCGTGGTGTCGAAGCTGGGACACGGCAGGTTCAGCACCACGTCGCGTGTCGGTTGGGGGATGTCTTCCGGGCGTGCCATGGCGGGACCGTGGCACACAGATCGGTGTAATGCAAGGGGCGCGACGGTCAGCGCCGAGCGGCTTCCGGCGCGGCCAGCCAGCGATAGCGCACGGCCACGACGCCGATCAGTACCAGGTGCAGCAGCACCGCCACGGCCAGGCCCAGAAGGTGCGGGATCACGCCGTCGCTCAGGCCGACCGCCCAGAGCGTCAGCAGACTCAGCGGCAGGAACAGGAAAATGCCGGTGACCAGGCCGGGATTGTAGCAGCGGAAGCGATAGGTCGCGCCGATATGGCTCAGCGCGTTCACCAGCATGAGGTAGGGCGCGGAGAGGCCCCAGCCGGCGCCCCAGATCACGCCCGCGTACAACGCCAGCAGGTTGATGCCCCAGACCAGCAGCAGGTTCACCACCAGGACGAACGGCACGCTGACCGCGTCCAGGCCGTGGAACAGCCTCTGGTTGGCGAACCGCCGGAAGCGGTCGCCAGTGTGCTCCTCCACCTGATGGATCATGTAGACGGGGCTGTGCAGGAAGAGCAGGAAGATCGCCAGCGGCATCGCGCCGGTCGACGTCCCCCCCGCGGATGCCCCGCCGGTCGACGATACCGCGACGGGCCAAACCAAGGCGGGCGCCAACGCGACAAGCGCCGCCGCCATGAAGCCCGCGCCAACCACCCAGTGACGGGTGAGCCAGTTCTGCATTGTTCCTCCACGAAAAATCCGTGCCGACCTTGGCATGGACCGCGGCATGCCGCCATCGGCGCCGTGCGGGACGCGGCGTCGTTTTATCCCCGCCACCCCAGCAGCCATCGCTCCAGCCGTCCGATCGCCCAGGCCACCACCAGCCCCAGCAGCGACAGCACGACGATGCCGGCCAGCAGGTTGTCGGTGTCGTAAAGGTTCCCCGCCGCCAGCACGAAGGCGCCGATCCCCTTCTGCGCGCCGATCATCTCCGCCGCCACCAGCAGCACGATGGCGATCGACGACGTCACCCGGAAGCCGTTCAGGATCGCCGGCAGCGCGGCCGGCAGCACGATCTTGCGCACGATGGCGCCGTGCGACAGGCCGAAGCTCTGGCCCATCCGGACCAGCCCGCGCGGCACGTTGTCCACGCCCCCGGCCGTCGCGATCACCGTCGGGAAGAACACCCCGAACGCCACGGTGGCGATCTTGGCGCCTTCGCCGATCCCGAACCAGATGATAAACAGCGGGACCAGCGCGATCTTCGGGATCGGGAACAGCGCCGACACCAGCGCCATGCCGGGCGAGCGGAACGCCGACCACAGCCCCACCGCCAGCCCCATGCCGATCCCGAACACGGTGCCCACCACCCAGCCGACGCCCAGGCGGAACAGCGACGCCGACAGGTGCCCCCACAACTCGCCGCTGACCGTCAGCGCCCACAGTGCCCGCCCGATCGCGACCGGTGCCGGCAGGAACAGCGTCGGGATCAGCCCGGCCGAGGCCCCCGCCTGCCACAGCGCCACCGCCACGCACAGCGTCGCCGCCGCGGCGGCGGGATGGTCGGACGGCGAGAAGCCGCCGCCGCGGAACGGCACCTTGCCGTCAAGCCGGCGCATCGGCCCGCTCCCGCTCCGCCTCGGCCGCGTCGTCGCGGATCATCCGCCACAGGCGCCGCTCCGTCTCCGCCAGGTCGGCATCCGCCAGGCTTCGTCCGGCCAGCGGGCGGTCCAGGCGCAGGATCTCCCGCACCTGTCCCGGCCGGCGGGACAGCACGACGATCTGCTGGCCCAGCAGCACCGCTTCCTGCAGATTATGCGTCACGTACACCGTAGTCGTCCCCGCCCGGCCGATCAGGGCCGCGAACTCCTCCAGCAGCAGGTCGCGGGTCTGGGCGTCCAGCGCGGACAGCGGTTCGTCCAGCAGCAGGCAGGCCGGGCGCACGGCCAAGGCGCGCGCGATGCCGACCCGCTGGCGCATGCCGCCGGACAGCGCCTTGGGCAGCGCGTCCGCGAAATCCGCCAGGCCCGTCAGCGCCAGCACCGCCCGCACCCGTTCGGCACAGGCGGGCCGGGGCATCCGGTCCTCCAGCACCAGCGCGACGTTGCCCGCGACGGTACGCCAGGGCAGCAGCGCGAAATCCTGGAACACGTACGTCATGGGGTTGAGGCAGTCGTCCGGGACCTCGCCCTCGCACCGCACCTCCCCTTCCGACGGCGCCAGCAACCCGCCCATCAGGCCCAGCAGCGTCGACTTGCCGCAGCCCGAGGGACCGACCAGCACCATCACCCGGCCCGGTTCGGCGGCCAGGCTGACCTGCCGCAGCGCCGTCAGCGTGCCGTAGCGATGCGTCAGGCGATCGACCGTAAGCCGCAGCCCGCTCATCGCGCCGGCAGGAAGTGGGTGTCCAGCATCGCCGACGGGTCGAGGTCGCCTTTCACCAGGCCCTGCGCCTTGAACCAGGCGATCTGGTTCAGCACGTCCTTGACGTCCAGCGCGCCGTCCTTGTCGTAGTAGCCGACCCCCTGCAGGATCTTGCGCCGAGCGTCCGGGTCGCCGGTGAAGACGTATTTGGTGACGAGGGCGACGGCGGCATCGGTTTTCGCATCGACGACCGGATGGCCGCCGGCGTCGGTGCACAGGAAGGCGTCACGGTAGTCGGCGACGCCTTTGCGATACGCGGCGGCGAACCGGCGCAGCAGGTCCGGCTTGTTCGCGATCATGCCGGGCGTGGTGAAAACCGCCGTCAACTGGTACGGCACCACGTCGCCGGCCCAGGCCAGGATATGCGCATGGCCCGCGGCCGCCAACGGCTTGGCCTGCGACGCGATGGCGATCGTCGCGTCCACCTGGTCCGAGGACAGCGCCGCCAGCATGTTCGCGACCGTCTGCACCGGCCGCAGCGTGACGGATTTGATGTCGAAGCCTTCCGCCTCCGCGATGCGCCCGACCATGTAGTGGAACGAGGAGCCGTACTGGGTGATCGCGAAACTGTGCCCCGGCAGCTTCGCCAGGCTGGTCAGGCCGGCGTCATAGGCCTTGTCGGAGGCCAGGATGGCCGCGCCTTCATAGCCTTTCTCCTCGTGCAGCCCGCCGCCGATGACCTTCAGCGTGCCTTTTTCGGCCAGGTTGAAGAACCCGCCGGTCAGGGCCGTCACGCCGACATCGACGTCGCCCGACACTGCCGCGGCGGCGATCGGTTGGGCGGCGTCGAAGAAGCGGAAGCTCAGGTCGATGCCCTGGTCGCGGAAATACCCGCGCTCCTGCGCGATGTAGAACGGCGCGGGCGACAGCGTGTGCAGCAGGCCCAGGCGCAGGGTGTCGCCGGCCAGCGCCGACGGACCGAACGCCAGGACGAGCAGCAGGAACAGAAGCGTTCGGACGATCATGGTGGACCTGTCACATGGCTGTGCCGGCGACGCAAGCGTCCCAGATCGCCGAAAAGGACCCGGCCACCGCAGGCAGCCAGGTCAAGTAAGGTCCGGGTTGACAGGGATCGTCCGAGGAGGATCCCACGGAAAGATGTTATGAAAGCATCTTTCCGCCCCCGCACCATGCGCGGGGGGACGTGATCTCAATGTGATTCACACGACGCGATCCGCCGACGCGATCCGCCGACTCGATCCGCCTGGGCGCGAACATCCGAACGATCGCACACGGCCCTCGACTGCCTGTTGCGGAGTGAGGTCGGCCCCTGTAGTGGTCCGCACCACGGTTCGGCCGCGCATCGGGGCGTCGGCCGACGCGACACACGGGCCGGCGGGACAAGGCCCTGTGGCGGCCCCACAGCGTATCTGGAATGCAAACGGTATGATCGGCATCATCTTCTGGCTTCTGCGTGAGTTGCTCTACTGGTACTCGATCGTCGTCATCCTGGCCGCCGTCTTCAGCATGCTGGCCGGGTTCGGCATCCTCGACACGCGCAACCGCGTCGTCTGGTCGATCGGCGACTTCCTGTATCGCGCGACGGAGCCTGCCTTACGGCCGATCCGCAACGTCCTGCCCAACTTCGGCGCGATCGACATCTCGCCGCTGATCCTGCTGCTGCTGCTGCAGGCCGCGAACATGCTGCTGGCCAAGATCTACGAGGCGATCGTCTTCAACAGCTTCCGCCCCTTGTTCTGACCGATGACCGCCCGTTTGATCGATGGCAAGGCGATCGCCGCGCGTCTGCGTGAACATGTCGCGTCCAGGGTCGCGGCGCTTGGCTTCTCGCCGGGCTTGGCCGTGGTGCAGGTGGGCGACGACCCCGCCAGTTCGGTTTATGTCCGCACCAAGGATCGCGCCGCGCAACAGGCCGGGCTGCGCGCCAGCAGCCTCCGCCTGCCCGCGGGGACGACCCAGCGCGACCTGCTGGCGACGATCGAGACCCTGAACCGCGACGACGGCGTCGACGGCATCCTGGTGCAGCTTCCCCTGCCGTCGGGGTTGTCGCCGCATGCGGTGATCGAGGCGATCGACCCGGCCAAGGACGTCGACGGGTTCCACCCCCTCAATGTCGGCCTGCTGACCGAGGGCCGGCCCATCCTGGCGCCCTGCACGCCCCGCGGCGTCATGCACCTGTTGGACACCATGAACGTCCCCATCTCGGGCGCTCGGGCCATCGTGGTCGGCCGGTCGTCGATCGTCGGGCGGCCGATGGCGTCCCTGCTGCTGGCGGCCGACGCGACGGTGACGATCGCGCACTCCCGCACGCGGGACCTCGCCGCGGAATGCCGCCGCGCGGACATCGTGGTCGCGGCCGTGGGCCGACCGGGGATGATCACCGGCGACTGGATCAAGCCCGGGGCGACGGTGATCGATGTCGGCATCAACCGGCTTGCCGACGGACGGCTGACAGGAGACGTCGATTTCGAGTCCTGCGCCGCGGTGGCGGGTGCGATCACGCCGGTGCCCGGCGGCGTCGGA
This sequence comes from Rhodopila sp., assembly GCF_035548235.1. Taxonomy (GTDB): domain Bacteria; phylum Pseudomonadota; class Alphaproteobacteria; order Acetobacterales; family Acetobacteraceae; genus Rhodopila. The sequence continues at coordinate 9,382 of NZ_DASZTJ010000076.1, forward strand.
CCGATGACGGTGGCCTGCCTGCTGGAGAACACGGTGACCGCGGCGATCCGGCGACGGGGATAGGCAGCCGGCGGCGGAGGCCTGTTCCGCCGCAACGACCTCTCGACACCAGGGCGGCCAAGAGGCCACCCGCGCGTGCCCCCCGCCTCGGCACCGTCAGACGCGACCGGCGCCCAAGGCGCCGCGGGATCGGCGCCGTCCGCGTCACGGTCCCGGCGCGGGGAACGGCACCAGCACGTCCCGCAGCGGCATATGCCGCAGCCCCAGGGCCCGGGCGACCGCCTCATGCACCACCTGCCCGTCGTGGATGTTCAGCCCCGCGGCCAGGAACGGGTCCTCTGCCAGCGCCTGCCGCCATCTTTTCTCCGCCAGGGCCGTCACGAACGGCAGGGTCGCGTTGGTCAACGCGAAGGTGGAGGTCCGTGCCACCGCGCCCGGCATGTTGGTGACGCAGTAATGGACGACCCCTTCCTCGACATAGGTCGGTGCGGCGTGGGTCGTCGGACGGCTGGTCTCGAAGCAGCCGCCCTGGTCGATCGCGATATCCACCAGCACCGATCCCGGGCGCATCCGCTGCACCATCGCCCGCGTCACCAGCCTGGGCGCCGCCGCACCGGGCACCAGCACCGCGCCGATCACCAGGTCGGCGCCCAGCACCGCGTGCTCGATCGCCTCCGCCGTCGCGAACAGCGTCGTCGCGCGCGGTCCGAACTGCAGGTCGAGTTCCTTGAGCCGTGGCAGGGAGCGGTCGATGACCGTCACGCTCGCCTCCAGCCCGACCGCCATGCGGGCGGCGTTGGTGCCGGCGACGCCGCCGCCCAGCACGACCACCTTGGCGGGCGGCACGCCGGGCACCCCGCCCAGCAGGATGCCGGCGCCGCCTTGCTCCCGCTCCAGGCAGTGGGCGCCCACCTGCACCGCCATGCGTCCGGCCACCTCGCTCATCGGCGCCAGCAGCGGCAGCGTGCCGGCCCGGTCGGTCACCGTCTCATACGCGATGCAGGTGGCCCCCGAACGCATCAGGCCCTTGGTCTGTTCCGCGTCGGCGGCCAGGTGCAGGTAGGTGAACAGCACCTGGCCACGATGCAGGCGCGCGATCTCGGGCGGTTGCGGCTCCTTGACCTTGACCACCATCTCAGCCTCCCAGGCGTCCGCGACGATCGTCGCCCCGGCGGCGCGATAGGCATCGTCGGA
>NZ_DASZTJ010000077.1:0-1846 GCF_035548235.1 Rhodopila sp.
GCCCCAACCGGTCGCCAGGCCAGGGCCGGGCCATCGGGTCAGCAGGCGGGCGTCAGGACATCGTCGAACGCTTCGACATCCTCACGCAATCGTTGAAGGATAGTAACGCCATTGTCACCCGGTTCGCGGCGACGCGATCCCAACCTGTTCCGACGAACAGCGTGCGGGGTCCCGATGGCCGACGACAAGCAAACGCGTCTCTCGTTATCCGACCGTTTCTCCTGGGCCGCGCAATGGACATCCCAACAATGCGGCCGAGCGCACACGTTCATCGCAGCGGTGGTTCTGATCGTGGTTTGGGCGATCAGCGGCCCCACGTTCCACTATTCCGATACTTGGCAACTGGTCATCAACACGGGGACCACCATCGTCACCTTCCTGATGGTCTTCCTGATCCAGAACACGCAGAACCGGGACGCCACCGCGATCCAGTTGAAACTGGACGAACTGATCCGCGCCAGCGAGAACGCCCATAACCGGATGGTGTCCCTCGAAGACCTGACCGAAAGCCAGCTCGAGGCCCTGAAGGAACGCCTGGCGGCTGCGGTGCCGATCGACGCGACCGAGGAACCGATCGAAGCGGCCGGCAGCAAGGCAACTTAACACGGATGATCGCAGATGCGCACAGTGGTGCAGGGTGCGCCCTGGAGTGCCCCCCTGGATCGAGACACGGAAACCACGGGCACTCGGACGCCAATCGGCCCGGAATCTGCGTTCATCTGCGCGCATCCGTGTTCATCTGTGTAAAAAAACCGTGCCCCCGCCCGGCAAACATCCAGGGCGCGGACGCAACGACGCCGACGCAAAGCGGCATTTTCGGCATCCGCCGTGACGGACCCTACGGCACCTTCTGCCGCGTCGCGTGGGTGAACGTCTCGAACGCATCCTCCACCAGGCTGACATGCCGCAGCATCGCCGCATGGGCCCCAGGCGCGTCGCCCGAGAGGATCAGCTTCACCACCACCCCGTGTTCGGCATGCGACAGCGGCAGCCGGCCCGGGTTGCGGAACTGGGCGCGGCGGAACGGCGCGACGCGCCGGCGCAGGCCCGCGGTGAAGTCCGAGACCACGCTGTTGTGCGCCCCGGCGTAGATCGTCAGGTGGAAGGTCTGGTTGGCGTCCGCGTACGCCTCCGGGTCGCCGTCCCGCACCAGTTCGCCCATCTGCTCCTGCAGCGTCTCCAGCCGCCGGCGCTCCAGCGAGGTCATCCGCAAGGCCGACAGCCGCGCGCAGGACGCCTCCATCTCGGCCATGGCGACGAACATGGTCTCCACGTCCTCGGGCGTCAGGGTGGCGACCAGCGCGCCGCGGCGGGGCCGCAGGTCGATCAGTCCGCTGGTGGCAAGCTGGCGCAGCGCCTCCCGCACCGGGGTGCGCGAAACGCCGAACCGCTGGGCCAGTTGCTGTTCGTCCAGCCGAGCGCCGGGGGCGAACTCGCCCGCCAGGATGGCGTTGGACACCTGTTCGGCCAGACGCTCGGTCCGGGTCTGATTATCGGTTGCCATGGCCGTTTCGTATCGATCCCGAGCCTTGTGCTGCAAGCGCTACCATGCACGTACGGGGCCATGCTGGCCGATTCACGGCCTCGAGGAAAGCCACAAGTTCGCCTGCCTTCAATGGGTTGCCCCCAATCCGCCGCTTCGCTCACTTTCGTGCGCCGCCGGCCGTCATGACATCGCTGCTTGCATTCCGCGGCGCGGCATCCAAACATCATGCCCATGTTCGGGTACGACTCCGGTTTCGCCGCGCGCGTCAAGGCTGTCCTCGGTCCGACCAATACCGGCAAGACGCATCTCGCGATTGAACGTCTGCTCGCCCATTCGTCAGGCATCATCGGCTTCCCGCTC
>NZ_DASZTJ010000078.1:0-1674 GCF_035548235.1 Rhodopila sp.
ATCCTTTCAGGTGCAACGGGTGCGTTCGCCCTGGCCTCGGCGCTGTACCAGCGCACGCATACCGGTGTCGGCCAGTTCGTCGACGTGTCGATGCTGGAGGCGAGCCTGGCCTACCTGACCACCCAGGTGGCCGACTTCACCGTCGCCGGGCACCGGCAGAAGCAGGCGGGCAACCAGGCGGTCAGCCGCAAGGTCACGGCCAATCTGTTCCAGGCGAAGAACAGCTACCTGCTGCTGGCGGTCAATGACGAGAAGCAGTACCGCAGCCTGATGACGGCGATCGGCCGGGCGGACGTGCTGGACGACCCCCGGTTTTCCGACTGGTTCGCCCGCAAGGAGCGGGAAGCGGAACTGCGCGCGATCATCGAGGCGGCATTGGCGGCCGAGGACTCCAAGGTCTGGGAGACGCGGCTGAACGAAGCCGGCGCGCCCTGTGCCAGCATCTGGAAGATCGAGGAAGTGATCGACCATCCCCAGATCGCGGCGCGCGAGGCGTTGCAGACCGTGGAAAGTCCGTGGGGATCGCTGCGGCTGATGGGATCGGGGTTCAAGATGGCCCATGGCGGCGGCCGCCTTGATACGCTGGCGCCCGCGCCGGGCGCCGACACGGATGCGGTGCTGTCCGGCCTGGGCTACGACGAGGCCGCGATCGCCGCGCTGCGGCGGAACGAGGTGATCTAGGGCTCTCTCCCTCGTCACGACCCGGCTTGGCCGGGCCATGACGAGGGAGGGTCATAGCGGCAGGGGCGGGTCGCGCTGGACCCGGAGCACCCCCACCCTCGCGCAGCAGACGTCCGCCGGCTCAGGTGCCGAAACTGATGTCGACCCGCCGCACCGAAACGTTCGGCATGGCCCCAGGATCGATCGTCCCGTTCCCCGTCGTGACGATCCGGTTCGCATTGACGCCCGCATCCGTCAGCGCCTTGGTGACCGCGCCGGCCCGCTGGACCGACAGGCCGTCGACGTCCTTCCCCGGATCGGGCGGCGCGGCGTAGCCGGTGACGAAGACCGGCCGGTTCGGATGCGCCACGGCATAACTCGCGGCGTGCTGCACCGTATCCTGCGCCTGGCCGTCAAGCGCGGCCGAGTAGGGCTGGAAATAGACGCTGTAGCGCGGACGCTCACCGAACAGGGAACAACTGCTCAGCCCCACCAGCAGAGCGATAAAAGCCAAACGCCGCCTCATGAAACCTCCTCGATGCACGCCTGCTGGAGTCGCGGGCAGGCGCCATGATTACGTACATCATGCGGCCGCCCACGCAACGATCGCATCCTCGACCACCATGGCATCAGAATCGCTTGGGCGCGAGCGCCGAAACGATCGTGGCGTCCGGAATGGCCTGCCGGCCCGATACGAGATCGGCGACAAGGCGTCCGGCGGCGGGTGCGGTCTGGATGCCGTACCCGCCCTGTCCGACGCACCAGAAGAATCCCGGCACCGCCTTGTCCCACCCGATCGCCAGGCTGCCGTCGGGCGTGAAGGTGCGCAGGCCCGCCCAGCGATGCTCCACCCGCGTCACCGGGATCGCCAACGCCTGCTGCATGCGGTCGATGCCGATGGCAACGTCGATCTCCTCGGGCTGGACGTCATGCGGATGGCTCGGCGTCGCGTCGGCGGGCGAGACCATCAGCCGCGTGCGCGCTTCCGGCCTGGCGTACCAGAGCTCGTCGACG
>NZ_DASZTJ010000079.1:0-9792 GCF_035548235.1 Rhodopila sp.
CGAATACGGCCGCCCGCATCAAACGTTTCCCAAATAGCAAGGGGCGCCCGCAGGCGCCCCGTTTAGTAGCTGCGCTGACCGTACGTATTCTCCAGCCAACGCTATGCGCACAAAATATGAACCAGCCAGATTGATGTCAAGCGTGTTGATCATCGACGACTTTACGGCGAAACCGCTGAGAACGAGCATTCGCGCCGGGCGCCCCGCGTGTTGGCGCGTGCAGCCCGGCAGGCCCGGGGCCGGTGTTGCAACTGTCAGTGCAGTCCTTCGCAGAAGCGCTGGATGCGGGTCATCGCCTCGCGCAGTTCCTCGGTCGCGTTGGCGTAGCTGATGCGGATATAGCCGGGATAGCAGAAGGCGGCGCCGTGGACGGTGGCGACCCCTTCCTCGTTCAGCAACGCGAGCGCGAAGGCCTCGTCGTCCTTGATCACCGTGCCGCCCTTGGTGGTCTTGCCGATGCAGCCCTGGATCGACGGGTAGACATAGAACGCGCCGTCGGGGCGGCTGCAGTGCACGCCCGGGCACTTGTTCAGGGCGTCCACCACCAGGTCGCGGCGTTCCTCGAACACCTTGCGCATCGCCTCGACCGTGTCCTGCTGGCCGGTCAGGGCCTCCACCGCCGCGGCCTGGGCGATCGAGTTGGGGTTGGAGGTCGACTGGCTCTGCAGCTTGTCCATCGCCTTGATCAGCGGCACCGGGCCGCCGGCGAAGCCGATGCGCCAGCCGGTCATCGCATAGGCCTTGGATACGCCATGCACGGTCAGCGTGCGGTCCTTCAGCCGAGGCTCCACCGCCAGCACCGTCGCGGCCTTGAACCCGCCATAGACCAGGCTGTCATAGATGTCGTCGGTCAGCACCCAGACATGCGGATGGCGCATCAGCACATCCGTCAGCGCCTTCATCTCGTCCTTGCTGTACGCCGCGCCGGTCGGGTTGCACGGGTTGTTCAGCATGAACCAGCGGGTCTTCGGCGTGATCGCGGCTTCCAGGTCCTCGGGCCGCAGCTTGAAGCCGTTGTTCTGGCTGCACGGCACCAGCACCGGCTTGCCGTCCGCGAGCGTCACGATGTCGGGGTAGCTGACCCAGCACGGCGAGGGGATGACCACCTCGTCGCCGGCGTTCAGCGTGCCGACCATGGCGTTGAACAGCACCTGCTTGGCGCCGGTGGAGATGATGATCTCCTCGGGCTTGTATTCGATCCCTTCGTCGCGGGCGAACTTCTGCGTCACCGCCTTGCGCAGCGCCTGGGTGCCGGCGACGTCGGTGTATTTCGTCTCGCCCCGCTCCATGGCCGCGATCGCCGCGTCCTTCACGTTGCGGGGGGTGTCGAAGTCGGGCTCGCCCTGGCTCAGGCTGATGACATTTTTCCCCTCGGCGATCATCTTCCGAGCGACCGTCGAAATGGCGATGGTCAGGCTGGGCTGGATGCGGTCGAGACGTTCGCTGGTGAGGGACATAATGCGTACGGTCCTGGGTTGAAGAGGCGGCGGACCCTACTCAAGCCGGTCGTTCGGAGCAATGGTTTCAAGGTTGGACACTGCCATGTCGAGACGGATCCCATGATGGACCCCCGGACGGATGCGCGCATCCGCCTCGCCGTTCCGGACGACCGGCCCGTGGTGGAGGCGATCGTCGCCGCCGCCTATGCGGTCTATGTCCCCCGCATCGGCAAGCGGCCGGGTCCCATGCTGGACGATTACGGCGCGCTGATCCGGGCGGGAGAGGTCCATGTCCTGGACACGGGCGAAGGGATCGGCGGGATCCTGGTCCTGAAGCGGGAGGACGGGGCGATGCTGCTGGACAATATCGCGGTCGCGCCGGACAGGCAGGGCAGGGGCCTGGGCCGCATCCTCCTGGCCTTCGCCGAGGCTGCCGCCCTGCGGGACGGGTACCGCACGATCCGGCTCTATACGCATGAGGCGATGACGGAAAACATCCGGCTCTATACCCGCATCGGCTACGGGGAGACGCACCGGGCAGAGGAGAAGGGGTTCCAGCGGGTCTACATGAGCAAGCGGCTGAAGGCGTAACGGCCTGCCGGCGGGCTTGGACGGGCGCCGGGACGGGTCGACGCCCGCGTGCCTTCGTATAACATCCCACCCATCGCGACCCCAGGAGACTGACCATGCCTTTCGCCGTGACCGATGACGGTGTCCGCCTGCACTACGAGGAAGCCGGCTCCGGCACGCCGGTCATCTTCGTGCACGAGTTCGCCGGCGATCACCGGTCCTGGGAAACCCAGATGCGGCATTTCTGCCAGCGCTACCGCGCCATCACCTACGGCGCGCGCGGCTACCCGCCGTCGGACGTGCCCGAAGACCCGGCGCGCTACTCCCAGGCCCGCGCCGCCGACGACATCGCCTCGGTGCTGGACCACCTCAAGATCGCCAAGGCGCACGTCGTCGGCCTGTCGATGGGCGGCTTCGCCACGCTGCATTTCGGCTTCCGCCACGCCGACCGCGCGTTGTCGCTGACCGTCGCCGGCTGCGGCTACGGCGCCGAGAAAGGCCAGCGCGACAAGTTCCGCGCCGAGGCGGACGCGATCGCCGCGTTCCTCGACCAGAACGGCATGACGGTCTTCGCCGAGAAATACGCCTATGGTCCCACCCGCGTGCAGTTCGAGAACAAGGACCCGCGCGGCTTCGCCGAATTCAAGCAGCAATTGTCGGAACATTCCGCCCTCGGCGCCCGCAACACCCAGCTTGGCGTGCAGCGGGAGCGGCCGTCGCTCTACGACCTGGTCGATCAGATGAAGGCGCTGACGGTGCCCACCCTGGTCCTGACCGGCGACGAGGACTGGCCCTGCCTGCAGCCGGGCCTGCTGATGAAGCAGACGATCCCCTCGGCGGCGCTGTCGGTGATGCCCAATTGCGGGCACACCATCAACCTGGAAGACCCGGACCAGTTCAATCTTCTGGTTGGAAACTTCATCACCCAGGTCGATGCCGGACGCTGGCCGGCGCGCGATCCGCGGGCGATGGTGGCATCCATTACGGGAATGAAATAGGACGGCTCACGCGGTCGCGGCGACCGTCGCGACCGCGCGCATCAGGTCGTCCGGCAGGAACGGCTTCGCCAGCCACACCACCCGCTCGGGCAATTCCAGCCCCTCCAGGGCCATCTGGCTGCTGACGATCACCACCGGCAGGTCGGGACGCGCCTTGCGGGCCTCGACGATCATTGCCGTTCCGGTCATGCCGGGCATGGCATAGTCCACCACCAGGACGTCGATCGCGGGATCGCCGCGCAGGATCTCCAGCCCGTCATGCGGACGCTCCGCCTCGATCACCCGATGGCCGGCCTCCCGCAGGCCGATCGTCGAGGTGATCTGGACCAGCCGGTCGTGGTCCACCAGCAGGATGCGCAACGCGCGCAGCGTCGGTTCGGCCTGCTCGAACGGCGTGTCGGGCCTGGCCGTCGCCGATCCCCCGCGCGGCAGGTACAGCGCGACGACGGCGCCGCCCTCGGCCCGGTCCTCGATCCGAGCGAGGCCGCCGGCCTGGCGGGCGGTGCCGTAGACCTGGGCGAGGCCGAGGCCGGTGCCGCGGCCAACGTCCTTCGTCGTCATGAACGGCTCGAACACCCGCGCGCGCACGGCGGCGGGAAAGCCGGGGCCGGTGTCCATCACCGCGATCCGAACCCAGTCCGCGTCCTGGCGCAGCTCCGCGGGCAGGCGCCGGTCGCGGGCGGGAATGTTCTCCCCCCGGATCGTGATCGTCCCGCCATCCGGCATCGCGTCGCGCGCGTTGACGGCGAGGTTCACCAGCGCGGCCTCCAGTTGCGGCTTCGGCACGCGCACGCTCCACAGCGGGGCGTCGACCTGCCGCAGCACGGTGACGGCTTTGCCCAGCAAGGGCGGCAGGAAGGCCAGCGTTCCGTCGATGACTTCGGCCGGCTGGATCGCCTCATCCGGCCTGTCGCTGCCGCGGGCGAACAGCAGGATGCCGTTGGTCAGTTCCGCGCCGCGCTGGGCCGCCTGGATGACCATGCTGGTCAGCATCTCCGCCTCCGTCGTCCGGCCCGCCAGGATACGCTGGCGCACCAGGTCCGCGTTGCCGATCACGGCCAGCAGGACGTTGTTGAAATCATGTGCGACCCCGGCGGCGAGCTGACCCAGCGCCTCCAGCTTCGCGGCCTTGGCCAGGATGCGTTCCACCTCGACGCGCGTCGCCTGCTCCTGCGCCGCCAGCCGGGTCGCCTGTTCGGCCTCCGTCGTCCGCCGCAGCACCAGCAGCGCGAGGCTGACCAGCAGGATGGCCGCCGGCACGCCGAACCACAGATGCGGCAGGATCCTGTGCGTGAACCCCAGCAGGATCGCGTGGTGCGTGATGGAGCCCAGGGCGAAGAGCGGCAGGTTGCCGATGCGCTGGAAACGGAAGTCCCGTTGCATGCCATCCAGTTGGGACACCGCCGTGACCGTCCCGCTGGATGCGTTCCGCATCGCCTCGGCGAATCGAACCTGGTTCAGCGACAGCCCCCGGTCGCGCGGCACCGGCGCGCGGGCCAGGATCACGCCGTCGGGCCGGCTGAGCGCCATGGCCGTCCCGGCCGTGGCGTTCGCGACGTTCAGGGCGGTCCATTGGTCTTCCAGGAAGCTCGACCGGATCGAGACCACGAGCGCGCCGGGAAAGCCGTGCCGGGCGCGCAGGATGTCGAAATAGGTCTTCGCATCCGGCTTGCTCGTTTCGCGGCCGCTGATGGTGAATCCGGACGGTCCGGCGGCCTCGGCCGGCCCGGCCGTCTGGTCCGCCCTGATGGAATAGGTGCCGGCGGGATAGGTGCCGGCGCTGACCAGCACGTGGCCGTCGGCGCCGGTGATGGCCAGGTCGCGGACATGCGGCAGGCCTTCCGCCATGTCCGCCAGCTCGCCGTGCAGTTCCTGCTGGCGGGCGGCGATCTGGGCGTCGGACAGGCCGCGTATCAGCCGCTCCATCTCATCGAGGACGACGTCGTCCGTTTCGAACACCCGCGCGGCGTTCTGCACCGCGACCTCGGTCCGGCGCGCCAGCTCGCGGTTGGCGGCGTCCTTGTTGTCCTCCCACAGGAACGTTCCGCCGACGCCAAGCATGACGACCGGGAAAAGACAGGTCGCGGCGATCAGCAGGCGCAGAAGCGGAAGCGGTTGGCCTATCCGTCGTGTTTCCTTCACCATTCGGCTCACGTTGTTACCGAAATGACCGGCGTGCCGGGCGGCCGGTCCCTAGCTCAGGGCGGTTTCGTTGCGAAAGTGTTGATTATGAATCGGGAACAGTCCGTATCCGAACTGGACTGCCTGGGGCCGGGGACCCGGCAGCAGGCGCAGGACGACGGGTACCGCCGCCATCAGGCCGGGGTGGCGGCGCCCGATGGCCTGCATGGCCGACTGGACGGCCTGGATCAGCGCCTCGTCGAATCCGGTCATCGCGGCACCCGGCGACAGCAGCAGCACGCCCGGATGCAGAAGGTTGATGCGCCCTTGTTCCGATTCGATCGCCTCCCGCACGGCGGAGCGCAGGCTGGCCGGATCCCAGGGCCGCCCCCATGGCACCTCGAACCGGTCGAACACCTTGGTCAGCACCGGGACCGACTGCGTCGGGCTGGTGCCCAGGCGCACATGGGCCAGGCGCCCCAGGACCGGCGCGGGAAAGCCGACCCGGTTGCGCTGCTGCAGCAGGCAGTGGGCGGCGGCGAACAGCGCCAGGCCATGGGCGGAGAAGCCGCGATCCCCGGCGGTCGCGACCATCGCCGGAAACAGCGGATGGACCGACCAGGTCGCGACGAAATGGCGGAACCCCGCGACGGTCACGCAGGCGATCGACGTCGCCTGCGACTCCAGGCAGGCCCAGTCGCCGGCCCGCAGCCGTTCGCGCAGGTGCCGGACCGACCAGGCCAGGGCATGCGCGGCGAGGCCGTCCTTGAACGCGGCCGGCGTGTCGGGCAGCGCGGCCCCGGTCAGGCGTTCGAAATCCGCCTGCGCGTCGTCCAGCAGCGCATCGGTGAACGCATAGACGTTGCTGGGCGGCGTGCGCGGGCTGTAGAGGCCGGTGATGCGCTGCACCTCCGCGCGGCTGGCCACGCCGCCGCCGGCCGCCAGGGCGGCGGTGACGGTGCGTACGCCCGGCGTGTCCTCGGCCGCCAGCAGCGGGGCGGGGGGTATGGCGCCGGCGGGCAGGGGCGGGGTCTCGGTGATCGTGCCGCAGGCGCCGCAGCGGATCGTGACGGCCAGGAAGGCCCGCGGGTCGTACGCCTCGATCAGCGCCTGGCCGCATTGGCAGGACAGCGTGTCCGTCCCGCCCCCGGTCAGGGCCGGGTCGGTACCCTCCTGCACGTAATGGGGGGTCATGTCGCGGCGCGGCGACTTACAGCCAGGAAAACAGGTCTGAGAACCAGCCCGATTTCCGTGGCTGGATGATCGGCGTATTGCCGGTGCTGGGGCTTTCCCCCAGGGCGGCGTTCTGCCGGAGGCGCTGGGCTTCCTTCGTCGCATCGACCTGCGCGCCCAGGGTGTCGGGCTTGCGCCAGTACAGCAGCTTGTCGATGAAGCCCTGGTCGGCCTGGGCGTGGGCGGCGTCCTGGTCCACCTGCGCGCGGATATTGGCGGGCGCCGGCCCGATTTCCTGCAGCAGCGCCTCCTGGCCCGGGCTTTCGCCGCCCTGCGGGGCGCCGAGCGCCAATTGCGGCACCAGGGCCTCTTCCGCCTGCTGGCGGGCGCTTTGCTCCTGCGGGCGGGCCGCGCCGGGACGGGGCGGGCGCAGGTTGAAGTCAGGGGGCATCGACAGCGGCGCGCGGGTCGTGACCGTGAACTCGTCCGGCGCGTCGCGGGTCAGGCCGAAGGTGCGGCTGATGTCCTGGCTGCACCCGGTCAGCAACAGGCCACACAGCAGCGGCGCGAACACGGTGACCGGCCTGCGGACAGGGCGTGCGGAAAAGAGGCTCATGTCGATTCTCTTAGCGACGTTCCGCCATCCGCCGCAAGAGCGGCTTGTCGCGTCATGCGCCGACACGCCGCCGGGACGGGATGGCGATGATCATGCCCAGCAGCAGACCGGCGGAAACCGCCCATTGCGCGAAGGAGAACGCATGGGCATAGGCCCGCTCGCCCCCGGCGTCCCCCAGCACGGCGAAGAACAGGCTGCCGATCCCGGCGACGCTGACCGCCGCGCCGACCTGCAGGGCGGAGTTGGTGATGCCGGCCGCGACTCCGGCCTGGGCGGGCGGAACGTCGCCCAGCACGGTGGCGAACAGGCGCGGGAAGGCGATGCCCTGGCCAAGCCCCGCCAGGAAGACGGCGGCGGGCAGCGACGGTCCCTCGATCCCGGCGGCGACCAGCACGCCGATGAGGATATAGAAGGCGACCTGGATGCTCATGCCGATGACCAGCAGGCGGGGACGCAGGGCCACCAGCGGCGCGGTCAGCAGCGGGCCGACGAACAGGCCGACGCCATAGGGCACGATCGCCAGGCCGGTCTGCAGCGGTTCCACGCCGCGGCCTTCCTGCTGATAGAGGCCGAACAGCAGGTAGAAGCTGGTGGTGAAGAAGAACAGCGTCGCCACCAGCACGCCGCGGCGGAAGCTGGGGATGCGGAACAGCGTCAGGTCCACCAGCGGCATCCCGCCCGTGCGGCGCAGCCGTGCCTCCCACGTCAGGAAGGCCCAGACCAGCGGCACGACCGAAGCCAGCGCCGCGAACACCCAGGCGGGCCAGCCCTGCTGCCGTCCCTCGGACAGCGGCACGACGACGGCGGCGAGCGACAGGGTGATCAGCGCCGCGCCCAGCAGGTCGAGCTTCACCGCCCCGCCGCGCCCCGTTTCCGGCACCAGGCGGGCGCCCAGCAGCAGGATCAGCGCGCAGACCGGCAGCGGCAGCAGGAACACGGTGCGCCAGCCCAGGCCGTCCAGGTTCCACTGGATCAGCGCCCCGCCGCTGAACTGGCCGATCGCGCCGGCCATGCCCATCATGATCCCATACGCGTTCATCGCCCGCGCCAGGGCCCGCTCTTCGGGGAACAACGCTCGGATCGAGCCCAGGACCTGCGGCTGGATGATGGCGGCGGAGGCGCCCTGGACGAAGCGGCTGACCAGCAGGACGGGCGCCGAGGGCGCGAGGCCGCAGCCGAGGCTCGCGACCGTGAAGCCGACCAGGCCGGACAGGAAGCAGCGGCGGCGGCCGTACAGGTCGCCCAGCCGGCCGCCGGTGATCAGGAACACCGCATAGGCGCTCGCATACGCCGAGATCACCAGTTGCAGTTCCGCCGGCGAGGCGCCGAGGCTCTCCTGGATCGACGACAGCGCGACGTTGACGATGAAGAAATCCAGCGGCGGCAGGAAACCGCCGGCAAGCAGCACCACCAGCGCCGCCCACGCGCGCGTCATCGGGCGTGCCGTCGGGCGTGCCATCGGGCGCGCGCCTGTTCGATCCGTGGCCACGTTTTCTCCCTGCGACACCCGGGGGTGCCGGTCAGATCCGACACGGCGTCGGATTTTCCTCTGCAGTTAGCAGGCTTGGCGCCCCAGCGTCACCCCGGGCCGTCACCCCGGGCCGTCACCCCGGGCCGTCGTCACCCTGGGCCGTCGTCACCCTGGGCCGTCACCCTGGGCCGTCGTCACCCCGGGGCCGTCGTCACCCCGGGGCCGTCGTCACCCCGGGGCCGGACCGCGATAGGAGATGGCTGGACCGATGCGCGCCGTGGTGGTGGACGGGCCGGAATTCCGCTACGATGGTTGCTTGAACGCAGGGCGGGCTTCGGAACCGCGAGGTTAGCACCACACCGACATGCCGCCACCCCGATCGAACCTGGACCCGGAGGGCCATTACGCCCGGCTCGCGCTGGAGCCGGGCGCGGCACACGACGCCGTGGTGGCGGCGTATCGCGCCAAGGCCCGCGTGCTGCACCCCGACGTGCCCGTGACCGGCGACGCGGCGGCGTTCCTGGCGGTGAAGCAGTCCTATGACGTGCTGTCGGACCGGGAGCGCCGGGCGGCCTACGACCGGGAGGCGCGCGACGCGGCGATGGCCGCGGTCGAGCCTGCGATGTTTCCCGCCCGCCCGGTCCGCCACGTCATGTCGGCATCCATGGCGATGCCCTCGCCGCGCCTGCTGCCGCGGCTGTCGGACCTGCCGCTGATGGTTTGGATCGGGGTCGGGATGCTGCTGACGGTCGGCGTGGTACAGGTCGTGCTGCACCTGCGCGACCAGCCGGTCCGGCCGGTGGCCGACATCCCCGCCACCGCCCAGGCGGTCGCCCCGCTGACCGGCGCGGCGCACCGGGAGGTGCTGTACGGTCCGGCGCCGGAACACCTGCCGGGCACCGCCAACTTCTATGTCACGCCCGGCAGCGGGGAGGTCACGCTGTACCGGCGGCTGCCCGACCAGAAGCTGCAGCCGGTCCGGCGGCTGCCGCCGTTCAGCTCCGTCCAGGTGGTGCGCCTGCTGCGCCAGGAGGGACTGTTCGAGGTCGTCACCGGCGAGCGGTCGACCGGCTTCATCGCGATGTCGCGGCTGACGTCGGGCAACGTCGCGGCCGCGCACGAGGCGTTCTGCGGCTACAACGCCGGGACGCTGCCGCAGGACGGGGAGGTGCTGGACCGCGAAGGCACCGGACACGGGACCCTGGCCGTGGACAACCGTTCGGTGGAACCGGCCGTGCTCCGGCTGCGTTCGGCGGCCGGGACACCGGTCGTGTCGGTGTTCCTCGCCCCCGGCGGCCATGCCGAACTGACGGCGCTGCCGGACGGGAATTACCGGCCGGAATACGCGATCGGAGAGCTATGGAGCCGCGCCTGCAACAGCTTCGCCGCCGGGATGCGGGCCTG
>NZ_DASZTJ010000080.1:0-26201 GCF_035548235.1 Rhodopila sp.
GCATTCGGGGTTCCTGCTGCTGCCGCTGACGCTGGGGATCGCCACGGGGTCGCTGTTCACCGGCCGGATCATCGCCGCCACCGGGCGGACCGCGATCCTGCCTTCGGTCGGGCTGGCGGTGACCGCCACGGTGCTGATGTCGCTGGCGGCGTTTGCCCCGCATTTCTCTGACGGGACGATCAGCCTGATGCTGGCCGTGGGGGCGCTCTGCGCCGGCACCGCGATGCCGACGGTGCAGATGACGGTCCAGGTGGTCGCCGGACCGCGGTTCCTGGGTTCGGCCGCGGCGTCGGTACAGTTCTCCCGCGCCGTGGGCGCCTCCATCGGCACGGCCCTGGTCGGCGCGGTGCTGTTTGCCGCCCTGGCGCACCAGGACACCCAGACGGCATCGATGTTCGCCGGCATCGTGCAATTGGGACCCAAGGCCCTGGATTCGCTGCCGGCGGCGCAGAGGCTGGTGGTGACCGGCGAGATCTCGGAGGCGTTCCGCTTCGCGTTCCTGACGATCGGCTGCTTCACGGCGTCGGCGATGCTGTTCGCCTGGTGGCTGCCGGTCCGGCGGATCTGAAAAGGCGGCGGATCTGGCGACAGCCTCAGGCCGCGTCGTGGAAGATGATCCCCAGCGTCTGCCGCCGTCCCGTATGCACCTGGCTGACCCCGTGGCGCATCGTCAGGCGATAGGGTCCCCGAACGCCGGCGCCCGGCCGGTGATGCACGGGAAAGACGATCGCCTCCCCCTGGCGCGGCGTCACCACGATCGCCCGTGACTGCGCACGGGGCCGTTGTTCCACCAGAATGAACTCGCCGCCCGAGAAGTCCGTCGCCGGATCGCTCAGCAGCACCACCACCTGAAGCGGGAACACCAGGTCGCCGTAGAGGTCCTGGTGCAGGCAGTTGAACCCGCCGGCCTCATACCGCAGCAGCAGCGGCGTCGCCCTTGTCTGGCCCGCGGCATGGCATTCCGCCAGATAGGCGTCCAGCGTCGGCGGAAACACCCGCCCGCCCTGCAGCCGCGCCTGCCAGGCATTGGCCACGCGTGCCAGGGCCGGATACAGCGCAGCACGGAGGCGGGCCACGGGGTCGGGCAGAGGATAGGCGAAATACTGGTATTCGCCGCGGCCATAGGCCCGCTGTTCCATCACGATCCGCTTCCGGAACAGGGCCGGGTCGTCGTACAGCGCCGCCAAGTCGCGGCAGGTCGCGCCATCCAGCAGCGGCCGCACGGCATGGCCTTCGGCGTCCAGGTCGCGGATCAGCGTGTCGGCATCGAACATCATGCCGCCAGGCTACCACCGCGCGTCATGGCGCTGAAGCTCAACCGTTCCCCCGGCGTTGCTCGTTTTCAGACCGGAATGGACGCATCACCGTGCCGCGCCGGTCCGGCCTCAGTTGGCCGCCGTGGTTTCCAGGGTCTGGGTCAGGAACGCGCCCAACGCCGTCCGCAGCCGGCCCATCGGCTCCTCCCAGGCGCCCGGCTTCTGCTGGCGGAACAACCGAGCGGACGGGTACCAGGGGGAGTCGTCGCGATCGAGCAGCCAGCGCCAGTCGGCGGCTTTCGGGATCAGGATCCAGACCGGCTTGCCCAGCGCCCCCGCCAGGTGGCCCATGGAGGTATCGACCGTGACGACCAGGTCCAGGTTCTCGATCACCGCGGCCGTCTCTCCGAAATCGGTCAGCTCGTTCGACAGGTCGGTCATGCCGCGGAACAGGGGAACGGCCTCCAGGTCGCGCGCGGGCATCGGCTTCTGCAGGCTGACGAAGACGGCGGGACCGGCATCGGCCAATGGCGCCAGGCCCGACAGCGGCATCGAACGCCGGCGGTCGTTCGGATGCGTCGGCCGCCCGGTCCAGGCCAGGCCGATGCGCTTCACGCCGGGCGGCAGCGTGGCGGCCAGACGCTCCCGCCAATGCGCGATGCGCGAGGGGTTCGCTTTCAGATAGGGAACTTGGGACGGGATCGTATCCATCTGCGTACGGAACAGGTACGGCAGGCTGGACAGCCGGCAATGCGCCGCGTGGCCAGGCACGTCGGTCCAGCGGTGGCAATATTTGGCGACGCCCGGGATGTTCTCCAGCAGCGGCCCCATCTCGGCGCTGCAGCCCAGGATCAGCTCCTGGCACCGCGCCGCCGCCATCGGGATATAGCGGGCGAACTGGATCGTATCGCCGTAGCCCTGGTCGCCGACCAGCAGCAGCCGTCCGGTCGGGATGCGCATGCCGTTCCACGTCGCCGAGGTCATCGCCGGCATCGTCGCCTTCCCGGCCTCGGTCAGGTTGCGCCACTCATATTCCATCCAGCCCGGGTCGAAATCGCCCTGCGCCAGCAGCGTTTGCGCCATGGCCAAATGCCCGTCGGCGTGGTCGTGCTTCAGTCCCAGCGCCCGCAGCAGGCAGGCCGTCGCCCGTTCCCGGTCGTCCACGTCGACGAAGATCAGCGACAGGTTGACCAGGTGTTCGGGATTGTTGGGATCGAGGCGGATGCTCTCCTGCCCCGTCGCCAACGCCTCCTCCATCCGGTAGGTGCTGCGGCAGAGCGAGCTGAGATGCGCGTACCAGGTCGCGTTGCCGGGGCGAAGCTGGATCGCGCGGCGCAGCAGGACGACGCCTTTCTCGGGGTCGCCGGCCATGGCCGCGACGATGCCCTGGAGCGCCAGCGCGGCCGGATGTTCGGGCGAGACGACCAGGACGTCGGCGCAGATCCCGCTGGCTTCGTTCAGCCGCTTGGCCTGCGCGGCCTGTTGCGCGCGCGTCAGCGCCTGGTCGATCGTCTCCCCGCCCGGCATGGCGGGCTGCGCCTGCGGAGCAGGTTGCGATGCGGGGTTGGACGCGCTCATGCCCCGAAAAATGCCCGCCAGCCCTGCGTCGGGCAAGCGGTTTCGCTGTCGATGCAACTTTGCCCGCCGAACGGGCCCGGCCGATCGGGCCCGACCCGACGGAGTTACCCCAACGGACCGATCGGATGGGCCCGCACGATGCTTGACGGCGGCGTCGTAACCGGCCTACATCGCGCCCCCTGGATGGCGGGCGTAGCTCAGTTGGTAGAGCGCCAGGTTGTGGTCTTGGATGCCGTGGGTTCGAGTCCCATCGCTCGCCCCATCCGCCCCTTCGCGTAAGGATAGCAGGTGAAGCCCCGACTGGTCGCCGTCATCCTGGCCGGCGGCGCCGCGCGACGCATGGGCGGCGGCGACAAGCCGCTGCTGGACATCGGCGGCCGGACCATGCTGCAGGCGGTGATCGACGCGGTCGGCCTGCCCGACATCGCCATCAGCGCCAACGGCGACCCGGCGCGCTTCGCGGCCTACAACCTATCCGTGTTGCCCGACGGCGACCTTGCCGGCCAAGGACCGCTGGCGGGCCTGCTCGCCGGCCTGCGCTGGGCGGCCACCCTGCAGGCCGAGGTCCTGCTGACCGCGCCCGGCGACATGCCGTTCCTGCCGCCGGGCTTCGCGGAAAAACTGCTGCCGGCACCACGATCCGTCTTGGCAGACAATCGTCAACACCATCTTCTGGCGACCTGGCCCGTGTCCTGCGCAGAAACGTTGCAATCGTTCCTGAACACCTCCCAATCCCGGCGAGTCGCAGATTTCGCCGCGATCATCGGGACGAAACCAGTCGAATTCCCTGTCGTTTCACGCCTTATCTTCGCTAATATCAACACGCGCCAACAACTAGAGCTTGCAAAGATGCTTGCGTTGTCTACCAATAGCGCCGGTGATTGGGGAGAGTTCGACGCATGACCATGTCCGTGGCGATCGCCGGCCTAGGCGCCATCGGCCTTCCCCTGGCACGCGCCCTCGACAGCGGCATCGACGGCCTGCGCCTCGTCACCGTCGCCGCTCGGGACCCCGTCAAGGCACGCGCCAACCTGGTGGGATTCCGCGCGCCCCCACGGCTGGTGGAGTTTCCGGAGCTGGCGGATGCCGACATCGTGGTGGAAGCGACCCCGGCCGCCCTGTTCGAACGCGTGGCCCTGCCGGCCATCGAGGCGGGCCGCATCTTCGTCCCGGCATCCGTCGGCGCGCTACTGCCGCGGATGCACCTGGCGCGGCTGGCCAAGCAGACCGGGGCCCGGATCGTCGTGCCGACCGGGGCGCTGCTGGGCCTGGACGCCGTGCGCGCCGCCGCCGAGGGACCGATCGAGAGCGTCAACCTGATCACCCGCAAGCCGCCGCTGGGCCTGGCCGGTGCGCCGTACCTCGAAAAGCACGGCATCGACGTGCTGGACATCGACCGTCCGATCAAGGTGTTCGAGGGGAACGCGCTGGATGCCGCCGCCGGCTTCCCCGCCAATGTCAACGTCGCCGCCGCCCTCGCCCTGGCCGGCATCGGGCCGGTGCGGACCCATGTGCAGATCTGGGCCGACCCGGGCATCACCCGCAACATCCACACGATCGAGGTCGAGGCCGAGGCCGCCCGCTTCTCCATGACCATCGAGAACGTGCCGAGCGTCGACAATCCGAAGACGGGAAAGCTCACGCCGCTGTCGCTGCTGGCGTGCCTGCGCGGCCTGGTGTCGCCGCTGAAGGTCGGAAGCTGACCGGGGCCAAAGGGGGGGCCAAAGGGCCGATGCCGCCCGAGATCGCCGAACCGCTGGTCTATTTCGTGACGCTGGCGCTGCTGGGCTTCGTGATCTGCGCCAGCGCCTTCATGCGGCACGAAATGTTGCTGCTGGCCTGCATCCCGCCGGTCTTCGTCGCAGCGATCATGGGCTTCATCATGGGGCTGTATGCCGGCGACACGTTCGGATGGGCGCCCACGGCGGCGTCGGTGCTGCTGGGGGCGGCACCGGCCTGGTACCTGGCCCGCCGGTTCAAGCCGCGAGACCTGCTGGTGTCGATCTACCTCGCCTGGGCCTTGGCGCTGGTGATGGCGCTGATCGGCTTCGGCTTCCCAGACCGAGAAATATGATCCGGGAAATATGATCCGGGAAATATGATCCGGGGGATATGCTCCGGCCGCTGTGGCCGCCTCAAGCCGGGCGGTAGACCGTCATCGCGTTGTCCCGGAACACCGCCTGCCGCTGCGCTGCGGTCATCTTGATCGGCAGGGCATGGGCCGGGTCGTCGAAGTCCCAGTGCGGATAATCGGTCGCGAACAGGATGCGGTCCCAGCCGATCCAGTCGAACGCCTCGGCCAGTTGGCTGCGCGGTTCGGGCTCCTCGATCGGCTGGGTGGTGAACCAGACATTGGTCTTGATGTATTCCGACGGCGCACGCTTCAGGTGCGGCACTTCCTGCTTCAGCTTCCGCCACTGCCGGTCCATCCGCCAGGCCAGGGACGCGGCCCAGCACAGGCCGCCTTCCACCAGCACGACCTTCAGGTTCGGTATCCGCTCGAACACGCCTTCCAGGATCATGCTGGTCAGCACCGCCTGCTGCGCCTGCGCGTGGCCAACCATTTCTTCTATGTAATAACTCGCGAACCCGCCCGCCGTGTTGGGCCAGCCGCCCTGGCCGAAAGCATGGATGCCGACGGCAAGGTTGGCCTCGGCCGCCGCCTCGTAGATCGGCCAGTACCGCTTCTGGCCCAGCGGCTCCGCGGTCCGGGTCAGCAGCAGCACCTGGGCGAACTCGGTGTCGTCGGCCCACAGCTCGATCTCCTTCACCGAGGCGTCCGCATCCTCGTACGGAACCACGACCGACCCGCGCAGCCGCTTGTCGCGGGACGTCCAGTCGGTCTTCTGCCATTGGTTCGTGGCATGGGTGATCGCGGCCGACAGCAGCGGGTTGGTGGCGCCCTGGCCGCTGGTCAGCGGGTTCAGGATGCCCATGGCCACATTGTTCGGGTCGAGGTGCTGGGCCTGCATGAAGCCCAGGTCGCTGCCCGGCGACCTGCCGTCGGGCAGGAACGCGTCCCGTCGGCACGCCTGCGGCTGGCCCTTGGGATAGGACGACCCTTTCTCCCATTGCTGGCGGTAGGTGATGCCGAACGTCTCGACATGGTCGATCCAGCGCTGCGACAGATAGGGATACAGCGACTTGCTCACCCCGCCGATCCCCACGCCCGAGGCCCGGGGATGCACGTCGCAATCGGCGATCGCCAGTTTCGACATGCTCGCCGGCTGCACGCCGGCGCGGTTCAGGACGTCGACATTCATCGCGTCGTCTCCCTTTCTTTCAATCGAACATAGGTCTTCAGCGGGTTCTCTTCCATGATTTTCGCCGCCAGGCCCGGGTCCAGGCCCTCCGGCATCGGGTCGGCCCCGTCGTACTGCCAATGCGGATAGTCGGTGGAGAACAGGATCATTTCGTCCGATCCCAGGTGCTCGATCAGCCGCATGACCGACGCCGCGTCCGGCGGCCCGTCGAACGGCTGCAAGGTCAGCCGCACCCGCTCCCGGATGATCGAGGTCGGCGGGTCGGACACCCAGGGGATTTCGGAGCGCAGCCCCTTCCAGAACTTCGTCAGCCGCCAGAAATAGGCCGGCAGCCAGGTGACGCCCGATTCCATCAGCACGACGGTCAGCTCGGGGAATTTCGCGAAGACGCCTTCGGTCAGCAGGCTGCCGAGCTGGGTCTGGAAGGCGCCGGCCTGGTTGATGTAGTCCTCGGTGTAGGTGGTCGGCCAGCCGACCGCGGTCACCGGGTGGCGGAACATCGAACCCGCATGGATGCCGATCGGCAGCCCGTGCCGCTGCGCCGCCTCATAGATCGGCCAGTTCGCCCGCCGGCCCAGCGTCGTCTCCGACCCCGCCAGCAGCAGCACCTGCACGAAACGCCGGTCGGGGGCGAGGCGCTCGATCTCCTCCACGCACATCGCCACGTTCTGCATCGGCACGACGATGGAGGCGCGCAGCCGGGAATCCCGGTCCAGCCATTCCTTGGCGATCCAGTCGTTCAGCGCCCGCGTCATGGCCGCGCCCAAATCCTCGCTGAACTGCGCCTGCACGCCGTACAGCGGACTGAGGATCGCCAGTTGCGTGCCCAGCGGGTCGAGCGCCTGGGCCGTCAGCGTCTTGACGTCCATCCCGGTGCGGCCGCTGCCGTCGCGCCAGTCCTGGCGGAAGCTCAGCGGGTTGCGGCTGGGGTAGCTGATCGTCGTCAGATCCTCGATGCCGCGGCGGACCACCGTGTCCCGCCAATGGTCGTCGAGATAGGGCATCAGCGCCTTGATGCCGGGCACCACCGGATGCAGGTCGCAGTCGATCGGGGCGGTCATCGTTCGAGGGCGCCCTGGTGCAAAGGTATGATCATAGTTCGATCATACCTCAACCAGACCCATCCAGAAAATCCGCCGCCCCGTGATCGCGACTTCGTGCGTCTTCAGCAGCGTCAGCTTGCCGTCTTCACCGACGCGGAACAGCGAGATGCAGGGCGGGACGACCACGACCTCACCGTCCCGCCGCATCCTGACGGGCTGGATATGCGAGGCGGCCAGGAGCCGGCCGGTGGAATCGAGTTGGAAGTTGCGGCAATGGATGCCGCCGGTGTCGATGTGCTGGATCAACGCGGGCTCGCCCGTCCCGGCATCGATCCTGTAGACGGCGAAGTTGTTCTCGCCGCCGGCGAAGACCTTCTGGCCGCCCTCCTCCACCGTCGCGTCGCCGCGATTGGCGACATAGACGAACCGCCCGCTGGGGTGGACGCGCACCGTGCCGACCAGTTGGCGCCGGCCCCGCCGCGCGGGGTCGGCCAACGTCTCTCGCGTGAACAGCGCCTGATCGGATACGCGGCCGTTCTGCCGGCTGAACACCTGCAACCGGTTCTGCCGCTCCAGCGCCACATAGATCCAGGGGCCGGTCGGGTGGAAATCGAGATGGCGCGGCCCGAAGCCGAAACCGCCGTTCGGCGCGATGGAGGCCTCGTTGGACAGCCGGCCATTGCGGTAGTCGAAGACCTTGAGGCAGCCGGGTTCCTCCGGCTTGCCGTTCTTGGGATCGTGGCCGCGCGAGACCAGGATGACCTGCTTCTGGTCGGGGGTCACGCGGACCTGGTGCGGATAGATGCCGGTCTCGATCGGGTCCGCCTGCGGCACCGGTTCACCGGGCGTCCCGTCGGCATTGACCTTGTAGACTCGCAGCCCCGCCGGGTCGCTGAACGCCACCAGCAGGTGCGCCGCCGCGCCGTCGGCCGTCAGGTGGATAGGCCGGTCCGGCAGCGGACCGGGCGCGCCGACCTGGGTGAGCAGGCCGGTATCGGCGGCGATGCGGAAGGTGGTGAGGTGATGGACCGCGCCGTTCGGCGAGTCCTCGTTGTTGCGGTTGCTGGAGGCGACGAACAGATGTCCCGCCGACCGGTCCGGGACGGCGTATTGGACCTCGGCCGGCAGGGTGACGGAACCCTGGCGCCGCAACCCGCCCGCATGCGCATCCACCCGGTAGCAGGTCAGCTCGGAACCAAGGCCAGCGTAAAGGATCACGTTTGGCATCGGGTTTCCTCCAAGGCGCCGTGGCGCCCCATTGCCATTATTATTATGTTTGCAACGTTTCTTTGACGCCGGCGGCGGCCGGCGCCATCCAGGCCGGTGTCAGACCTGCACCAGCACGTCCTCTCCCTCGATCTTCACCGGATACACCGCAATATCCTCGTCCGCCGGCGCCGACAGCGCCTTGCCCGTCCGGATGTCGAACTGCGCGGCGTGCAGCGGGCATTCGATGCAGCCGTTTTCCATCCAGCCCTCGGTCAGCAGCGCGTATTCATGCGAGCACACATTGTCGGTCGCGCAGAAATCGCCGCCGGGCATGTGAAAGACGGCGACCTCCTTCTCGCCCACGCGAACGCCGATGCAGGTGCCTTCGGCCACGTCGCCCTTTGCCGCGACCCGGACCCAGTCAGTCATGTTGCTACTCTCCGTCGGTTAGATTGCCGCCAGTGTGCCAGGGGTTCGGCGGGGTGCCAACCGGGACGGGCCGCCGAGCCGGAGCATCGGCCAACCGGATGACTTTGCCGAATTTTAATCTCGCCCGCCCGGAATAGCCCTGCGCCGGCCCGCGTAGACCCTTCCGAACGGAGGTCGAATCGCATGCAGCCACCCACCGAGACATCCCGGAAGCCCGCTCTTTCCCGTTCCGCGCTGGGTCTGCGCCTGGCGGCCATCGGCGGCGTCCTGGTCGCCGCCGCCGGCGCCTTCGCCTATGCCGGCGGCTGGCTGGCGCCGCACCGCCTGACTCCGGCGAAGCTCATCACTGCCCTGGGCGACCGCGGCGGCGATCCCGTCGGGCACCGGCGCAACCATTCCAAGGGCGTCTGCTTCACCGGCACGTTCGCGGCCAACGGCAAGGGCGCCGCCTTCTCCACCGCGCCGATGCTGGCCAACGGGACCTATCCCGTCATCGGGCGCTTCGCCATCGCCGTGGGCGATCCCGACTCCGCCGACGCCACCGGGCGGGTCAAGAGCATGGCCGTCCAGATCACCGCCGGCGGCCAGCAATGGCGCAGCGGCATGAACGATTCGCCGGTCTTCGTGGTGCCCAATCCCAAGGATTTCTATGCGCTGACGCTGACCCAGGACATCGATCCCGCGACCGGCAAGCCCGACCCGGCGGCGACGAAGCGGTTCTTCGCCACGCACCCGGCGTCCCGGCCCTTCGCGCACTGGGCCGCCACCGCACCCTGGACCGCGAGCTTCGCCGACCAGACCTATAACAGCCTGGACGCGTTCCGCTTCATCGACTCCCAAGGGCACAGCCACCTGGTGCGCTGGTCGATGCAGGCGACCATCCCCCAGACGCCGGTGCCGCATGCCGAACTGGCCGCGATGGGACCGGATTACCTGGAGAAAGACCTCGCGCAACGCCTGGGCCAAGGGGCATTGGCCTGGCACCTGATCGTCACCCTGGCCGCCCCCGGCGATCCGTCGAACGATGCCACCAAGGCGTGGCCTGCCGACCGCCCGCAGGTCGACGTCGGCACGCTGACCGTCTCCGCCATGGAGCCCGAGGCCAACGGCCCCTGCCGCGACATCAACTATGACCCCACCATCCTGCCCTCGGGCATCGCGGTGTCGGACGATCCGCTGCTGCCGGCCCGTTCCGCCGCCTATGCCCGCTCCTTCGACCTGCGCACCGCCGAGGCCGGCGCTTATCCCCGTACAGGAGGCCACCTGTGAACCAGACCGCGTTCTCCCCCGCGCAGCGCGCGCTGCATTGGCTGATGGCCATCATGGTGCTGGCGATGCTGTTCATCGGCGTGGTGATGGTCTCGACCGTGCGGCCGGCCTACCTGACGCTGGTCGCGATCCATAAGCCGCTGGGCATCGCGATCCTGGTGCTGGCCCTCGGCCGCCTGGCGTTGCGCGTCCGGCGCGGAGCCCCGCCGCTGCCCGCGGACCTGCCGGCGATCCAGGTGGTCGGCGCGAAATTGTCGCATGTCGTGCTGTACGCGCTGCTGGTCGCGATGCCGCTGGTCGGCTGGGGGATGCTGTCGGCCGGCGGCTATCCGGTGGTGCTGGCGGGCGTGGTCCACCTGCCCCCGATCCTGCCGCACAGCGATGCCCTGCACGCCGCGCTGCTTCAGGCCCATATCGTCCTGGCCTACCTGTTCTTCGCGACCATCCTGCTGCATCTTGGCGCGGCGCTGTTCCATGCGCTGGTCCGCCGCGACGGCGTGTTCCAGGCGATGACGGGGGCGGGCGCGCGTTGAGCTACGCGACCTCCCGTCCCAGCGCCACCGGTTCCGTCGGACGGCGTGCATGCGCACCGGCGAACTTGCGCCAGGCGAGGACGCCGGTGTCGCTCTTGGACAGGCGTTCGGGGCCGGCGATCGTCGTCTCGATGATCACCTTGTCCTGGTCGCTGAACATCCGGTCGTGGATCCAGCTTCGGAACACGCGGTAATGCACCCGGTCGTAGAGTTCGCGCCATTTCCCCATGCGGCGGAAATTGTTGATGTTGAAACAACGCGTCGTCGTCCCGTCGATCGGCACGGCCCACTGGATCAGGCTGTATTCGCCGCTCATGCGCCCGACCACCGTCAGGCCCGGCAGCCAGAGTTCCGACTGGTTCTTGATGCCATAGACCTTGTACGCCTTTGAGTTGGCAAATCCCGAGACGTTGCCTCGGCCCGAGGGCTTCATGAACCGCCACCACTCCTTCGCCGGAAAATGCCCCAGGCTTGGATAGTCCGCCCCGGTCATTCCGCCCGAGCGACGAATGGAGATGCCTTTGTCGCCGTCGAGCGGCTGGGGATCGAGCGTCAGCGCATAAGGGAGCTGCGGCTGGAAGATCAGTTCGGGGGAGTTCCGATGCACATACTGGGCGTGATGGTCCTGCGGCCAGTTGTCGACCAGCCAGCGCCAGTTGCATTTGTAATCGGTGTACATCGAGATATTGAAGAACGTCGACTGGTCGCCGATCCATTCCGGCACGTCGTCGGCCAGCACGGACGGCTCCATCGCGCCGGGCCAGATCCAGATCAGTCCGCCGTGCGCCTGGACCGGATAGGTCCGCTGCGTGACCTTGCCGACGATCGGCGCGTCCGGCCCGTCCATCAGCGCCGCCGCCAGCTTTCCGGAGGCGCCGTCGAAGGTCCAGCCGTGGTACGGGCAGGAGATCGTGCCGGGGAAATGGCACTGTCCCAGCGACATCTTCACGCCACGATGCGGGCAGCGGTCGTCCATGGCGAAGATCTTGTCGCCGTCGCGGAACAGCACGATGTCGTTGCCCAGCAGCCGCACCCCTTTCGGCTTCTTCCCGAGTTCGGCATCGGTGATGACGGGATACCAGTAATTCTCGAATCCCAGCTTCGGGATGCCGAAGCGGCGATAAGGGATTTCACCGGGGTCGTCGTTCAGGTCCGTCATGACGTTTGTCCTCCGCGGTGTCGTGTGTCAGGCCGCTCCGCGACGTCGTGTTTCATGCCGTTCCGCGGCGGGCGACCATGTCGATCTCGATACGGGCGTCATAGGCAAGGCCGGTGGTGCCGATGCAGGTGCGCGCCGGCAATCGGCCTTCGGGCCAGAAGGTGCGGTAGACGGCGTTCATCGCCGCGTAGTCCTCCTGGAAATGCGTCAGGTAGATGCGGACCATGGCGACATGCTCCAGCCCCAGGCCGATCCCGTTGAGCACGGTGGCCAGGTTGGCCATGCAGTTCCGGGTCTGCGCCTCGATCCCGGCCGGCAGGATCCCGGGGGCGGCGGGGGTGTCCGGCATCTGGCCGGTGACGAAGACCCAGCCATCGACCTCGACCGCATGGCTGAACGGCGCCACCGGCTTGGGGCCGCCCTGGATCATGTGGAACAGCATGCCGCGTCCCTCTTGCTGACGCGGGCCGGGCATGCAGGGGGTGTGCCAAGCAAAACCCGTCACCACGATCGTTGACATGCGGGACACATGTTCACATGTTGATCCCATGGGAGTCATGATCCAAATCCGCAACGTGCCCGACTCGCTGCACCGCCAGCTCAAAGCACGTGCGGCAATGGCCGGCATGTCGCTGTCGGACTACCTGCTGAACGAAGTCCGGCAGATCGCCGAACACCCCACCCTCCACGAACTCCGCGACCGTCTCCGCACCCGCTCGGCGACCAACCCCGCGCCGTCGCCCGCCGACGCAGTCCGAGCGGAACGCGACCGGGCGTGATCGTCGTTGATGCGTCGGCGGTGCTGGAGGTGCTGCTGCGCACCCCGTCGGCCGCGGCCATCGAGGAGCATCTCTTCACCGCCGGCCAATCGCTGCATGCCCCTCACCTGGTCGACGTCGAAGTCGCGCAGGTGCTGCGGCGCTATGCCGCCGGCGGCATGATCGACGCCGCGCGTGGAGACGCGGCGCTGACCGACCTCGCGGATTTGCCGATGCAGCGCTATCCGCACGACATGCTGCTCCGCCGCGCCTGGGCGCTGCGGCACAACCTGACGGCGTATGACGCCGTCTACGTGGCGCTGGCCGAGGCCCTTGGGGCGCCGCTGCTGACGCGCGACAGGCGCCTCGCCTCCGCCGCAGGGTCGGTGGACGTCATCGTCGCCTGACGAGCGCTACGCCGCCGCCTGGGCGTAAGCCTCCAGCGGTGCGCAGGTGCAGACCAGGTTCCGGTCGCCGTATACGTTGTCGACCCGCTTCACCGGCGGCCAGTACTTGGCGGCGGCGACGAACGGCAGCGGATAGGCCGCCTGGGCGCGTGTATAGGCATGCGTCCAGACGTCGGCCATCACCTCGTGCGCCGTGTGCGGCGCGTGCTTCAGCGGATTGTCCGCCCGGTCCAGCCGCCCCGCCCCGATCGCCGCGATCTCCGCCCGGATCGCGATCATCGCGTCGCAGAAGCGGTCCAGCTCCGCCTTCGACTCGCTCTCGGTCGGCTCGATCATCAGCGTGCCCGCCACCGGCCAGGACATGGTGGGCGCGTGATAGCCGTAATCCTGCAGGCGCTTGGCGATGTCCTCGACCTGCACGCCCGCCTCCTGCGCGAAACCGCGGCAGTCGATGATGCATTCATGGGCCACCATCCCGCCCGGGCCGGCGTACAGGATCGGATACGACTCGCGCAGCCGCCGCGCGATGTAGTTGGCCGACAGGATCGCGACCTCCGTCGCGCGCTTCAGTCCCGCCGGGCCCATCATGCGGATATAGGCATAGGAGATCGGCAGGATCAGCGCGGACCCGAACGGCGCGGCCGAGACCGGGCCGATCCCCGTCTCCGGCCCCGCGTCGGCGCGCAGCGGGTGGTTCGGCAGGAAGCCCGCCAGATGCGGCGCGACGCCGATCGGCCCGACGCCGGGACCGCCGCCGCCATGCGGGATGCAGAACGTCTTGTGCAGGTTCAGGTGGCAGACATCCGCCCCGATCGACGCCGGCGAGGTCAGCCCGACCTGCGCGTTCATATTGGCGCCGTCCATGTAAACCTGCCCGCCATGCTGGTGCACCACGGTGCAGATGTCGCGGATCGCACCCTCGAACACGCCATGCGTGGACGGGTAGGTGATCATCAGCGCCGCCAGGTTCGCCGCATGCTTCTCGGCCTTGGCGCGCAGGTCGGCCAGGTCGACGTTGCCTTCCTTGTCGCAGGCGACGACGACGACTTTCAGCCCTGCCATGGCGGCGCTGGCCGGGTTGGTCCCATGCGCCGAGGACGGGATCAGGCACACGTCCCGATGCCCCTCGCCGCGCGATTCGTGGAACGCCCGCAGCACCAGCAGCCCGGCGTATTCGCCCTGCGACCCGGCGTTCGGCTGCAGCGAGACGGCGGCGAAGCCGGTCGCGGCGCAGAGCCAGGATTCCAGCCGCCGGATGACCGCCAGGAACCCTTCGGTCTGGTCCGCCGGCGCGAACGGGTGCATGTCGGCGAAGCCCGGCAGGGTGATCGGGATCATCTCCGCCGTGGCGTTCAGCTTCATCGTGCAGGAGCCCAGCGGGATCATGCTGCGATTGAGCGCGACGTCCTTGTCCTCCAGCCGCTTCAGGTAGCGCAGCATCTCGTGTTCGGCGTGATGCTGGTTGAACACCGCGCCCTGCAGGAACGGCGTGCCGCGCGACAGCGGCGCCGGGATCGAGGCGACCGCACCCAAGGAACTGGCGGTTTCGCCGCCGAAGGCTTCGGCCCCCAGCAGGCCCGACAAGGCGATCAAGTCGACGCGGGTGATCGTCTCATCCAGCGCGATCGCCACGCCGCCATCGACGGGCCGCAGGTTGAACCCGGCCTCGGCGGCACGTTCGACCAGGTCGGGCGCGCCTTCGATGACGATCGTGTCGAAGAAATCCCCATGCCGCACCGTCAGCCCGGCGCGCAGCGCGGCGTCGGCCAGGATGCGCGCCTGCAGGTTGATGCGCCTGGCGATGCGCGCCAGGCCGGCAGGCCCGTGCCAGACGGCGTAGAAGCCGGCGATCACCGCCAGCAGCACCTGGGCGGTGCAGATGTTGGAGGTCGCCTTCTCGCGCCGGATATGCTGCTCCCGCGTCTGCAGCGCCAGCCGCATCGCCGGTTGCCCGGCGGCGTCCAGCGACACCCCCACCAGGCGCCCCGGCATCGCGCGCTTGAACGCGTCCCGCGTGGCGAAGAACCCGGCATGCGGCCCGCCGAAGCCCATCGGCACGCCGAAGCGCTGGGCCGACCCGACGACGATGTCCGCCCCCATCTCGCCCGGCGGCGTCAGCACCGTCAGCGCCAGCGGATCGGTGGCCACGATCGCCAGGGCCCCCGCCTCGTGCGCCGCCGCGATCTCGGTCGACAGGTCGCGGATCGCGCCGGTCGTGCCCGGATATTGCAGCAGCAGCGCGAAGGGGTTGGCGGCGCCGACCGCCGCCACGTCCCCCGGCGCCACCGGCTGCAGGGTGATCCCCAGCGGCTTCGCCCGCGTCTTCAGCACCGCGAGCGTCTGAGGATGCAGGTCGTCCGCCACCGCCAGCACGTTCGATTTCGACTTGCCGAGCGCGTGCGCCATGGCCATCGCTTCGGCCGCCGCGGTGGCCTCATCCAGCAGGGAGGCGTTGGCGATCTCCATCCCCGTCAGCTCGATGATCAGGGTCTGGAAGTTCAGCAGCGCTTCCAGCCGCCCCTGCGCGATCTCGGCCTGGTAGGGCGTATAGGCGGTGTACCAGCCGGGGTTCTCCAGCACGTTCCGAAGGATCACCGGCGGCGTGACGGTGCCGTGATAACCAAGGCCCAGCAGCGACTTCTTCAGCACGTTGCGGGACGCGAACGCCCGCAGCTCCGCGATCGCCGCGGCCTCGTCGATCGCCGGCGGCAGGTCGAGCGCGCCGTTGGACCGGATCGATCCCGGCACGGTCTTCGCCGCCACGTCATCCAGCGATGCCGCGCCGACCGTGGCCAGCATCGCCGTCAACTCGCTGTCCGATGGACCGATATGGCGGCGGACGAAGCCGTCGTTTTCCTCGAGTTCCGTCAGTTCCGCCAATACATCGATCATTACAGGCTTTCCAAGAACTCGTCGTATGCGTCCTGGTCCATCAGCGCCTCGAACGCCTCGGGGCTTTCGAGCTCGAGACGGAAGAACCAGCCCTCGCCTTCGGCGTCGCTGTTCACGATGGAGGGGTCTTCGACGATGGTTTCATTGATTTCGACCACTTTGCCGGCGAGCGGCGAGTAGACGTCGGACGCCGCCTTCACGCTCTCCACGACCGCGCAGGCCTCACTCTCGGCGACCTGGCGCTCCAGCTCCGGCAGCTCGACATGCACCAGGTCGCCCAACTGCTCCTGCGCATGGTCGGTGATGCCGACGGTGGCGATGTCGCCGTCCAGGACGACCCACTCGTGATCTTTCGTGTAACGCTTATCCGCGCTGTTGCTGGCCATGACGGGTTTCCCTGTTTCAGCGTTGGTATCGATGCGGAACGAACGGCAAGGGTGAGACCGTGGCCGGAATCGGCTTGCCGCGCAGCAGCAACTGTAGCGGGGTGCCGTCGTCCGCCAAATCCTTTCGCACATACCCCATGGCCACCGGGCCGTTCACGCTGGGCCCGAAAACGCCCGAGGTCACGGTCCCGGCCTCGGTGCCGTCCATCGCCAGGACCTGCGTCAGCGCGCGCGCCGGTGCCCGTCCTTCCGGCCTGATTCCCACCCGCCGGCGTGGCGGGCCGTTGTCGAGCTGGTCGCGGACCAGCAGGCCGCCGGGGAAGTCCCAGCTCATTTTCCGCCGCTTGCCGATGACCCAGGTCAGGCCGGCTTCCACCGGGCTGGTCAGCTCGTCGATGTCGTTGCCGTAGAGGCACAGCCCGGCCTCCAGCCGCAGCGAATCGCGTGCGCCCAGGCCGATCGGGACGACGGCCGGATGCGCGATCAGCGCGTCGGCCAAGGCTTCGGCGTCGGCGCCGGCGACCGAGATCTCGAACCCGTCCTCCCCGGTGTAGCCCGACCGGGTGACCTGGCAGGCGATGCCGAACAAGGCCAGGTCGGCGACGGCCATGAAGGGCAGTGCCGCCGCCGGCTCCCCCACCACGTCCTTCGCCGCCGGTCCTTGCAGGGCCAGCAGCGCCCGGTCTTCCAGCGGCGTCAGGGTGTGGCCGGACAGGTGGTTGTGCAGGTGGCCGAAATCGACCTCCTTGCGGCTGGCGTTGACCACCAGGAACAGGCGGTCTTCGGCCAGGCGCGCGACCATCAGGTCGTCGATGATGCCGCCCGCTTCGTTGGTGAACAGCGTGTAGCGCTGGCGGCCCGGCTTCAGGCCGATGATGTCGCCCGGCACCAGCGCCTCCAGCGCCGCCGCCACGCCCGCGCCTTCCAGCGTCGCCTGGCCCATGTGGGACACGTCGAACAGCCCCGCCTGTGCCCGCGTGTGCAGGTGTTCGGCCATGATCCCGCCCTTGCAGCGGGTCGCGAGGTCCCCGGTGAAATCGTATTGCAGCGGCATCGCATAGCCGGCGAACGGCACGATCCGAGCGCCGTGGCGGCGATGCCAGGCATCGAGCGGAGTCTGCCGCAGCGGTTCGGTCGACGGGGACACGGCATTCGATTCCACGGGCACACACTCCAGGGTCACGTGCCGGCATGGGTGCCGACGCCGATGACCCCCCTCTGTCATTGACCTGAGAGATTCGGCGGGGGAAACCGCCTTACTCCGTCGGTGCAGGCCTGAACGAGCCTGGCTTTCCAGAGATCCCTACCCGTCCGCGGTCCGTTTGCCTGAGCGTTTCCGGGGGCCGGTTGCGCCTTCGGCGGCGGGGTGTCCCGCACTCTCCCGCGGCGGGTGCCCGGGACGCGCGCACCATGCCCGGATTGACGGACGATGCAAAGAGGAATTGTTGGGGGCGGTCAGGCGCGCGCGCCGGCCGACCCGATGCGGGCCGCCCCATCCTCCACGACGAAGCGGCCGCTGTCCGACAGCATGAACGTGTAGATCCCCGCGCCGAACAGCGCGACGATCGCGGCGACGATCAGCGGGGCGGACCAGGCGCCGGTGCTCTGCAGCAGGAAGCCGGCGACGATCGGCGCCAGCAGCCCGCCGGCGTTGCCGACGCAGTTCTGGATGCCGGCGACGCGGCCGCCCTGCGTCAAGGGGGCGATCTCGGCATTCGCCGACCAGACCACGCTGTTGGTCAGCAGCAGGCCGAACACGGCGACGCTCAGCCAGAAGACCGTCCAGGCGGTGCTGTCGGTGAAGACCGACAACAGCGCCCCCATGCTCAGGATCATGCCCAGGCCCAGGAACGCCTTGCGCGCCTGCATCAGCTTCCAGCCCCGCCGGACCAGCCAATCGGACGCGCCGCCGCCGGCCAGCGCGCCCGCCAGGCCGAAGAACCAGGGGATCGCACCATAAAGGCCGGTATGGATCATCGTCATGTGGTGCTGCTCGATCAGGTAGGTCGGCAGCCAGGTGATGAAGAAATACAGGTTGAACAGCAGCGTCGCATGGCCGAGCGCGAGGCCGAGGACGTTGCGGTTGGTCAGCAACTGGCCCCAGCTCGCCTCCCGCGGCACGTCGCCGCGGGTCAGGCGGGCGTTGTTCGCCAGGATATGGTTTCGTTCGGTATCGCTCGCGCCGGCGTGCCGGTCCGGCAGCCGGTAATAGGCGGTCCAGCCGATCCCCCACAGGACCGCGAGCAGGCCCGTCACGATGAACACCATCTGCCAGGAGAAACGGGTCAGCAGCCAGGAGATCAGCGGCGAGCCGACGAACACCCCCAGCGGGACCCCCGCGACGTTGAGCGAGCCGGCCAGCCCACGCTCCTGGTCCGGCAGCCATTCGCTCAGCACTTTGGTGCCGGCCGGCGCCGACGGCGCTTCCCCCACGCCCAGCAGGACGCGCCAGAACAGCAGCGACATCGCGCTGGTGATCGTCGCGGTCAGCATCGTGGCGGCGCCCCACAGGACCGCCGCGCCACCGAACACGAAACGGACGCCCCAGCGGTCGAGCGCCATGCCCGAGGGCACCTGAAGCAGGAAATACGTCCACAGGAAGGCCGAGAGGACGATGCCCATCTCGCCCGGGCCGATATCCAGCAGGCGCATGAAATGCGGTGCCGCGAACGACAGGTTCACCCGGTCGATGTAGTTGATCATGTTCGCGATCAGCAACAGAGCGATGAGTCGCCAGCGTACTGTTGTCATTGGCCGTTTCCTTCCGTTCACGGCAGGAGACGACGCATGCGCGCGGGTGGCAAGCGGATGGCTGCCATGCATGAATCGGCAGGGTTGCGGCCAGGTGGAGACGCGCCGCGGTTCGGCCTGCCGCTTCCTCACCCGGCTGGCGATCGGCGTGCCATGCCGCGTGACGGTTTCCCCACCCGCGGCACCCGATCCGGCAGCGTCGAGAGATGGGTCTTCGCCCGGAATGCTCCGACGGTGATCGTGACCCTTCCCCACGGATCGAGAACGGGTTGATTTTTGGAACCGGACCATTCGCCTTCGCCAGGTATGGCCGAAGGGCATTGTCATGTGACCGTCACCGAACCGTCATCGCTCCTTCACGGGCACGCGTTATCTGCCCGGCCTGATGACGGCCGGCACTCGCGCGCTCAACCGCCCCATGACACTTTCCCTGCCCCGGCCGAGAATCGCCTCGTCCCAGGCCTTGACCGCGTTCGCGCTGCTGGCGCCCTCGGGGGTGTTCCTGGCGCTGTTCACCTACTGGCCGGTGGTGCAGGTGCTGGTCGGCAGCCTGCGGATCCAGGGCTTCGGCGGCGCCGGCACATCAGGGGCCGGCATATGGGGGGCGGGCACATGGGGGTGGGGCAATTACGCCCGCCTGTTCGCGGACGCGCATTTCCGGACGGCCGTCGTCAACACCGCGATCTATGCCGCCGGGACGATCCTCCCCGGCATCGCGCTGTCGCTGCTGTTCGCCGTCGCCCTGCGGGAGACCAATTGGCTGACCGGCGTGCTGCGCACCCTGGTCGCGCTGCCGATGCTGATCCCGCTGGTCGCCGCGGCCGCGCTGTTCGCCTTCATCTTCCTGCCCGAGGCCGGGCTGCTGGATCACTACCTGGGCCGTTTCGGCCTGGCTGAAACGAACTGGCTGGGCGACCCGTCCTTGGCCCTGGGGTCGATCATCGCCATCAGCATCTGGAAGAACTGCGGCTACTACATGCTGTTCTTCCTCGCCGGCCTGGCCGGCGTGCCCCAGGACCTGCTGGACGCCGCGCGCATCGACGGCGCCAACGCGCTGCAGCGCTTCTTCCGCATCACCCTGCCGCTGCTGGGCCCGACCCTGCTGTTCGTCGGCGTCATCGCCACGCTGAACGCGGTCACCCAGATCGACCACGTGATCGTCCTGACCGACGGCGGACCGTCCGACGCCACGTCCATGATGCTGTTCTACATCTACCAGCAGGCGCACCAGAATTTCGATCTCGGCCTCGCCTCCGCCGCCACGGTGGTCAGCGTCGCGTTCCTGTTCGCGCTGTCGGCGGCATCGATCCGCCGGCTGGAACGAGGCATCCACTATGAAAGCTGACCGCGTCCCCAAAGCTGACCGCGTCTGGCTGGCGCTGGCCGGCCTCGGCGCGCTGCTGTGGGTGATCCCGTTCGCCTGGATGGCGGTGGCGTCGGTGCGGGAAGCCGGCGCCGGCGCGCCCGACCTCGCCGCGCTGTGGCCCTCGGGACCGTTCGGATGGCGCAACTTCGCCGACGCGTGGAGCGCCGGCAGCTTCCCGCTGTGGTATCTCAACACGCTGCTGGTCTGCGGCGGGATCCTGCTCATCCAGTGCATCACCGTCAGCCTCGCCGGATACGCCTTCGCTCGGCTGCGGTTTCGCGGTGCGACCGTTCTGTTCTATTTGTTTCTTTTGCAACTTATGCTGGCACCGCCGATCCTGATCGTGCCCAACATGGCGACGCTGATCTCGCTGCACCTCTATGACACGCTGCCGGGCATCATGGCGCCGTACTGCGCCTCGGCCTTCGGCGTGTTCCTGATGCGCCAGACCTTCCGCTCGCTGCCGCGCGATTACGAGGAAGCGGCCGTGGTCGACGGCGCCTCCCGCCTGCGCATCATCTGGCACGTGCTGCTGCCGCTGGCCCGTCCCGGCCTGATCGCCTTCGCGATCGTCTCCGTCACGTCGCACTGGAACGAGTTCCTGTGGCCGCTGATGGCGACGTCCTCGCCGTCCAACCAGGTGCTGACGGTCGGCCTCGCCTCCTTCACCTCCGGCGCCGAGGCCGGATCGGAATGGGGCGTGATCGCCGCCGGCACCTTCTTCGTCGCCGCCCCGCTGCTGGTCGTCTTCGTGCTGTTCCAGCGGCGTTTCGTCGAGTCCTTCACCTATTCCGGCATCAAATAGGATTTCCATACCATGCGCCTGCATCTTTCCGCGACGCTCGCCGCCCTGCTGCTCGCCGGCGGGGCCGCCCGTGCCGCCACCGACATCGACATGTATTTCCCGGTGCCGGTGCAGGGGAAGCTTGCCGTCGAGATGCAGAAGGTCATCGGCGACTTCAACAAGTCCCATCCCGACATCAACGTGACGGCTGTCTATACGGGCAGCTATGACGACACCAACCTGAAGACGCACGCCGCCATCAAGGCCGGCAAGCCGCCGGCGGTGGTGATCATGAGCGCGAATTTCGTGCGCGAATACGTCATCGACAATGAAATCGAAAACCTCGATCCGCTGATCGCCAAGGACGGCCAGACCGTCGACCAGTTCGAGTCCGAGTTCTGGCCGGCGCTGAAGCTGAACTCGACCGAGGGCGGGCATGTCTACGGCGTGCCGTTCCAGAACTCGACGCCGCTGCTGTATTACAGCGTGGACGCCTTCAAGGACGCCGGGCTGGACCCGAACAAGCCGCCGGTCACCTGGCAGGATTTCGTGACCGACGCGAAGAAGCTGGTGAAGCGCGACGACGGCAACACCACGCGCTGGGGCTTCATGATGCCCGGCACCTATGACTATTGCGGCTGGATCACCTCGGCGCTGGCGATGTCGAACGG
Organism: Rhodopila sp.; assembly: GCF_035548235.1. Lineage (GTDB taxonomy): Bacteria > Pseudomonadota > Alphaproteobacteria > Acetobacterales > Acetobacteraceae > Rhodopila. The sequence continues at coordinate 21,755 of NZ_DASZTJ010000080.1, forward strand.
CGGCGACTTCTACAACACCGGCTATGGCGGGGAGGTCTATTACAACACCCCCACGACCATCGGCGCGGTGAAGCTGCTGGACAACCTGGTGCACAAGGACAAGGCGATGCCCGAAGGCGTCACCGACGCCAACGCCGTCACCACCGCCTTCTTCCAGGGCCGGCTGGGGATGATGGTCCTGTCGACCGGGGCGCTGTCCTTCGTGCGCGACAACATGAAGACCCCGTACCGCACCGCCTTCCTGCCGCGCGCGCTGGTCAACGCCGCACCGATCGGCGGCGCCTCGCTGATCCTGCCCAAGGGCAACAGCCCCGAACGGGAAGCGGCCGCGTGGACGCTGATGAAATGGCTGGTCTCGCCCGAGGTCGCCGGCCGCTGGAGCCGCTTCACCGGCTATTTCGCGCCGCGCATCGCCGCCTATGACCTGCCGGACATGAAGAGCTTCATGGCGGCCCATCCCAACGCGAAGGTGGCGCTGGACCAGTTGCAATACGCGCGCGGCTGGTTCTCCACTTACAACGTGGTGGGCGTGCGCAAGGCGCTGGAAGACGGCGTGCAGGCGGTGCTGGCCGGCAAGGCGACGCCGGAAGCGGCCATGGCCAAGGCTCAGCAGGAGGCCGATGCCCTGCTCCGCCCCTATGTCGAGCAGACCGCCCTGAAGGTGCCAGAGTAATCACCAACGGAGTAATCGCCGACGGAGTAATCACCAACGGAGTAATCACCGACGGCGTAATCGCCGACGGCGTAACGCCGACAACGTAACCGCCGACGGAGCAACCGCCGATGCTGATCGTGCAACTGACCGACCTGCATGTCCGCCCCCGCGGCATGGCCTGCAACCGGGTCTCGGAAACCAACATGCTGACGGAGCAGGCGCTGCGGGTGGTGCGGCGGATGCAGCCCCAGCCCGACCTGGTGCTGATCACCGGCGACCTGACGGAATGCGGCATGCCGGCGGAGTATGAGAATTTCGCCACCATCCTGCGCCGCGCGCTGCCGGGCCCGGTCTATGTCGTGCCCGGCAACCACGATCGCCGCGGCAACCTGCGCCAGCACCTGGCGTACCTGCCCGGCGTGACCGGCGATCCGGAATTCGTCCAGTACACGATCGAGGACCATCCGGTGCGCGTGGTCATGCTCGACACGCTGGTGCCGGGGCAGAGCCATGGCGCGCTGTCCGACAGCCAGCTTGGCTGGCTGGATGCGCGGCTGGCGGAGCAGCCGTCGAAACCGACGCTGGTGGCGATGCACCACCCGGCGTTCTTCACCGGCCTGCCGCACATGGACCGGATCGCCCTGCAGGAACCGGAGCGGTTCGCCGCGGTGATCGGCAGGCACAAGCAGGTGCAGCGGATCATCGCCGGGCATCACCATCGCCCGATCGTCGGGCAGGTGGCACACGCGGTCGCCACCGTGTCGCCGTCGGTCGCGCACCAGGTGCAGCTGACCTTCGAGGCCGACGACCCGGGGGCGTTGAACTTCGAGCCGCCGGCGTACCAGATCCATCTGTGGCAGGCAGCGACCGGGTTCGTGACGCACACGGCTTACGTGCAGACCTATCCCGGCCCGTTCCCGTTCCTGACGGAACCGGATTATCCCGGCGAGAAGGGCGACTGAAAGCAGGCTCCCCGTCCCACTGAACCGGGCTCCCCGGTCCTGGACGCAAACTCCCCCGCGGACGCACGCTCCTCGTCACGGCCCGGCTTGACCGGGCCATGACGTGATGCCCCCAACGACTTGGCCGAACGCCCAAGCTCGGCTATCCGGGGCTGACAGCTTGGAGGGAACAGGTCGATGGCACGGAAACACAAGATCGCGGTTCTGCCCGGTGACGGCATCGGCAAGGAGACCGTGCCGGAATCCCTGAAGGTGATCGACGCCGCCGCCCGCCGCTTCGGCTTCGAGCTGGAGCTGAAACACTACGACTGGTCCTGCGAGACCTATAAGGAAACCGGCAAGATGATGCCGGATGACGGGCTGGACCAGCTCGCGCAATCCGACTCGATCCTGCTGGGCGCGGTCGGCTGGCCGGGCGTGCCGGACCACGTCTCGCTGTGGGGCCTGCTGATCCCGATCCGCCGGGGCTTCGACCAGTATGCCAATGTCCGGCCCTGCAAGCTGATGCCCGGCGTCCGCACGCCGCTGGCCGGCCGGACCGAAGCGGACATCGACTTCTATGTCGTGCGCGAGAACACCGAGGGCGAATACTCCTCGGTCGGCGGGCGCATGTTCGAGGGCACGGACCGCGAATTCGTCTCCCAGCAGTCGGTCTTCACCCGCAAGGGCACCGACCGGATCCTGAAATACGCGTTCGAGCTGGCGCAGACCCGGCCGAAGAAGCATGTCACCTCGGCGACGAAGTCGAACGGCATCACCTTCACCATGCCGTATTGGGACGAACGGTTCGCCGAGATGGCGAAGGCCTATCCCGGCATCCGCACGGACCAGTACCACATCGACATCCTGTGCGCGCATTTCGTGCAGCACCCGGACTGGTTCGACGTGGTGGTGGGATCGAACCTGTTCGGCGACATCCTGTCCGACCTGGGACCGGCGGTGGCCGGGTCGATCGGCGTGGCCGCGTCGGCGAACATCAACCCCGAACGCGCCTTCCCGTCGATGTTCGAGCCGGTGCACGGATCGGCGCCGGACATCGCCGGCAAGTTCATCTGCAACCCGATCGGCCAGATCTGGTCCGCCGCGCTGATGCTGGAGCACCTGGGCGAGGACGCTGCCGGCAAGGCGATCGTCGCGGCGATCGAGACGCTGCTGCGGGAAAGCGGCCCGAAGACCCGTGACATGGGCGGCCAGGCCGGCACCGCGGATGTGGGGTCGGCGATCGCGGAGCTGGTCGCCTCGGCCTAGCGGCGGCACCCTCGTCCCCGTCACGGCGGGGTCCCGCATCGGGGTCCCGCACCGGGGTCAACGCATCGGGGTCCCGCATCGGGGTCAGCGCGCTGCGCGCTATCGCCGCGCGACGGCTGGCTGGGCCGGGTCGGGCGCGGTCAGCAGGCTGACGAGAAGCAACACAAGCAGTCCGCCGGCGATCCCGGCGAACCGGGACACCCCCGGCACCAGGCTCTCCGGCGGTCCCGATCCCTGCACCAGCGTCATGATGAACACGACCGCGGCCTGCGTCCCGATATAGCCGGTCCCGCGCTCGCTGGCCTGGATATGGGCGCTGATCCAGATCCCGGCGCCCAGGGTCAGCAGCCAGGGCAGGAAGCTCTGGATCGAGATGGCCAGGCACAGCAGCCCCACGATGCCCCCCAGGAAGCAGCCGACCAGGCGGTAGATCCCGCGTTCCCGCAGTTTCCGCTGGTCCTCCTGCGGGTCCGCGCCCACCGCCGGCAGCGCCATCACGGCCGCGATCGTCACCGCGATCTGCGCCTGGCTGGGGACATGCAGCCATTGCCACACCCAGGGAACCGCCACGATGCCCAGCGCGGCCCGCGTCGCATGCCCCATCGCCGGCCACTGGGCGTCCAGCAGATGCCGCCACCCCGGACGCGGCGGCGCCTCTGCGTGGGACGTGTCCTCCATCCCCGCCAGCCAGGCGACCAGCACGGCCGCAAGGCTGCCGACGGCGACCTCGGCCGTGCGCAGGACGCCCACATGCAGGACCGAGTCAGGATCGGTCATGGATCCGATCAGCACCATGTCCACCGTGACGGCGCCGAGCATCCAGGCATAGCCGTGATCGCTGACCAGCAGGCCGAGGAGTCCCAGGGTGCTGGCGACGAACAGCGCCAGCGTGATCAGCACGGGGTCGTCCACCAGGAGCGGGCTCAGCGCGATGATCGCGCCCGCCCCGGCGGCCGTGCCGATGATGCGCAGGATGGCCTTGCGCACCGATGCCGGGCTGGTCGCCTGCGTGCAGATGAAGCCGCTGATGCTCGCCCACCAGACGTCCTCCAGGTGCAGCAGCAGCGCCAGTACGGTCGCCAGCGTCGTGCTCAGGGTCGCGACGGCGCACAGTGCCGCCCGGTGGCCGGACCACCTTACATCCAGCAGATCGAGGTACAACGCCTGGACCAGCGCGGCGGCCCGGTCCAGCGCGCGCCGCGACCAGGCGATCATGGCAGGATCAGCACCCGCGCGTCGGCCCCCATGTAGAGCGGCAGGTCGGACGGCGGGTCGACCAGCGTCAGCGTCACGGGGAACCGCCGCTGCAGGCGGATCCAATCGGTCGTCGGCGCGACGTAGGGCAGCAGGCCCACCGGCGTCGGACTGCGGCTGATCCCCCGCGCCACGCCGGCCACGCGCGCGCGATAGAGGCGCCACGGCCGCGAATCGAGCCAGATCCAGGCGGTGTCGCCGGGTTTGAAGTCCTGGATGAAGCTCTGCTTGAAGTTGGCGACGACGCGCCAGGCATGGGCATCGACGATGCCGATCAGCGGGACATCGGTCTGCGCGGTGTCGCCGACCCGCGTGGTCAGGTGCGTGA
>NZ_DASZTJ010000081.1:0-2397 GCF_035548235.1 Rhodopila sp.
CAGGACAGAATATCCCGACCTGCGGCGCCGGCTGCTCGGTTTCTGCGGAAACTATCCGGCCGTCGGCGAGGCCGTCGCACCAATTCCGCAGGCACGCCGCGAGCTCGGCCCGGTCGCGGACGATCGCGGCCAGGCGATGGCGATGATGCGACCGCGAAACGGAAACGGCATGGCAGATCGCGGCCAGCGGAGCGTCGCTCCGGTCCAGCCACGCACCATAATCGGCGGCGAGCGCCCGCAGCGCCTCGGGCGAACGGGCGGACAGCAGGAACAGCTCAGGCCGGTTCACCGGCGGTTCGGTCCCGCGGACCGCGGTGGGCGCCTCCTCCACGATGACATGGACGTTGGTGCCCGAGAAACCGAACGCGCTGACGCCTGCCCGCCGCGGCCGTTCGGTGCGCGCCCAGGACCGAGCGGCCGTGACGACGGAGACCGGCAGGTCATGCCAGGCCACGCGGGGGTTGAGCGCCGAGACGTTGCGATGCATCGGCAGCCTGTCGTGCCGAAGCGACAGCACGACCTTCAGCAGGCCCGCCAGGCCCGCGACCGCCTCCAGATGCCCGACATTCGTCTTGACGGACCCGACCAGCAGCGGCTTGTCGGCGGCGCGGCCCGGTCCATAGGCGGCGGCAAGCGCCTGGACCTCGATCGGATCGCCCAGCGGCGTGCCGGTGCCGTGTGCCTCGACGTAGTCGACGTCGGCGGGTGCCAGTTTCGCGTTGCGCAGCGCCGCCTGGATGACGGCGGCCTGCGCCGGTCCGTTCGGCGCCGTCAGCCCGGCGCTGCGGCCATCATGATTGGCCGCCGAACCCCGGATCACCGCCAGCACGCGATCGCCGTCGGCCTGCGCGTCGCGCAGGCGCTTGAGGATGACGACGGCGCATCCTTCGCTGCGCACGTAACCGTCCGCGTCCGCATCGAACGTCTTGCACTGCCCGTCGGCGGACAGCATCCGCGCATTGCTGAAGCTGAGCGTCACCTCCGGCGCCAGCATCAGGTTCGCGCCCCCCACCACGGCGAGGCTCGACTCGCCCGACGCGAGGCTCCGGCAGGCGACATGGACCGCCATCAGCCCCGATGAGCAGGCGGTGTCGACGACGAGGCTGGGTCCCCTGGCGTCGAGGACATATGACAGCCGCCCCGCCGCGATCGATTCGGCGAGGCCGAAGGATGAATAGGCGTCGATGTCCTCGGTCCGCTCCAGCAGCATGCGGCCATAGTCGCTGTTGGACAGGCCGACGAAGACGCCCGCCTGGGTGCCGGACAGGCTGGTGGGCGGGATGCCGGCGTGTTCCAGCGCCTCCCATGTCAGCTCCAGCAGGATGCGGTGCTGCGGGTCCATGCTTTCGGCTTCACGGGGCGTGATGCCGAAGAACGCGGCGTCGAACCGGTCGATGCCGTCGACGAAGCCGCCGCGGCGGATGGTGCCGGCGGCGCGATCTTCGCGCCAACGTCCCGGCGGCGCCTCGGTGATCGCGTGCGCGCCGTCGGCGAGCAGGGACCAGAAATCGTCCAGCCGAGCGATGCCGCCGGGGAAGCGTATGGCGGCGCCGACGATGGCGATGGGTTCGGCGTCGCGGGCCTGCCGCTCCGCCAGTTGCGCCCGCAGCCGCCGGATTTCCACCAGCGCCTGCTTGACCGGGCTGAGAGGGGCAGCGGGATCAGACACCGAGACCCTCCAGTTCCCGACGCAACAATTCCTCGGCCTCGGCGTCCGACATGGCGACGATCGCGGCGATGTCGTCGGACCGATCCGGGACAGTGGCCGGGAAAAGCTGCTGCATGATGTGATCCGACAACGTCGCGAGCGTCGGGTAGTCGAGCGCCAGCGTCGGCGGCAGCGCGACGTCGAACGCCTTGGCGAGCAGGTTCCGCAATTCCACCGACATCAGTGAGTCGAGCCCAAGCTCTTGAAACGGCGTTTCGGGGGCGACGTGGGCTTGCGGATCGGCCCCCAGCACCGTCGCCAGGGCCAGCCGCAGATGCTGCAGCAACGCCCGGCGGCGCGCCTGGTCCGGCATGGCGCGAAGCTGCGCGACGATGCCGTCGGACGAAATCGTTTCGGACGATACCTGCTCCGGACGGAGCGTCGCGAAGAACGGATCGTCGCCGATGCGCGGATGCGCGCCGAAGAAGGCGTTCCAGGAGCGCAGCGGCAGGACGGACGCCTGGACGGCGCCGCTGTCCAGCAACGCCTGCATGGCCGCGAGAGCGGCGCCGGCCTCCATCGGCATCAGACCCAGAGACCGCCGCCGCACGCGGTCTTCCGCGGCCATGCCCTCGGCCCAGGGTCCCCAGTCCACGCATAGCCCCGCCAGCCCCCGCGCGCGACGGGCGCGCACGATCGCGGCCAGCGTCCCGTTGGCGGCGGCGTAGCTTGCCTGGCCCGCCGACCCG
>NZ_DASZTJ010000082.1:0-45600 GCF_035548235.1 Rhodopila sp.
CAGCATCATCAGCCCTGCCTCCTCGGCCGCCGCCGCGACGGTGCGGGCGCTGTCGACCTAGTGCCCGGCCCCCGGTCCGGCGCCGGCCGCGCCCTCGAACCGGGACTACGCGCCGGGCTTCATGACCAAGCTGATGGTAAAGGACGTGCGGCTGTCGCAGGCGGCGGCGGAGTCCGTCGGCGCGCCGACGCCGCTGGGGGCGCAGGCACTGAGCTTCTACGAGAAGGCGATGGAAGCAGGGGACGCGGAGAAGGATTTCTCGGTTGTGTTCCGCTGGCTGGCGGGGCAGACGCGGGGATAGCGGGCCGCGGCTGCCGTCTGACGGCCGTTCCGCGCGGTGTCGGGGTGCGCTATAACCACGCGCAACGACGCCCCGGAGATGGGCGGCGGGGAGACGGAGACGGATCATGACCACTCAGGCCTTCAAGACCGCGCGTGATTTCCTGTTCGCCCATCGCACTGACTACATCGCCGCCCATCGTGATTTCCGCTGGCCCGACCTGGACGATTTCAACTACGCGCTGGACTGGTTCGACGCCGAACTGGCCACGACCCACGCCAACGACCTGGCGCTGAAGATCGTCGGCGCCGGCGCCGCCACGCGGACGTTCGGCGCGCTTTCGGAAGCCTCCAGCCGCGTCGCCAACGGGTTGCGCGCACTTGGCGTCAAGCGGGGGGAGCGCATCCTGCTGATGCTGGGCAACATCGTTCCGCTGTGGGAGGTGATGCTGGCGGCGATGAAGCTGGGTGCCGTCGTGATCCCCGCGACGACCTTGCTGACGCCTGCGGACCTGAAGGACCGTTTCGACCGCGGGCGGGTGCGGCATCTGGTCGCCGCCGGCGCCGATGCGGCGAAGTTCGACGGCCTGGACCCGACCGTCACGCGGATCGCGGTCGGCGACGCGCCCGCCGGCTGGCACAGCTACGAGGCGCTGCTGCAAGCGCCGGCGGCGTTCGTCCCGGACGGGGCGACGAAGGCGACGGACCCGCTGCTGCTCTATTTCACCTCCGGCACGACGTCGCGGCCGAAGCTGGTGGAGCACACCCACCAATCCTATCCGGTCGGGCACCTGATCACGATGTACTGGATCGGGCTGCAGCCGGGGGACATGCACCTGAACATCTCCTCGCCGGGCTGGGCCAAGCATGCCTATTCCTGCTTCTTTTCCCCCTGGAACGCGGCGGCCACGGTGTTCATCGCCAACCAGCCGCGCTTCCACGCCGCCGGCATGCTGGACGCGATCGTCGAACACAAGGTCACCACGATCTGCGCCCCGCCCACGGTCTGGCGGATGTTCGTGCAGGAGGACCTGGCGCGCTGGAAGACCTCATTGCGGGAGGTCTGCTCCGCCGGCGAGCCGCTGAATCCCGAGGTCATCGAGCAAGTGCGGAAAGTCTGGGGCCATACCCCGCGCGAAGGCTACGGCCAGACCGAGACCACCCTGCTGATCGGCTGTTTCCCCGGCCAGGCGGTCAGGCCCGGCTCGATGGGCCTGGAATCCCCCGGCTATCGCATCGCGCTGCTCGACACCGAGGGGCAGAAGGCGGAGGAGGCCGAGGTCTGCGTGGAACTCGATCCCGCGCCGGTCGGGCTGATGCGCGGGTACCGGAACGACGACGGTTCGTTCGTGCCGCTGGGCCGCAAGACCGGCAACCACCTGGCCTATCGCACCGGCGATGTCGCAACGCGCGATGCCGACGGGTATTACACCTATGTCGGGCGGGCGGACGACGTGTTCAAAGCCTCGGATTACCGCATCAGCCCGTTCGAGCTGGAAAGCGCGCTGGTCGAGCACGCCGCGGTGGCCGAGGCGGCGGTGGTGCCGGCGCCCGATCCGGTGCGGATGGCGGTGCCGAAGGCCTATATCACCCTTGCCGCAGACCACGAACCGGACGCCGCCACGGCGCTGTCGATCTTCCAGCACCTGCGCGCGACGCTGGCGCCCTATAAGCGGGTGCGGCGGATCAGCTTCGGCGGGTTGCCCAAAACGATTTCCGGCAAGATCCGCAGGGTCGAGCTGCGGCAGACCGAAGAGAGACTGGCCAAGGCGAGACAGAGGGCGGACGGGGAGTTCCGGGAGGAGGATTTCCCTGAGCTTTCAGGACGGGGATAAGGGGTTGCAAAAGCGACGTTCCCGACGGGAACCGTGCCATCGGTGCGGTTGAAAGCCGGCCGTCGATAGGATGGTCGGCAGGCCGGCGGGAGAATGTCGGAAACGAAATTGCTTGACATTCGGCATGAAATGTGACTTAATTCCCACATTCGAGCCATGCCAGCCGCCCCGCATCTTTCAACCGGCGTTGATCCCGATCTCCGGGGAACGCGATTAGGGGGAGCGCGATCAGTGCCGGTCTACGGTTCCGTGATCTCCGTATCTCCGAAAGTCCGCTCGGCGGACGCCGCCGTACATTACATTGGAAACCATTTCACCTCGTCCCGATTTGAAGGAATCCCAGTGTCCGCCCCGACAGACCTGTTCGCCGAACCTTCACTGTCCCCAGCCGCCGCGGCGGCGACGCTCGTCCTCACCACGTCCCGCCCATCCCTTTCCGATCGTCTCGTTCGGGGCCTGCGTGCCGTCGCGCCGCGCCTCTCCGACGCCGATCGCGCCGCCTGGGCCCAAGCGCTGGCCACCCCGCTCGGACAGGCCGCCGTCACCACCCCCAACCGCATTGCCGCCTTCCTCGGGCAGTGTTCGGTCGAAAGCGACGGGTTCCGCGTGCTGGAGGAAAACCTCAGCTACAGCGCCGCGCGCCTCTGCGCCGTCTGGCCCAGCCGTTTCCCGTCCGAGGCCGCCGCCCAGTCCTGCGCGATGGAACCGGAACGGCTGGCGAATACCGTCTACGCGGACCGGCTGGGCAACGGCGACAGCGCCTCGGGCGACGGCTGGCGTTTTCGCGGCCGGGGCCTGATCCAGATCACCGGGCGGGAGACCTACACGAAGTTCGCCGCGGCGATGCACCTGGCGCTGGACGCGGCGGTCGAGCATGCCGCGACCCGGCAAGGGGCCGCCGACAGCGCCGCCTGGTTCTGGTCCTCGCGCAGGCTGAACGCTCTCGCCGACGCCTGGATGTTAGAAAAAATGACAATCACCATCAACGGCGGCTCCCAGGGCGCGGCGGAACGCGCGCGCCTGTGCGAGGCCGCGCGCCATGCCATAGGAGCCTGATATGTTCGCTGCCCTGATCCCCCTGGTGCTGACCCTGGCGCCGCAACTCGCCGGCCTGATCTTCGGGTCGAAAGGCGCCGACGCGACCGCGAAGGTCGCCTCCGTGGTGCAGACCGTCGTCGGCACTGCCGCCGACCTGACCGCGCCGGGCGGCGCGGAGGCGGCGGTGGCGCATCTGCAGGCCGATCCGCAAGCCTCCAACGAACTGGCGGCGAAGTTGGCGGAACTGCACGCGCAGATGCAGAAGGACGCGGACGCCGAGGCCGACGCGCTGCGCAAGGACGCGCTGGACGACCTCAAGACCCGCCTCGCGGACACCGGTTCGGCGCGCGACATGGCGACGGAACTGGCCAAGACGCATAGCGGGCTGGCGTACGGAGGCGTGGTGGTGTCGATCGTCATCGTCGCCGCGTTCGGCTGGACCACCTATTCCGTGCTGGCCAACCGCCTCAGCGCGTCCGACGGCCAGTTCGGCTCGATCCTGGTCGGCACGCTGGCGGCGATGGCCTCCCAGGTGGCGAATTACTGGCTGGGCTCCAGCGTGAGCAGCACCACCAAGAACGCGCTGCTGGCAAACGCGCAGAACACCTTGGCGACGAGCGTGCCCAGCAACCTGCTGCCGGCGGCGACGTCCCGCCGATCCTGAGCGATATCCGGCCGAGGCGTGCCGACGCCCCGGCCGGTCACGGCACGTGGACGATCTGGCCGGGCATCAGGACGTGCAGCAGGAGCAGCAGCAGCACGACGATCACCGCCAGCCGCAGAATGCCGCCGAGAAGCCGGAGCGCCGCCAGGATCACGATCACGGTCACGGCGATCAGGATGATCGACTGAAATCCCTGGGGAACGCCCGCGGTATCCATGGCCTGCCGCAACGCGGCTTCGATCGCCACGACCGCGGCCAGGATCAGGCCCCCCAGGCGGGCCAGCAACTGAACGATGTCGTTCAGGATCTGCTGTAGACTGGCCATCACACCCTCCGTTCCTGAAACGGCCATGCGCCGTTCCTCCCAACTCTACCTCTTCTGCTGGACGCAGCGTCGATTCGGGAGAGGGGATGAGGCCCATCCGGGTTCGATCGGGCGGTGACGACGCCCGCCGCGCGCGCTAAACCGCGCTGACAACGCCGGAGGAAGCCGCGATGACCCAGATCAACATGAATTTCGCCTCGCCCCGCCTGATGCTGGTCACCGGCGGCGCGGTGAAGCAGGTCGCCGAGGTACTGGGCAAGTTCGGCCTGTCGCGTCCCCTGGTGGTCACCGATCCGTTCATGGTGAAGTCGGGGCACGTGCAGCACTGCCTCGACCCGTTGGCGGCGGCGGGGATCGCGGCGTCCGTGTTCAGCGACACGGTGCCCGATCCGACCGACACGGTGGTCGAAACCGGCGTGGCGGAGTTGCGGAAGGGCCAATTCGACTGCCTGATCGGCTTCGGCGGCGGCTCGCCGATCGACACGGCGAAGGCGATGGCGATCCTGGCCGCAGGCGGCGGGAAGATGCGCGACTACAAGGCGCCGTTCGCCGCCGACAAGGGGACGCTGCCGGTCATCGCCATCCCCACCACCGCCGGCACGGGCAGCGAATGCACGCGCTTCACCGTCATCACCGATGTCGAGCGCGACGAGAAGATGCTGATCGCCGGCCTCGGCGCGCTGCCGCTGGCGGCGCTGGTAGATTACGAGCTGACCTACTCCGTCCCGCCGCGCACCACCGCCGACACCGGCGTCGACAGCCTGACGCACGCGCTGGAAGCCTATGTGTCGAAGCGCGCCAACCCGATCTCCGACGCGCTGGCGCTGTCGGCCATGGCGCTGATCGGGGCGAACATCCGCACCGCCTATGCCGAACCGCGCAACGCGGTGGCGCGCGAGGCGATGATGCTGGGCGCGACCGAGGCGGGGCTGGCGTTCTCCAATTCCTCCGTCGCGCTGGTGCACGGGATGTCGCGGCCGATCGGGGCGCATTTCCATGTGCCGCACGGGTTGTCGAACGCCATGCTGCTGCCGGCCATCACCCGCTTCTCCGTTCCGGGCGCCGAGGTTCGGTATGCCGCCGCCGCCCGCCGGATCGGCTTCGCGGCGGCCGGCGACGGCGATGCCGTCGCGGCGGCGAAACTGGTGACGGGCCTGGAGCAGCTCAACAAGGACCTCTCGGTGCCGACGCCGGCGGAATACGGCATCAAGGAAGCCGACTGGACCGGCAAGATGGCATTGATGGCGGAGCAGGCGCTGGCCTCCGGCAGTCCCGGCAACAATCCGCGCGTGCCCAGCGCGGCGGAGATCGTGGGCCTGTATCGGGAGGTGTGGATCGGCGCGGCGTCGAACCGCTGATCCGGCCTACAGGAATTTCAGCGCCAGGAAGCCGGCGACGATCCCCACCGCCAGCGCGGTGGTCACCAGGGTCAGCCGCTTCTCGATGAACACGCGCACCGAATCCCCGAAGAAGTGCAGCAGCGTGGCGACCAGGAAGAAGCGGCCGCCGCGGGTGACCAGGCTGGCCGCCATGAACAGGCCGAAGCTGAATTGCGCCGCGCCCGCGGCGATGGTGACGATCTTGTAGGGGATCGGCGTCAACCCTTTGATCAGGATGATCCACACGCCGTATTCCTGGAACCTCGCCTGGAACGCTGCATAGGCGTTGCCATAGCCGTAGAATTGCAGGATCGGCCGAGCGAGCTGGTCGAAGACGGCGTAGCCGATCAGGTAGCCGAGGGCGCCGCCCACGACCGACCCGATCGTGCAGACCAGCGCGAAGCGCCAGGCCGCGCGTGGTTTCGCCAGCGCCATCGGGATCAGCAGCGCGTCAGGCGGGATGGGGAAGAAGCTGGCCTCGGCGAAGGCGATCGCCGCCAGCCACCATGTCGCATAGGGAGAGGCCGCGAGCGCCATGACCCGGGCGTAGAACCGCTTGAGCATGGGCGCGCCTGTTAGCAGAGCCCGCCGGTCTGGTCACTTGAAGATCGCGCGCCTATCGTCGGCGTGACCGAAGGGAGAAATACCAGGATGACCACCACCGTCGCCCGCCTGCTGGCGGACAGCCTCGAAGCCCATGACGTCGACCAGATTTTCTGCGTGCCGGGCGAGAGCTATGTCGGCCTGACCAGCGTGCTGACCGAACGCAACTCCATCCGCATGATCGTCTGCCGGCACGAGGGTGGGGCCGGCTTCATGGCCGTCGCGGACGGGCGGCTGCGCAACCGGGCGGGGGTCTGCATCGTCTCGCGCGGGCCGGGATTGTCGAACGCGCTGGTGTCGCTGCATTCGGCCTATCACGACGCGACGCCGATGGTGATGCTGGTCGGACAGGTGGAGCGCAAGGATTTCGGCCGCCTGGCGTTGCAGGAGCAGAACTATTCCAAGCTGCTGGCCGACATCACGAAGTCGGTGATCGAGGTGAACGAGCCGGAAATGGCGTCCGAGGCCATCGCCCGCGCCTTCCATGTCGCCGAAAGCGGCACGCCCGGGCCGGTCGCGGTGATCTTGCCGGAAGACATCTTCGATGAAACCACCGACGCGGAGCTGAACCGGCCGCGCCCGCGCGTCGTCGCCGGGCCGCGCACGCAGGACCTCGACAAGCTCGCCGGGATGCTGGCGAAGGCGGAGCGCCCGCTGATCCTGACGGGCGGGGCGCTGCTGGCGGACAGCCTGCACGACCAGCAGGTCTACGCCGACCTGCGGAAACTGTCGGAGACCTGGGTGCTGCCGATCAGCCCGACGCATCGCCGGCCGCAACTGTTCGACGCGCATCATCCGAACTATGGCGGCTACATGGGCATCCGCGTCCCGCCGGCGCTGATCGGCGAGATGAAGAAGGCCGACCTGCTGGTCGCGCTGGGGGAGCGGCTGACGGACACGGTCAGCCAATCCTATACGTTCCCCTCGGCGCCGCAGCCGCAGCTTCCGCTGGTGCATGTCTGGCCGGACGCGAACGAGGTCGGCCGCGTCTGGCGCGCCGACCTGGGCATGCCCTGCGATCCGTATGAAGTCATCAAGGGCCTGCTTGCCCGCACGCCGCCGTCGGATGCCGCCAAGCGCCGCGGCTGGGTCGACGGGCTGCACAAGATCCATCTGTCGCTGCTGGAAAAGACCTGGGAGCCGACCACCGACGGGCTGAACTTCGCGGCCGTGGTCTGCGAGATCGACAAGCATCTGGCGCCGGACGCGGTGGTGACCTCGGATGCCGGCAATTTCGGGTCGTATCTACATCGGTATATCAGCTTCAAGCCGGGGCAGGAGTTCCTGTCGTCGGTGGTCGGGGCGATGGGGTCGGGGATGCCGATGGCCGTCGCCGGCTGCCTGCGCCGGCCGGGCCGGCAGGTCGTCGCGTTCATGGGCGACGGCGGCGCGTTGATGATGGGCAACGAGATCGCCACCGCCTGCCAGTATGGCGGCAATCCGATCGTGGTGATCTCGGACAATTCCATGTACGGCACGATCGGCATGCACAGCTATGTGCGCTATCCGGACCGCAAGTTCATGGACGCCACGCGCCTGACCAATCCGGACTTCGCAGCTTGGGGCCGGTCCTTCGGCGCCGAGGGGATCACCATCCGTTCCGAGGCGGAGGTTGCCGAGGGCATCGCCCGTGCCTTCGCGGTGAAGACGAAGCCGGTGGTGGTGCACTGCCTGACCTCGGCGATTCAAATGAGCGCGTGGCGCCGGTTCCAGAAGGGCGACGTGCTGCCCTGACGGTCCGGTGGCGGGAGGGAGGGGCGTGGTCAGGCCCGCCTTTCCCGCCGGCGCCAGACGACACCGATCGCCGTCACCGCGGCGAACCCGGCGGATGCGACGATGTCGATCGCCATCCTGGGGCCGGCGAAATCCGCGATCGTGCCCATCAGCAGGATGCCCAGCGGGCCCATGCCGATGCAGACGGTTAGCAGCCCCATCAGGCGCGAGCGGATCGGCATCGGCGCGTGCAGCACGATCAATGAGGTCTGCATGTTGGAAAACGCCGCCGACCCGAACCCGCCCAGCGCCAGCAGCCCGAACGCCAGCCAGAACGACGGCATCATCGGCATCGCCACGACGCAGGCCATGTAGAGCATCGACCCGCCGACCATCAGCACGCGCCCGCTGATCCGTGGCTCCTTCGTCGTCAGCCAGGCGCCCCCCAGGGCGGCGCCGAACGCTTCCGCCGCGGCCAGGACGCCCACCAGCGTGGCGGAGACGTGGAAGACCTGCCGGCCGATCGGGGCGAGCAGGGCGCTGTAGGGGAACCCCATCAGGTTCATCGCCACCGTCACCGCCAGCACGCCGCCGATCACGACGTCGCGGCGGACATGGCGCAGCCCTTCCATCAGGTCGCGCGGCACGTGGCCCAGGACCAGCCGCCGCGTTTCCTGCCGGTAGGACAGGCCCGATCCCAGCCAGGCCGACACGGCGTAGACGCAGGCCGACACGGTGAAGCACCCGCCCAGCCCGCAGCGCTGGTACAGCGCGCCTGCCGCCAGCGGTCCGACCAGGCGCGTAACGGAGTTCGACATCGTGTCGAGCGCCAGTGCCCGTGACACCAAAGGCGGTTCCACGCACTCGCCGACCATGCGGCGGCGGGTGGCGTTCTCGGTCGACCACACGATGCCGGCGACCGTCGCGGTCAGCACGATGTGCCAGGGACGGGCGATGCCGGCGAGGCCAAGCAGCGCGACGGCGGCGGAGGCAAGACAGGTCAGAACCTGGCCGGCGAACAGCACGTGCTTGCGGTTCAACGCCTCGGTCACCACGCCGGAGAAGGCGCCCAGCAGGAGCATCGGCATGGTCCGAGCGGCGGAGACGATCGCGACGGCGAAGCCGGACCCGGTGACGTCCAAGGTGAACAGCGCGGCCGCCAGCACTTCGAACCAGCGCATCGTGTTGACGCAGGAACCGATGGCCCAGAGGCGCAGGAAGGCGGCGGAACCGAACAGCGCGCCCAGGCCGGATCGGGTGGCGATTCCGGTCATGGCTGTCGGGCCGGCAATGGTCGGGCAGTCACGACGTTTCCCCGATGGTCTCGTTAGGCGGTCTCGTTATCCGGCACCTAAGCAAATCCGGGCCGCCATGGACCAGTCCCATAGCCCTGATTATAGTGCAACCCAGACGCAAATGATGGGGGCACTAGGGATGGACACAGTCATCACGCCGACCTTCGATCGCACGCAGGAAGACCTCGGCAACATCGTCGAACTCGGGCACGTCAACGTGCGCGTGCCGGACCAGGCGAAAGCGGTCGCCTATTACATCATGGGCCTTGGTCTCACCCGCGACCCGTACCTGATGGCGGGGCTGGAGAACATGTGGGTCAATGTCGGCCGCGGGCAGTTCCACCTGCCGACACGCGGCACCGACGTGGTGCGCGGCACCACGGGCCTGGTGATGCCGGACCTGGAAGCGCTGCTGCGCCGGCTGGACTATGCCAAGAAGTTCCTGGAAGGCACCAAGTTCAGCTTCAAGGAAGTCGGTGACACGGTCGAAACGACCTGCCCGTGGGGCAACCGCATCCGCGTGCACGCGCCGGATCATGCCAAGTTCGGCCCGATGCGCGTCGGCATGCCCTATGTCGAATGCGACATCGCCGCCGGCACCAACCTTGCCGCCATCGCCAAGTTCTACACCGAGATCCTGGGCGGCATCGCCGGCGTTGCCAGCGACGAACGCGGGCCATACGCCTGGGTCAGCACCTCGGCCGAGAGCAAGGTGACGTTCCGCGAAAGCAAGACGCCGCTGCCGGAGTACGACGGGCACCACATCCAGATCACGCTTGCGGACTTCTCCGGCCCGCACAAGAAACTGCTGGAGCGTGGGCTGATCAGCGAGGAAAGCGACCAGCACCAGTACCGGTTCCTGGATATCGTTGACGTCGATACCAACAAGCCGCTGCACCGGATCGAGCATGAGACGCGCAGCATGCGCCATCCGATGTTCAACCGGGTGTTCGTCAACCGGAACCCGGATATGAACAACCGCAACTTCGTGCCGGGCTATGAGGTCGGACTCTGGGCGATGCCGGCCTGACCATCGTTTCGACGTCAAACGGGCTCGTTCAAGGGGCCGATCGCGGCATCGGCCCCATACGGGACCGGAGAACCGGTCCGATGCCTGGCGCTCGCCGTCACGGGGAGAGATCCATGCCACTGACACCCTACCACGTCGAGGCGGTCAATACGGCCAAGGCGTCCGAGAACAAGATCCACGACGACGCCACCGCCCAGCGCTTCGGCTTCAAGGGCGGGTTCGTCGGCGGGGTCAATGTCTATGGCTACATGGCGCATCAACCCGTCGCGCGCTGGGGACGCGCCTGGCTGGAACGCGGCACCGGCGAGGCGCGCTTCGCCAAGCCGGTCTATGAAGGCGACATCGCCGAGGTCTCGGCGACCGAGGATGCCGGCGGCCTGTCGCTTCTGGTCACCAGCGACGGGGTCGAATGCGCGACCGGCCGCGCGGTGCTGCCGTCCGAACGGAGTCCGGTGGTGCTGGACGACTATGTGGCCGTCGCGCCGCGAACCCAGCGCCCGCCGGCCGACGAACGCTCCCTGCGCGTGGGCGACTGGCTGGGCATGCAGCCGCTCAAGGCAACCGCGGAATGGCATGCCGAAATGCTGCGCGACCTGCGGGAGACCGAAGGGCTGTACGCGCGTGAGGGGATCATCCATCCCGGCACGACGCTGCGGTGCTGTAACTGGGTGCTGACGCACAACGTCGTGCTGCCGGCCTGGATCCACATGGGTAGTTCGGTACGAAACCTCTCCCTCGCTCACATCAACGACACCCTGACCCTTCGCGCTCGGGTGACCCAGAACTACGAGCACAAGGGACATAAATGGGTGGAGCTGGAATGCCTTTTGGTTGCTGATGAAACAAGACCGGTGATGCACGCGATGCACATCGCGATCTATCGTCCCCGTCAGTTGGCCGAGGCGGCGTAGCTGCCCCGACATTGCCGTGTGCTCACACGACTTGGCGTCGTATTCGTTGCGAACCGAATAACCGTGGATCGAGCGTGACCGGATGGTCCGGCCCGACCGTGATCCGCCGGGAGTCCGGATGGTCCGGATTGACAATGACATTCGTGTCCCGTCCAGCCGTCACCACCGAGGGCACGATCAGCAGGGCGGACCGGCCACTTTCGATCCAGCCTCGACCGTAGGCCTGAGCGACGGAGGCATCCCGCGGATTGTCCCAACCGGGGTAGGCGGCTGGATCGAAGGTTTCGCGTGTTACGTTATCCGGCACGATCGCCTCGACAAACCGAGCGGCGCTGGGTGGTGTCTTGCGATTTGCGTGAACGAGGACTTCGAGCAGGCACACGGCGAAGCCGGTGCCCGTGTAGATCGCCGGCAGTCCCGGTGGGTTCCAACGCTGACCGAACAGCCGCGCGCCCTCACCGGACCAGATCGGGTGGCGGCCGGTCACGATGCGCCAGAGCCGCAAGGGGGAGTCGCTCAGAGAGCGAGGCCGTATTCGAGCGCGGTCAGAAGCTGTTCGACACGCCGTGTTCCCAGATCGGTCTTGACGGCGTCCATCGGGCTGCGTCCATCGAGTTCAGGATGCGGCGTCGTCATGAACGCGCGTGCTTCATCGATCGAGCCCAGGGCGCGGCAGGCATGGACGAAAAGCCGAGCGGCGCGTTCCGTGCGCTCGCTTTCCTGCAGAGACAACAGGTTGGTTCGGCGGTCGAGCGTCGTCTTCGGAACAATGCCCCATTCCAAGGCGGAAATCCGAACCTTGTCGTCACCGGCGATCGATTCCGCCACATGCCGCAGGGCAGCGCGGGGCAGGCCTTGCTCGACCGCCCGCGCGATGAAGACGGGAGACGGAGACGGCACGACGCCGGCCCCTCGCGCCGGCTTGACCTTGACGACGACCGAAGCGCCGTCGTCATCCCGGATCACCGGATCATGGTGTCCCCCGCGTGCCGTGACATGTCCCCGCAGGAACGCGAGACCCATGATGTCGGCGATGGCCTTCGCATCGTAGTCCGTGAGCATGTCCGATCCTGACCAGTTGGGAAGAAATAATGCCCCAGATGGCCAGATGCAAGGCCCGCAGCCTATCCCCGTCCCAGCCGCGAGAAGCTGATCACCGACGCCACGCCCGAGAACCCGGCCGCAACCCCCAGCGCCACCGTCACCTCCTGCCCCACTTTCCCCGCCAGCAGCCCGAAGATCACCGCCACCGTCACGCCGCCCGTGGTCATCCCTGCCAGCCGCGCGGTGGACAGCATCCCCGACGCCACCCCCGACCGCGACCGTGGCGCGGCAGCGATCAATGCTCGATTGTTCGGCGCCTGGAAGAATCCGAACCCGATCCCCGAGATCATCATCCGCCACACCACGTCGATGAACCGCGGATCGGGCGGCAGCATGTTCAGCAAGACGAGGCCCGCCGTCAGCACCACCAGCCCGATGCCTCCCAACAGCCCGGCCGGATAGCGGTCCGACAGCCGCCCGGCGATGGGTGCGACGACCATCACCACCGCCGGCCAGGGCGTGATCAGCAGCCCGATCTGCGACTGGGTCATGCCGCCGCCGATCGCGAAATAGAACGGCAGCGCCAGGTAGGCGATGCTCTGCGACGCATACGAGCAGACCGACGTCGCCACCGACAAAGCGAAGATCGGCTTGCGGAACAGGTCGACCGGCAGCATCGGCGCGGCCAGGCGCCTCTGCCGCCGCACGAGGAACCATGCGGCCGCCGCCCCCAGCGCCAGCAGCGTTCCCACCAACGCGCGGCCCTGTCCCTGGCCGATGCCATTGAGCCCCAGCAGCAGGAACCCGAAGGTCGCGGCGTTGAGTCCGGCGCTGATCCAGTCGAACCGGTGGCCGGCCAGCGGCGTCCGTGGCAGCGATCCGCGTGCCAGCACCAGGGCCACCACCCCCAGCGGGACGTTGAACAGGAACAGCCAGTGCCAGGACGCGACCGCCAGGATCGCCGCCGCCACCGACGGGCCGGCAGCCGAGGAGGTCGCCACCACCAGCGCCACCGACGCCACGCCCCGGCCGAGTTGCGCGCGCGGAAAGATGAACCGCACCAGTGCGGTGTTGACGCTCATGATCCCTGCCGCGCCAAAACCCTGCAGGACCCGAGCGGCGACGAGGGTGGGGAGGGAGGGGGCAAAGCCGCAGGCGAGGGAGGCGACGGTGAACGCCGTCAGGCCCACCCCGTAGATCACACGGTAGCCGATGATGTCGCCCAATGCCGCCAGCGGCAGCAGCGAAACCGTCACCGACAGTTCATACGCATTGACCACCCAGGTCGCCGCCGCCGGCGTGCTGTCCAGTTCCCGCATCATCGTCGGCAGGGCGATATTGGCGATCACCGTCCCCAGCACCGCCAGGATGATCGCGATCGTGATGGTCAGCATGGCCTTCCGGCGCGCAGCGGGAGGCAGTCCGTCCGATTCTTCGGCACGGATCGTGGCAGGGCTCGTCATGAGCCCAACTTGACCGAGGCCCGCTTCGGCAACAAGGTGCGCCGCACCATGAGCAAGCCTGTCATTGAAATCGAGGACGTGGTCCGTCCGGAATGGATCGATTCCAACGGTCACATGAATCTCGCGTATTATGTCGTCGTTTTCGACTACGCGACCGACGCGCTGTACGACGCGCTCGACATCGGCAACGCCTATCGCGCGCGTACCCAGTATTCCTGCTTCACCGCGGAAACCCACACGCTCTACGAACGCGAACTGCACCTGGGCGAGAAGCTGCGGGTGCGCAGTTGGCTGTTGGGTGCCGACGCCAAGCGGGTCCACTACTTCCACGAGATGTTCCACGACGCGAGCGGCGAACGGTCCTGCGTGCAGGAACTGATGGCGCTGCATATCGACATGCGCGTCCGCCGCGTCGCTCCGTTCGAGGCGGAGAAATACGCAACGATGCAGGCGCTCGTGCGCGAATACGCGCCGATGGAATTGCCGAAGGGCTGCGGACGGCGGATCGCTCTGCCCGGAGGCTGAGCCGTGATCCACGGGGTGTCGCACTACCTGCTGCGAAAGCTGCTCGTCCGCCCCAGCAAGCGCAAGCACAAGCCGTCGCCGGTCATGATGCTGGCTGAGTCGTTCCTGCCCTGGCTGGCGCAGCAACCGGCGGATGCGGACGGACGGCGCGAACTGGTCTGGGCCGAGGTCGTCACCCGGCCCGACCACGGCGCCGACCACGCTCGGGCCCGGGCGCATGTCGCCGACTGCCTGGCGCAGGCCCTGGCCGCCGCCGGCGTCAAGGCGGATGTCCATACGGACGGGACGCTGATCCGGATCGACGACCTGCACGTCTGGGCGCCGGACGTCGTGGTCCGGTTCGGCACGCCCCTGCCGCCGGACGTGCCGGCCTGCGACGATCCCGTGATCATCGCCGAGATCCTGCCGGCCGGCACGCCGCGCAAGGACATGCAGGAACGCGCCGCGTTCTATTTCCAGGTCGCGTCGCTGCGGCACTACCTGATCCTGCGGCTCGACGATCCGGTCGTCATCCATCATGGGCGCCAGGACGACATGGTCCAGGCGCGGATGGTCCGCGATGACACGCTGTACCTCGACCCTCCGGGCGTGAAGCTGGGCGATCCGCGCTGGCCGCCGCGTTGAGGGGGGGGGCGGTGGACCTGTCGGTCATCATCCCCACGCTGAACGCCGCGGCTGCGCTGCCGGCGACGCTGGCTGCCATCGGTCCGGGGCCGGAAATCGTCGTCGCCGACGGCGGCAGCACCGACGGCACGGCCTCGGCGGCGGACGGCATCCGCCTGGTGGCCGCGCCGCGCGGGCGGGGCAGTCAGCTTGCCGCCGGAATCGCCGCCGCGTCCCATCCCTGGCTGTTGCTGCTGCACGCCGACACGCGCCTGAGCGCGGGCTGGCGAGCGGCCGTCGCGGCGCACCAGGCGCGCACGCCCCGGGCCGCCGGCTATTTCCGCTTTCGCCTCGACAGTACCGATCCGCGGGCACGCCGGCTGGAACGCCTCGTCGCCTGGCGCTGCCGGGTGCTGGCGCTGCCCTATGGCGACCAGGGGCTGCTGATCCATCGGGACCTGCTGGCGGCTGCCGGCGGCATGCGTCCCTTGCCGTTGATGGAGGACGTGGACCTGGTCCGCCGCCTCGGCCGGCATCGGCTGGCGCCGCTGGCGGCCGACGCTGTCACCTCGGCCGTGAAATGGGAGCGGGATGGCTGGACCCGCCGGTCCGCGCGCAACCTGGCTTGCCTGTCGCTGTGGTTCGCCGGCGTGCCGCCGGAGGTCATCAAGAGGCTCTATGGATGAGGGACACCGTCATCGTCTTCGCGCGCGCCCCGCGCCTGGGCGCCGTCAAGCGGCGGCTGGCGCGCGATATCGGCGACCGCGCCGCGCTGCGTTTTCATGTGGCGACGCTGACCGCGCTGCTGAACGGGTTGATTTGCGACGGGCGGTTCGACGTGGTCCTGGCCCAGGCACCCGACCGTGCCCGTTTCCGTCTGTCCGCGCTGGCGCGGCCGGTGCGCCGGATCGGGCAGGGGCGGGGCGACCTCGGCGCACGCATGAACCGGTGCCTGCGGCCCTTTCGCCGCGTGGTGCTGATGGGGGCGGACATCCCGCTGGCCTCGGCGGTGGATGTCGCGGCAGCGTTCCGGCGCCTTGGAACCGCCGACGCCGTGTTCGGTCCGGCGCGCGACGGCGGCTATTGGCTGATCGCCCTGGGGCCGCGCCGGCCCGCTGACCTGTTCGGCCACACCCGCTGGTCCACCGAACACGCCCTGGCCGACACGCTGCGCCAATTCCGGCGTCACCGCGTGGCGTTCCTGCGTACCCTTTCCGATGTCGACACGATCGAGGACTGGCGCGCGACCCTGGTCACGTCACCCTCGGGAGGCCATAGTGCGCCGCCAACCGAACCGGAGGACCTGTCCTGATGCCGCTCCCGTCCATCGTGCCGCCGCCGCATGGCCAGGCATGGCCCGAGGCGCCCGCCGATGTCGCCGGCATGAACTGGATCTGGCTGGAGGAAGCCGGCCATTTCGCCACGGAGAACGAAATCCCCTGGCCGTACGACCTGCGCCTGCACCTGGAAAGCGGCTATTTCGAACCGCCGCCGTTCAACGAGATCCTGGGCCCCATCCGTCCGCGCGGCCCGGCCAACGGATTGGTGCTGCGCAACGGGTTCAAGGTCGCGACCTGGGGGGAGACGGACCAGGTCGACTACACGTTCTCGGCTGCCAAGAGTTATCTGAGCCTGCTGGCCGGTGTCGCCGTGACGGATGGGTTGATCGCCGACCTGGACGAACCCGTTGGACGCACCGTGCGGGACGGCGATTTCGACAGCGCGCAGAACCGCGACGTGACCTGGCGGCACTTGCTGCAGAACACATCGGAATGGGAAGGCGAACTGTTCGGCAAGTCCGACATGATCGACCGCAACCGCAACCTGGGCCTGGAAGGCAAAGGCAGGAAAGGCGACGCTCGGCCCTTGTCGGCGCCCGGAACGCACTGGGAATACAACGACGTCCGCGTCAACCGTCTGAGCCTGGCGCTGCTGCACCGGTTCGGCCGGCCGCTGCCCGAGGTGTTCGCCGAACGCATCATGCGGCCGATCGGCGCGTCGGACGATTGGCGATGGGACGGGTATCGGACGTCGTTCGTGGATGTCGGCGGCCAGATGCTGCAAAGCGTGCCCGGCGGCACGCATTGGGGCGGTGGCGTGCTGATCCATGCCGAGGACCAGGCGCGCATCGGGCTGCTGATGCTGCGGCGGGGCGAATGGGGCGGCAGGCGCATCTTGCCGGAAAGCTGGATCGCTGAATCGCTGAAGCCGTGCGCGCTGAACCCAAGCTACGGGCTGCTATGGTGGCGCAACGCCGGCCACCGGCTCTACAAGAACGCGCCCGAGGACAGCATCTTCGCGCGCGGCGCCGGCGGCAACCTGACCTGGATCGCCCCGTCTCTGGGCATCGTCGCCGTGCTGCGCTGGAACGATCCGACCGCCGCCGACACGTTTTTCCGACTGATCATGCAGGCTATCGAGCAATGAGCACTTACGAAACGATCACCGTCACCCATCCGCAGGACCACACCGTGCTGGTCACGCTGAACCGGCCGGAGGTCGCGAATGCGATGAACACCCAGATGGGCCTCGACCTGCTGGCGGTGTTCGACGGGTTCTGCGCCGCGCCGAACAAGCAGCGCTGCGTCGTGCTGACCGGTGCGGGCGCCAAGGCCTTCTGTGCCGGTGGCGACCTGAAGCAGCGCAACGGCATGACCGACGAGCAGTGGCAGGACCAGCATCTGATCTTCGAGCGGATGGTGCGCGCCATCATCGCCTGTCCGGTGCCGGTGATCGCGGCGGTCAACGGGGCGGCCTATGCCGGCGGGATGGAGATTTCGCTTGCCTGCGACTTCATCTATGCCGCGGACCATGCCCGCTTCGCCCTGACCGAGGTCACGCTGGGCATCATGCCCGGTGCAGGCGGAACGCAGAACCTGCCGCGCGCGGTGGGGCCGCGACGCGCCAAGGAGATCCTGCTGACCGGCAAGCCCTTCACGGTGCAGCAGGCGTATGACTGGGGTATGGTCAATCGTATCTGCAAGGCGGATACGCTGGTCGCCGAAGCGTTGGAGACCGCGGCCGCCATAGCGGCCAACGCGCCGATCTCCACGCGGCAGGTGAAGCACGCGGTCAATTACGGGATGAACATGGACCTGCAGAGCGGGATGATGTTCGAAATCGAGGTCTATAACCGCATGGTCCCGACCGAGGACCGGCGCGAAGGCATCCGCGCCTTCAACGAAAAGCGGAAACCGGTCTACAAAGGGCGATAAAACCACGGAGGAACCCATGAACGCGATCAGCGACATCCGAACCGGCGAGGGCCTGACCCGCGCCCTGGCCGAACAGGCGCGCGCGCTGCGCCACCAGGACATCCCCGACACGGCCCGCCTGTGGGCCAGGCAATGCATCCTGGATGCGATCGGCTGCGGGATCGCCGGCACCTCGGATGAGCTGGTCGACCTGCTGCTGGCGGAAATGCGCGAACAAGGCGGCGTCGAAACGGCCTCGGTCTTCGCTCGACCCGGCAAGCTGCCGCCGCTGTCGGCGGCGCTGGTGAACGGCGCGGCGGCGCATGCGCTGGATTTCGACGACGTGAACCTGGCGATGCCGGGCCACCCCTCGGTCGCGATCCTGCCCGCGCTGCTGGCGTTGGCCGAGGAGCGCGGTTCCAGCGGCGCCGACGTGCTGACAGCGTTCGTCGCGGGGTATGAACTGCAATGCCGCGTCGGCAAGGTGATCGCGCCGGGCCACTACGACAAGTTGGGGTTCCATGCGACGGCGACGGTGGGCAGCTTCGGCGCGGCGGCGGCGTGCGCGCACCTGCTGGGGCTGGACGGCGAAAAATTTGCCCGTGCCCTGGGCATCGCAGGCACCCAGGCGGCGGGGCTGAAGTCGCAGTTCGGCACGATGTGCAAGCCGCTGCATGCCGGCAAGGCATCCTATAACGGGCTGCTGGCCGCGAAGCTGGCGGCGCGCGGCTTCACCAGCCGCACCGACATCATCGAATGCGGCCAGGGTTTCGCCCGCACCCACAGCCCGGACTTCAATCCGCAGCGCGCCTTCGACACGCCGCCGAGCGGTTGGTACGTTTGCAACAATCTCTTCAAGTACCACGCGTCCTGCTACATGACGCATGCCGCGATCGACGCGTCCCGGTCGTTGCGGGAGGAACATGGCTTTGCCCCTGAGGACATCGAGTCGGTCGGCGTGCGGATCGAGGAAGCCTGCGACCGCATCTGCAACATCCCCGCGCCCACCACGGGGCTGGAAGCGAAGTTCTCCCTGCGCCTGACCACGGCGATGGGGCTGGCGGGGGTCGATACGTCGCGGCTGGGTTCTTACTCGACGGAGGTCGCGGCCGATCCGGTGCTGGTCGGGCTGCGCGACAAAGTGTCGCTGGACCTGCGTCCCGGCATCAGCAACACGTTCAGCGAGGTGTCGCTGAAGCTGCGGGACGGACGGTCGATCTCGGCCCAGCACGACTCCGGCGTGCCGGCCGCCGACGCGGTCAAGCAGGGGGAACGCCTGGAGAAGAAGTTCATCGCCCTGGTCGATCCGGTGCTGGGCGCGGAAGCCGCCGGCACGCTGGTCAGCGCTATCCGCCATTTCGACGAGCAGCCCGATATCCGCGGCATCATGGCGGAGGTTTCGGCATGAGACTGAAAGACAAGGTCGCCATCATCAGCGGCGGCGCCCATGGCATGGGTGAATCCGAGGCACGCCTGTTCGCCAAGGAAGGCGCGGCCGTCGTCATCGCCGACGTGCTGGACAAGGAAGGCCAGCATGTCGCCGCGGATATCGAAGCGGGGCAGGGCCGAGCGCGCTTCATCCATTGCGACGTGACGTCGGAGGCCGATTGGAAGAAGGTCATCGATGAAACCATCGCGACCTATGGCCGCCTGGACATCCTGGTGAACAACGCCGGCATCAGCGGCAGCTCGGTTGGCGATGCCGACGACCTGCAGGGCTGGCAGCGCATCATGGCGATCAACGCGCAGGGCGTCTTCCTGGGCACCAAGCTGGCGGCCGCGGCGATGATCCCGAACGGCCGCGGGTCGATCGTCAACATCTCCTCGATCATGGGCTTCGTCGGCAGCGCGGACAGCCACCCCGGCTATGCGGCGTCGAAAGGCGCCGTGCGGCTCTATACCAAGGCGGCGGCGGCGAAATACGGGCCGCACGGCGTTCGCGTGAACTCGGTGCATCCGGGCTACATGCCGCCGATGCTGAACGCCACAAACGCGGCGGGCCGAGCGGCGAAGATCGAGCAGACCCCGCTGCGCAGGCTGGGGGAGCCGATCGAGGTCGCGTATGGCGTGCTGTTCCTGGCGTCCGACGAAGCGTCCTTCGTCACGGGCACGGAACTGGTGATCGACGGCGGATATATCGCGCAATAACGAGAGGACAGAGGATGGTTCAGGTTCCAAACGCCCAGATTCCGGGCGTTTATCACCGTAAGATCGGCGACATCGTGGTGACTGCGCTGTCCGACGGGTATCTGGATGGCACGGTGGAAGTGATGCAGAACATCGCGCCGCCCGACGCCGAGAAAATCCTGTCGGATGCGTATCGTCCAGGGCGGCGGACCTCGGTCAACTGCTACCTGGTCTACTCCGCCGGGCGATTGGCGCTGATCGAGACCGGGTCGGGCGACTACCTGCTGCCGACAGCGGGCAAGCTGCAGCAGAACCTGAAGGCCGCAGGCGTGAACCCGGCGGATATCGAGGCGGTGATCCTGACGCATATGCACCCGGACCACTCCGCCGGCCTCGCCAACCCGAAGACCGGCGAGAAGTTCTTTCCGAATGCCGAACTGATCGTTCATCAGAACGAACCGCGGCATTGGAACGACGACGGGGCGATGTCACGCGCCGACGACCGCGCCAAGCGCCTGTATTTCGCCGCCGCTCGGGAACAGATGGCGCCGTACCACAACCAGATGCGGACCTTCGACGGGGCTGTCGAGGTGTTTCCAGGCGTAACGTCCGTGCCGCTGCATGGACATACGCCGGGGCATTCGGGCTATATGATCGCGTCCGGCGGCAAGTCGCTGCTGATCTGGGGCGATATCGTGCATGTGCCGGAGGTGCAGGTGCCTCGGCCCGAGGTGACGATGGCCTTCGACACGGACCCCAATGCGGCGGCCGCGACGCGGAGGCGGATCTTCGACCAGGTGCTGGCGGACCGGCAGTTGATCGCGGGGATGCACGTGCATTTCCCCGGCTTCGCGCATCTGGTGAAGCAGGGGGACCGCTATTTCATGCTGAACGAGCCGTGGGACCAGGCGTTCGGAGGGTAATCCGGTTTTCCTCTCGTGGCCCGGCTTGACCGGGCCACCCATCGGTTCAGGGGAGAGAGATGGCCCGGCCAGGCCGGGCCATGACAGTGATCAGGTCGAGTAATCCGAGAACGCCACGCCGGCGAACCGCGCGCGGTAGTCCGTGCGGACGTTCACCAGCGCGACCATGCCCTCATCGACTTTCTTCTGCGCCCGTTCCAGCGCCGGCATGATATCCTCGGCCTTGGTGATGTATTCGCCATAGCCGCCCAGCGCTTCGCAGATTTTGTCGTATCGAGTGTAACCAAGGTCGCGGCCGGGCTTTTCCCGCTTCGGATCGCCGGTCCAGCCGCCGTTCAGGCTGACGACGACCAGCAGCGGGATCTTGTGACGGATCGCGGTGTCCAACTCCATCGCGTTCAGTCCCAGGCTGCCGTCGCCGTGCACCACGATCACCTGCTTGTCCGGGCAGGCCACCTTGGCGCCCACGCCGAACGGCAGGCCCACGCCCATGGTGCCGAACGGACCCGAGTTCAGGCGATGCCCCGGCGCGAAGGTCGACATGGTCTGGCGACCGAAATTCAGCGTTTCCTGCCCGTCCACGCACAGGATCGCGTCGCGGTTCATGAAGTCGCGCACCGCCTCCAGCATGCGGACCGGATGGATGTCGCCGTCCTCGGCATATTTGTTCGCGCCCGAACCGGCGCGCTTGGCGGTCTCGCCGTCCTTCAGCGTCTTGCGCCAGTCGGCGTAGAGGCCCGGCTCGACGCGGCCCTTGATGCCTTCCAGCAACTGTCCCAGCACCGCCTTGCAGTCGCCCACGATCGGGATGTCGACATAGCGGGCGGCGGTGCCGATCTCCGCCGGATCGATATCGATACGGGCGATCTTCGCGGAAGGCCCGAACCGGGGCGGGGAGGCATGGCCGATGATGTAGTTCATCCGCGTGCCCAGCACGAGGATCAGGTCGGCGTCGCGGAACGCGCCCGATCGCATCGTCAGATACGAATACGGGTGATCGTCCGGCACGACGCCGCGGCCTTGCGGGGTGGTGTAGAACGGGATGCCGGCGGCCTCGACGAACGCCTCCATCTCTTTCCACGCTTGCGACCAGATCACGCCCGATCCGGACACGATCAGCGGCTTCTTGGCTTCCGACAGGGCCTGGATCAGCGCTTCGACCTGGCGCGGGTCACCCAGCGGACGGCTGTCCAGCAGCGGCCGGCCGGCGAAGCTCCAATCCACCAGGTTCTCGTCGATCTTCTGGTACAGCATGTCGCCGGGGCAATCGAGATATACGGGTCCCGGCTTGCCGGTCATCGCCTTCTGGAAGGCGAAGCTGATCTGCTGCGGGATGCGCTTGAGGTTGATTAGCCGGTCGACATGCTTGCAGCAGCCGCGCATCAGCTCGACCTGGTCGATTTCCTGGAACACCTGCCGGCCGAACTGCGACAGCGGCGACGACCCGCCGAAGGCGATGACCGGGCAGCAATCGATCAGCGCGTTG
This sequence comes from Rhodopila sp., assembly GCF_035548235.1. Lineage (GTDB taxonomy): Bacteria > Pseudomonadota > Alphaproteobacteria > Acetobacterales > Acetobacteraceae > Rhodopila. Next base: position 22,438 of record NZ_DASZTJ010000082.1, read on the forward strand.
GCGATGCCGGTGATCAGGTTGGTGACGCCAGGACCCGAAGCGGCCATGCAGACCGACGGCACCTGCTTCAGGCGCGAATAGGCCTGGCAGGCGAACGCGGCCGCCTGCTCGTGGCGGACGTCGATCATCCGGATGCCTTCCTTGATGCAGGTGGCCTCGGCCAGCAGCATCGGCCCGCCCATGATGAAAAAGAGGTCCTTGACGCCCTCTTTCTGCAAACACCGAGCGATGATTTCCGAACCGGTGATTTCCGCCATTGTGAACGTCTCCTTCCCTCGCTGACCGCTGGCTGATCCGGCCCCCGTCGTCGTCTTGCTTGCCCGGTGATGCCGTCGCGCGCGCCGCCGTCGTAAGACCGCGCCACGCGCCGCCGTCACGATACCGCATTATGCCGCGCTGTCGAATCGCGGCAGCCCCAGATCGCTCAGCGGCCAGGACTGCAACGCGCCGAATCGCGCGGTTTTCTTGTCCTGGTGGCGGTCCATCCGGCGCAGCACGTCGGCGAGGAATCGCACGCCCTCCACCACGAACGGTCCTTTGTTCAGCATCACGCATTCCGCCCGCTGCGCCATCGCCGCGTCGGTGGCTTCCGGACGGCTGGGCATGCCTTCGGCGACAAGGTCGCTCAGCACCTCCGTCGCCCAGACGACGGGCACCCGCGCGGCTTCGCACAGCCACATGATCTCTTCCTGGATCTCCGACATGCGGGCGAAGCCGAGTTCGATCGCGAGGTCGCCGCGGGCGATCATGACGGCGGCCGGTCCCATCGCGGCGGCCTGCACGATCAGGCGCGGCAGGTTGCGCACGGCCAGCGGCGTCTCGATCTTCAGGATCACCGGCAGTGCCGGCTTGCCGGGTCGCCGGCGTTGCAGTTCACGGTGCAGCATGGCGATGTCCTCGGGCCGCTGCACGAAGGAGAAACCGACGCTGTCGGCGATCTCGGCCACCGTATCCAGGTCCTGCCGGTCCTTGTCGCACAGCGGGGACAGGTGCAGTTCGGTATCCGGGAAGTTGACGCCCTTTTCCGCGCGCAGGCGGACGCCCTTGGCGCGGGCGCTGAACACCTCCACCTCGACCCGGCCTTTGTCTTTCGCGATGACGCGGGTGCCCAGCTTGCCGTCGTCGATCCAAAGGTCCTGTCCGACCTGAAGGTGATCCAGTATCTCAGGAAACGAAATGGTCGCGATCGTCGTGTCGCCGTCCCGCGCCTCGGCCATCCCGGCAACGAAGGCGATGCGGTCGCCACGGAAGGCGCGCGGCTTTTCGGCGATGGTGTGCAATGTTTCGATCCGGCATTTCGGTCCGGCGACATCCATCAGGATGCGGCATTGCCGGCCCGCCGCCGTGGCCGAAGCCCGTACCAGCGCCGCCATCGCGCGCCAGGTGGCGGGGTCGTCGTGGGCGCAGTTGATGCGCGCGCAGGTCATTCCGGCTTCGACCAGGCCGTCGATCAGCGCCCGGTCCGTCGCGGCCTCGGTCGGCAGCGTCACCATGATCCGCGTGCTGGCGCCGATCGCATCGGCGCCGAAGAAGCGGTGCTGTTCCATCCGAAGCGTCCGTTCGCCCGCCGCCATCCGTCCCGGCGGCGGGTAAGGGGCGTCGGTCTCGCCGCACAGCCGCGCGAGCGTGGTGCATAGCGCGTCCAGGGACGCCATCACGTGTGCCTCGCTGCGTCCCAGGGACGACAGGCCGAACCGCGACAGCGACGGCTGCAGGTCGGACAGGTCATGGCGGCGAAGCGCCAGATAGGCGGCCAGGTTCGCCATCGCCGGCATCAGCCGGTGGTCCATGGCGGTCGCTTGCCAGGATTGGACGACCGTCCCCGCCTCCCGCTCCACCGCGTCGCGAAGAGCGCGCATCTGTGTCAGCAGGTTCGCCACCGATTGCTCCGTCATCGTCCGGCCCCTTTTGTCCGGACGGCAGGATAACCGCCTGGGAGGTCGCCGGGTTGACGGCGCGCAATCCGAACGATGAAGAAATCGAGACGCCCAGGAGGACCTTGTCAGCCGATGACCTTGCCGGTGCGCAGGTCGCCGATCTGGTCCTTGCCCAGGCCCAACCAGCCGGCCAGCACGTCGTCGTTGTTCGCGCCCAGCAGCGGCGCGGGCTTCAGTTCCGGTGGGCGCCCGCCGAAGCGCACCGGCCAGGCGACCATCTTGAAGGCGCCGCGCTCGGGATGCTCGAAGGTCTGGATGATGCCGCGGTCCTCGAAGCTCTTTTCGTTGTACAGCTCCATCGTATCCAAGACGGCCCCGGCGGGGATTCCGGCGGCGCCGATGATCTCCATCGCTTCGTGCTTGTCGTGTTGGCGCGTCCACGCCGCGACCATCTCGTCGACCTCCTGCTTGCGTTCCGCACGCGCCGCCGGGCTGTCGTAGCGCGCGTCGCCGATCAGATCCTCGCGCCCGATCACCGCCAGCAGGCGGCGCCAGTGCTCCGGATTGGCGCGGGAGGTGTAGACGTAGACGTAATCGTTCGGACCGCCGCCCTTGCAGGGGAACGTGCCCATCGGCGGGTTGCCGCCGGTGACCGAGGTATCCGCCGCCCGCGGCGCTGCCTTGCCGGTCGCCGCCTGCACCGCGAACGCGATCCGAAGGTAGTGCATCATGGCGTCCTGCATCGCGACCTGCAGGTGTTCCCCCTCGCCGGTGCGGCTGCGGCGGAACAGCGCGCCCAGGACGGAGATCGCCAGCAGCATCCCCGTGCCGGTGTCGCCCAGCGACGGGCCCGGCTTCAGCGGCCGCCCATCCAGCTCGCCGGTCGTGCTCATGATGCCCGAGCAGGCCTGGGCGATCATGTCGAACGCGAGGTTCTTCTCATACGGGCTGCCTTCGCCGAAGCCCTTCACCTGGCAGTAGACGATCGAAGGATTGATCGCCTTGATCACCTCATAGCCCAGGCCCAGGCGCTCGATCGCGCCGGGGGCGAAGTTCTCCACCATCACGTCGGCCTTGGCGGCCATGTCCTTGACCAGCTGCAGGCCCTTGGGGTCCTTCAGGTTGACGGTGATCGACTTCTTGTTGGCGTTGAACTCCAGGAAATACGGATGATCGGGGCCGGGCCCCGGTCCGCCCAGCTTCCGGCCCGGATCGCCGGCGGCGGGGTTCTCGACCTTCACCACCTCGGCCCCCAGCCATGCCAGGACTTCGGTGCAGGACGGTCCCGCCTCGAACTGGGTCATGTCCAGAACCCGTATCCCGGAAAGGCAGTCCGCGCCGAAGCTGTTGCTTGTCATTTACGTTTTCCCGTTTTTCGTGACGTTTCCGCGAACGCTAGGCTTAAAAAACCGCCATGGGTAGTCCCGCACGGGCACCCCGTCTGGTGTGCCGGCGCAAGGAAGGGCATATGGGGCATCGCCATGACCCGCATCCTGCTGTTCCTCCTGGCTCTCCTTCTCCCCGTCGCCGCCCAGGCGCGGGAGAGCGAGCCCGTCACCAGCGCCAGGGCGACGGCGACGCTGGTGTCGGATACCGATGCGATCCAGGCGGGCGTGCCGTTCCGGGTGGGGCTGCGACTCCAGCTTGCGCCCGGCTGGCACACATATTGGAAGAACCCGGGCGATGCCGGCGTGCCGCCGGAGCTGACCTTCGACAATGCCAAGGCCTCGGCCATCTCATGGCCCGCGCCACGCCGCATCTCCGAAGGCACTGTCATGACGTATGCCTATACACAATCGGTGCTGCTGCCGGTGACGGCGACGGCCGCGCCCGGCGTGCTGAAGGCGCATGCGCAATGGCTGGTCTGCAAGGAGATCTGCGTGCCGGAGGAAGGCGATTTCACGCTCGACCTGCCGGCCGGCACGCCGGCGCCCTCGGCCCAGGCGCCGCTGTTCGCCGCGCATGACCGGGCAGTGCCACGCCCCTCGCCGTGGCCGGCGACGATCGCGCGGGATGGGACGCTCTTCGTCAAGGGCGCTGGCCTTGCCAAGGCGGGCGTCATGGACGCCTCGTTCATTCCCGACGCGCCGGGGGCCATCGACGACGATGCCGCGCAGCCGTTGTCGGTACGGAACGATGGCTTCACGCTGGCGTTGAAGCTGGCGAAGGGTTTCGATCCGGCGAAGGGCCTGGCGGGCGTGCTGTCGATCCACGACCGTTCGGGCACGCAGACCGACGTCACGGTCAATGCCATGCCGGGCCCGGCGCCTGCCGCCAATGGACCGTCCCTGGTGCAGGTCCTGCTGTTCGCCTTCCTGGGCGGGTTGATCCTGAACCTGATGCCCTGCGTGTTCCCGATCCTGGCGATGAAGGCCGTGACGCTCGCCAACCATCGGCATCATGCGCACAGCCTGGCCTATATGATGGGTGTGCTCGTCACCTTCGTCGGTCTCGCCGCCGCGCTGCTCGTCGCGCGGCAGGCCGGCGTGGCGGCCGGATGGGGGTTCCAGTTCGCCTCGCCGATCTTTGTCGCACTGGTGACGTGGCTGCTGTTCGCCGTCGGGCTGAACCTGTCCGGCGTGTATGAGGTCGGCGGGCGGCTGGCGGGCGTCGGAAGCGGCCTGGCCGATCGCGGCGGCGTCGTGGGGAACTTCTTCACGGGCCTGCTGGCGGTGCTGGTGGCCACGCCCTGCACCGCTCCCTTCATGGGCGCGGCGATCGCGGCCGGCCTCGCCGCGCCGCCGGCGGTGACGCTGCTGGTGTTCGCAGTGATGGGGCTTGGCCTCGCCATCCCTTACGTCGCGCTCGCGTCCATCCCTGGCCTGGTCGGGCTGTTGCCGCGGCCTGGGCACTGGATGGTGGTGTTCAAGCAGGTTCTGGCGTTCCCGATGTATGGGGCGGCGGTCTGGCTGCTGTGGGTCGTCAGCCAGGAAGCGGGTCCCATGGGCGTGCTGATCACCGGCGCCGGGCTGGTGCTGGTGGGGTTCGCGGCCTGGGCCTTTGGCGCCGCGCGAGGACGGGGACGGCGCTTGGGGGGCGCCGCAGCCGCCATCGCGCTGCTCGCCGCGGTCGCCATCCTGCCGCAGCTTTCGACCGCGTCCGCCGCGCGGCAGGTCGCCTCCGCCTCCAATACCGAGAGCTTCACTCCCGCTCGGCTGGCCGCGCTGCGCAGCGAAGGACGGCCGGTCTTCGTCAACATGACCGCTGCCTGGTGCGTCACCTGCCTGGTGAACGAGCGGGTGGCCCTGGACAGCGACGCGGTGCAGCAGGCCTTCGCGGATCACAAGGTCGCGTATCTGAAGGGGGATTGGACCCGGCAGGACCCGGCGATCACCGCGTTCCTGCGGGACCACGGGCGGGACGGCGTGCCGCTGTATGTCTATTTCCCCAGCGACGGCGGGACGCCGAAGGTGCTGCCGCAGATCCTGACGCAGCGGACGGTGCTAGGGCTGTTCGGGCAAGGCTGAGCCGGCCGCGGTCGCCGCCGTATAGGCATCCACGACGCTGTGAAAGCATCGTGCGTCGGATGCCAGGTCCGGGGCGGTGCGAGCGATGGCGTCGCGGATATGGTCCTTCGTCCGCGCCAGCAGCAGGCGGCGGCCGGCTTTCCGCAACGCCTCGTCGCATTCGGCCAGCGCGTCGATCGCGGTGGAGTCGAGGTCCGAGCTTTCCTCCAGGGACAGGATGACCTGCCTGATGGACGCGTCATCCTCGGCCCAACGGGCGATCCTGGTGAGGACCCGTTCGGCGTTCGCGAAAAACAGCGGTTCCGCCGGACGCAGGATCAGCAGGCCGGGATACGCTTCGGCCTCCGGATGGCGCGTCCGGCTCGTGAAGTCGGTGGTGCCGGGCAGGCGGCCCAGTTCGCTGACGCTCGCGCCGGAGAGCCGCTGCAGGAGGGCCAGCACGGAGATGGCGACGGCCAGCAGCATGCCGTCCAGGACACCGAGCAGAAGCACCGACAGCACGGCGGTGGCGGCGACGTAGGCGTCCCGGCGCAAATACCAGAGTCGCGCGAGCGGGGCCGGGTCGAGGGCATGGGCGAGCGACGCGATGACGATCGCGGCGAGCACCGGCATGGGCAGCAAAGCAATGAGCGTTCGGCCCCAGACGGCCAGCACCAGCATGGCGGCCATGGCGGCCACGCCCGCCATCCGGGTCCGGGCGCCCGCCGTCTCGGCAGCGGCGGAGGCGGAAAATCCGGCGCCGACCGGCATCCCCTGCGCGATCCCTGACAGCAGGTTGGCGCAGCCCAACGCCACCAGTTCGCGGTTCACCATGATCCTGTCGCCGTGCAGCAGCGCGAAGCCGCGGATGGACCCCCAGGATTCGGCGAAGAGGATCAGAAACAGGGGGGCCGCCAGTTCCGCCACGCCACTCCAGCCAGCGGGGGACAGGTCGGGCCAGGCGAGGTGCGGCCACTGCACCGGCAGCGCGCCCACCAGGGCGACGCCATGGGCCGGCAGGTCGGCCGCGGCGCTCAACCCCACGCCGGCGGCGAGGACGAGGGCGGGCGCCGGAAGGCGGCTGTATCGCCGGATCAGCAGGATCGCGGCCAGCGCGGCGACCCCCAGCAGCACCGCGCCGAGGCGCCAGGAGGGCAGGGCGAGCAGCAGGTGCCAGAGCAGGGGCAGGGTATCGGCCCGTCCGTCCTGCACGCCGGTGATGGCGGGAAGCTGCTTCACCGTGATGGTGATGGCGATGCCAAGCGTGAAGCCGCGCAGGACCGGACGGGAGATGAAGCTGGCCAGCACGCCAAGCTGCGCCACGCCCGCCGCCACGAAGCAAAGGCCGGCTGCCAGCACCGCTGCTTCCGTCACCGAGGCGGCGTTGCTCCCCTGCACCTGTTCCGACAGCAGCAAGGCCGCCAGGATGGCCGCCGAGGACGAAGTCGGGGCGACCATGGCGAACCGGCTGCGCCCCAGCGCCGCATAGGCGGCAAGTCCGGCGATGGTGGCGACGATGGCGTGCCCTGGCGCCAGCCCGGCGATGCCGGCATAGGCGATGGCGGACGGCAGCAACAGGCCGGCCACCGAAATTCCGGCCGTGACGTCGCGGATCATCTGATACCGACCGGCATGGATGGTGACTTCCTTCCGCGCCGTGGCCCTGCCAGGCCGGGCCACGGCGGAGGGACGCGATCAAGGGGCACGATCGGCGCCGCTCGGCATCGGCCTCTATGCCAGTTCGTACTCCACCTCGGGCGTATAGACAGATGCCTCTTTCCCAAGCTGGGAGCTGAACAGCGTGAAGTGCTCCACCGGCATGGGGTCGGCGCGGAACAGGTTATGGGCCTGCACGAACGACACGACCTTGCCCTCCGGCGCGTTGTCCAGGCGCGCCAGCGTCACATGCGGCTGGAAGCGCCGCCGCTCCGGTTCCAACCCGCAGCGCTGCAAGGCGGTTTCGATCTTGGTCTGCAAGTGGTCCAATTGCGGGTTCCGCTCCACGCCGACCCAAAGCGCCGTGCTGCGCCCGGCCTTGGTGAAGGTCCCCACCCCCGCGAGCGTCAGGGAAAAGCCGCGCGCCCGCAGGCCGCTCAGCGCCAGGTCGATCTCCTCGGCGCGATGGCCGGGGGTTTCGCCGATGAAGCGCAGCGTCAGATGGTAGTTCTCGGGGGGCACCCAGCGCGCGCCCGCGATCCCGGCACTGGCCAGGACGGCCAGCCGTTCCCGCAGGGTCCAGGGCAGGTCGAGAGCCACGAACAATCTCATCTGGCCACCTATCCCGGTTTGATCTCCGCCAGCAGTTTTTCCACCAGGGGCAAGATTCGCGCAACCACGCGGCGCACGCCCTCGGGGTTCGGGTGCATGCCGTCCGCCTGGTTCAAGGCGGGGATGGTCGCCACGCCTTCCAGGAAGAACGGATCGTAGAGCACCCCTGGCCGCTTCCCCAGCCGGTCGAACACCGCTCGGTATGCCTTTTCATAGTCCGGCCCGAGATTGGGCGGCGCGTACATCCCCGTGAGCAGCACCGGAATCCCCCGTTTCGCCAGGTCGTCGAGGATCGCGGTCAGGTTCGCCTCCATGTCCTTGGGGTCGACCCCCCGCAGCCCGTCATTGGCGCCAAGCTCCACGATCGCCGCGTCGGCGCCTTTGGGATCGCCGTCGTCCCCGCCCAGCGTCCAGTCGAGCCGTGCCAGGCCGCCCGCCGAGGTGTCGCCGGACACTGCCCCATCGATGATCCGCACGTCGTGGCCGGCTTTCCTCAGGGCTTCCCGCAACTGCACCTCGAACCCCTGGTCGTGGGGCAGCCCGTAGCCGGCGGACAGCGAGTCGCCCAGGACCAGCAGACGGGGTTCGGCCGGAAACGCGGGGGACGCGAATGCCAGCCCGCACCCCAGGGCAAGCCAGAAACGTCCCCTGAACGCCGCTGCGACAAATCCCAAGCCAACCTCCTGTCATCGCATGAGCGGCACTGCCCGGACGCCGGCACGCCACCATCATATGGGGTGTGCCGGTGGGGTGTGCCGGTGGACTTAACCGACGGACTTTCCGTGACGGTTTGATCCCGGTGGATTTGCCGGACGGACTTGCCGGCGGATTGGCCCACCTTACTCGTCCGCTAGGTCTTCCGCCCGCGCCGTGCCGCCCAATATACAGCGCCGATGGACGCCACGCCGCACGCCCTTCCTTCCTCCGCCCCTTTGGCCGAACCGCTCGTGCGGATCAGGGGCCTCACCCTCACCGTCCCATCCGCTGCGGGGCCCGTCCACATCCTGCGCGGGGTCGATCTCGACATCGCCAAAGGCGAGGCCGTGGCGCTGGTCGGCCCCTCGGGCTCCGGCAAGACCAGCCTGCTGATGGTGCTGGCGGGGCTGGAACGGGCCACCGGCGGCAGCGTGACCGTCGACGGCCAGACCGTCACGGACATGACCGAGGACGCGCTGGCGAAGCTGCGGCGGGAGCGGATCGGCATCGTTTTCCAGGCCTTCCACCTGATCCCCACCATGACGGCGCTGGAGAACGTCTCGGTTCCCCTGGAACTTGCCGGCATCCGCGACGCCGCGTCCCGCGCCCGCTCCGCCCTCGACTCCGTCGGGCTCGGCCATCGGCTGATACATCTGCCTGGACAATTGTCGGGCGGCGAGCAGCAGCGCGTGGCGCTGGCCCGAGCGTTCGCGCCCGAACCGGGCTTGCTGCTGGCGGATGAACCGACGGGCAACCTGGACCAGGCGACGGGCGAGCAGGTCATCGACTTGCTGTTCGCCATGCGCGCCCGCACCGGTGCGACGCTGCTGCTGATCACCCACGATCCGGGTCTTGCCGCCCGCTGCGACCGGCAGGTCCATATCGCCGACGGCCGCGTCGCCGAGGCGGTCGCCGCGTGACGCTGGCGTTCCGGCTCGCGCGGCGGGAACTGCGCGGCGGCGTCCGCGGATTATGGATCGTGGTCCTGTGCCTGGCGCTGGGCGTGGCCGTCATCGCCGCGGTCGGGTCGCTGCGTGCGGCCGTGAACGCCGGCCTGGCCGCTGACGGGCGCGCATTGCTGGGCGGAGACCTGGCCATCGATACCGGACCCGAACCCGTGCCGGGGGCGTTGCGCCAGTGGCTGGCGGGACAGGGCGCGCGGACGTCGGAAGTCGTGCAGATGCGCTCGATCCTGGTGGCGCCGCCGTCGGGCCGGTCGGCGGGACAGCGGCAACTCGTCGATTTGAAAGCGGTCGACGCCGCATGGCCCCTGGTCGGGACGGCCGGGATCGACCCATCCCAGACCTTGCCGGCGGCGTTCGCCGATCATGGCATGCTGGTCGAGCAGATCGTCCTCGACCGGTTGGGCCTGAAACGGGGGGATAGCGTCCGGTTGGGAACCGCGACCTTCCATATCGCCGGCGTGCTGACGGCGGAGCCGGACCGCGTGGCAACGGCGTCGATCCTGGGGCCGCGCGTGCTGATCAGTGCCGCCGACCTGGGGTCCACCGGCCTGCTGGCGCCCGGCGCGATGGTGCGGTACGCGGTGCGGCTGACGGCGCCCCATCCGGCGGCGATCGCGGCGGCGATCCCGGACCGGTTTCCGGGTCAGGGATGGCGGGTACGCGACCCCGGCGACGCGGCGCCGGGCGTGACGCGGTTCATCGACCAGATCGCGCTGTTCCTGACGCTGGTCGGCCTGACCTCCTTGCTGGTCGGCGGCATCGGCGTGGCCAATGGCGTGCGGGCCTGGCTGGACGCCCGCGCTCGGACGATCGCGACGCTGCGCTGCCTGGGCGCGTCGCCCGCGCTGGTCTTCGCGGTGTGCCTGATCCAGGTCCTGGCGCTGGCCTGCGTGGGCATCGTGGCGGGGCTGCTGATCGGCGCGATCCTGCCGATGGCTGCCTCCGGCCTGCTGTCCGGCCTGCTGCCGGTGCCGCCGGTCGCCGGGGTCTATCCGCTGCCGCTGGCCCTGGCGGCCGGGTTCGGCATCCTGATCGCGCTTTGCTTCGCGCTCTGGCCGCTGGGCCGGGCCGCGCGGATCCCCGGCGGCGCGCTGTTCCGGGACGGGCTGATCCCGGAGGGCACCAGGCCGTCCTGGCCGCTGGTCATCGTGAACGTCCTGCTGGGCGGCGCGCTGGTCGCACTGACCATCCTGGCTTCGGGCGATCGGCGATTCGCCCTCTGGTTCTGCCTCGCCGCGCTGGCGACCCTGGTGCTGTTCCGTGCGGGCGGATGGCTGGTGATGCGTGGTTCCCGGATGGCCGGCGGCGTGGGCGGTCCGGCGGCGCGGCTTGGCATCGCCAACCTGCACCGGCCCGGCGCACCGACCCCGCTGATGCTGCTGTCCGCCGGGCTGGGCCTGTCGACCCTGGCGGCAGTGGCGCTGATCCAGGGCAACATGGCACGGCAGATCCAGGACCAGTTGCCCGAGAACGCGCCCAGCTTCTTCTTCGTCGACATCCAGAACGACCAGGCACCGGCCTTCGAGAAGATCGTCGCCACCCAGCCCGGCCGGCCCGAGATGCACATCGTTCCGTCCCTGCGTGCGCGCGTCGTCGCGGTGAAGGGCGTGCCGGTGGACCAGGTGAAGGCCACGCCCGACACCGCCTGGGCGCTGCGCGGCGACCGCGGCCTGACCTATGCCGCCATGCCGCCCGCCGGCACGCGGCTGGTCGCCGGGCACTGGTGGCCGCCGACTTATGACGGACCGCCGCTGGTGTCATTCGACGCCGGCCTCGCGCAGGGTTGGGGCGTGCGGGTCGGCGACGTCATCCGGGTCAATGTCCTGGGCCGCGACGTCGACCTGAAAGTCGCCAGCCTGCGCGACATCAACTGGCGGACGCTGGGCATCAACTTCTTCATGGTCGCGAGCCCCGGCCTGTTGGCGCACGCGCCGCATTCCAACATCGCCACCGTCAAGCTGCCGAGGGCGGAAGAGGGCGCGCTGCTGCGGGCCGTGACCGACGTGCTGCCGAACGTGACCGGCATCCGGGTGCGGGACGTGCTGGGGGCGCTCGCCGGCCTGCTGAACCAGGTGGCCGCGGCGCTCAGCATCACGGGCGGCGTCACCCTGCTGGCCGGCGCCTTCGTCCTGGTCGGCGCCATCGCCGCCGGCCAGCGCCGCCGGGTGCGGGAGGCGGTGATCCTCAAGACCCTGGGCGCGACGCGCGCGCAGATCCGCGCGGCGTGGCTGACCGAGTTCGGCATATTGGGGCTGGTGGCGGGCCTGATCGCCGCGCTGGTGGGGTCAGCCGCGAGCTACGGCGTCATGCATTACATTCTGCACACGGACTGGATTTTCCTGCCTGCAACGCTCATTTACACGCTTATGGGAGCGCTCGCTATTATGCTCGTGTTCGGTTATGCTGGGACATCGGCTGCACTGCGGGCAAGGCCTGCGCCGCTCTTGAGGAACGAGTAGCGCGGGCACGAGCCTTGCTCGCCCCGTGGTGAAGCTGCCCTCCGGTCCCTCTCGCCTCATCCCCCGGATGCCGGCGGCGGACGAACGGAGGAACCAAACCGGGCATCCGTGGGAACGGGCGCTCGCTCGAAAGGAAAAGGAACATGGCGTTTAGTCCGCAATTCGGTGCCTATCCTCGGACGTCCGCGACGACCGCGGCGGTATTCGATGCTGGCCTGCGGGCATATATGCTGCGGGTCTACAACTGGATGGCGTCCGGCCTTCTGCTGACTGGCGTTGTCGCTTATGCGATCGCCAATACGTCGCTGCTGAACGCGTTCTACCCGCTGGTGCAGACCCCGATGGGCATGGTGCACCAGGCAAGCGCGCTGGCGATGATCTCCATCTTCGCGCCGCTGGCCTTCGTGCTGGTGCTGTCGCTGGGGGTGAACCGGCTGTCGGTCTCGGCCGCGCAAGGCCTGTTCTGGGCATTCTGCGTGGCGATGGGCGCCAGCATGGTCAACATCTTCCTGATCTACACGCAGGAATCGATCGTGCGGGTGTTCTTCATCACCGCCGCGACCTTCGGTGCGACCAGCCTGTATGGCTACACGACGCGATCCGACCTGACCCGGGTGGGCAGCTTCATGATGATGGGCCTGTTCGGCATCATCATCGCCAGCCTGGTCAATTTCTTCGTGCAGTCCAGCGCCCTGCAGTTCGCGCTGAGCATCATGGGCGTGGTCGTGTTCACCGGCCTGACGGCCTATGACACGCAGCGGATCAAGAGCAGCTACCTGCAGTTCGCCTATGCCGACGGCCCCCAGGGCGCGGCCAAGCGCAGCGTGTATGACGCGCTGAGCCTGTACCTGAACTTCATCAACCTGTTCATGCTGCTGCTTCAGTTGCTGGGCAACCGGAACAACAACTGACGCGGCCACGACCGGGTCTTGTGACGAAAGGGCGGGTTGATCCCGCCCTTTTTCGTTGGCCGGCAACCAGACCTGGCGCGGCGTGCCGAGGATGGCCGCACACGGTCGACCCGAACTCGGGGCCAGGGCGGGCGAGGCGGGTCTCGAACGGCTCACGCAGGGTCGCGGAATCGTGATGTCGATCGGCCACAGCCAGGGTCTTTCAGCCAGGTTTGTGTAGTATTCAATACGCTGTGCCGGTTACAGTAATAAATACTACAATTCTGTGAACGCCATTCATGGACCGACACCAGCCCGGACGGCCTTTCCGGCTTCGGCCCTGGCGCGGGCCGGTCCTGTTCACCGGCCTCGCCCTCTCTTTGGCGTGGACCTGCTTGCGCCGGGTCTCGCAACGCTCGTGACAAGGACTCCGCCATGGACAATCGGCTGCATGGACTGAGCAAGGTCCCCGAGGTGACGCTGACGTTCTGGGTCATCAAGATCGCCGCCACGACGCTTGGCGAGACGGGAGGCGACACCGTCACGATGACCCTCGGTTGGGGATACCTCGCCGGAACCGCACTGTTCGCCTTGCTCCTCGCGGTGCTGGTCGCGGCGCAGATCCGGGCCCCGCGCTTTCATCCGCTGCTCTATTGGGCAACCATCATCGCCTCCACGACATTCGGCACGACCATGGCCGACTTCGCGGACCGATCGTTGGGCATCGGGTATACCGGCGGCTCCACGCTGCTGCTCTGCTGCCTGTTGGCGTCGCTTGCCTGCTGGTATCGGGTGGAGGGCACGATTTCGGTGCGGACGATCACCACGCCTCGCGCCGAGGCGTTCTACTGGCTTGCGATCACCTTCTCCCAGACCCTCGGCACGGCCTTGGGTGACTGGGCGGCCGATACCGGAGGTCTCGGCTATGGCGGCGGCGCCGCGTTGTTTGGAGCCGGGCTCCTGGTGCTGCTTGGCTTCTATCTCCGGACCCAGGTTTCGCGTGTCGTGCTGTTTTGGGCCGCCTTCATCCTGACGCGGCCACTGGGCGCCACGGTGGGCGATTTCCTCGACAAGCCCGTGGCGCATGGCGGCTTGGCCCTGAGCCGGCCGCTCGCTTCACTGATGATCACGGTGTTCATCATCGGCTGCCTGGTGGTCCTGCCGCAGCGGGCCGGCCGGCATCCGGGAGACGACGCGACAGAGGCTGCCTGAGGGAGGTGCCTAGGGGGCTGCCTGGGGGGCCGTTTAGGGGGGAACCGTCACCGCCGGGCGGCTAAGCCGCCAGATGCGACCCGTCAAAGCGCCGGTCCGGCCGGTATGGCGCGATGTCCAGGTTCGGCGTTTCGTCGCGTGCCAGCGTGCCGACGACCGTTCCGGTCACCGCGCCGAACGTGACCCCAAGATGCCCGTGGCCGAAGGCGAAGATCACGTTCCGATGCCGCTTCGACCGTCCGATCACCGGTAGCGAATCGGGCGTCGAAGGGCGTGAGCCGACCCAGCGGGAGGCGACGTGCACCTCCAACCCCCGCAGCATCCCCGCCGCCGCGCGGAAGATCCGCTCTGCGCGCGGATGGTCCGGCGGGGCGTCGATCGCCGTGAGTTCCGCCATCGTGGTCATGCGCAGGCCGGTGTTGAGCGTCACCACCGAGACGTTGTGATCGCCGGACACCAGCGGGACTTTCGGCAAATGCGGCGCGTCCTCGATCATCACGTGATAACCGCGTTCGGGGATCAGGTTCACCGCTTCGCCCAGCATGGCCACCAGGTCGCGGGACCACGCGCCGGCGGAGACCACGACCAGGTCGCAGTCGTGGCGGCCGGCATTGGTGACGATGCGGGTCACGCCGGCAGGGCCGGTTTCGAAGCCGGTGACGGTCTCGGTCAACAGCCGCCCGCCACGCTGGCGGAAGGTGTCCACGATCGCCTCGGTCAGGTGCAGCGGGTTCACCACGGTCTGCACGATCGGGAAATAGGCGCCGGCGACGACCCGATCGGACAGCGCCGGTTCCAACTCATGCAGCGCCGGGCCCAGCAGTTCCACGACCTCGATGCCGTGGCGCCGGCGCAGGTCCAGGCCGCCCTTGGCGTTCCGGAACGCTTCCGTCGATTGATAGGCCTGGATCAGCCCGGTCGTGGAGATCAGGTCGGGGCGACCGATCTCGGCCAGCAGCGACTCGTACTCCGTCCCGGCCCGCGACAGCAGTGCCGCCCGCGCGCCGGCGATCGCCTCCACCCGCGCCGGCGCCAGCGCGTCGCGGAACCGCATCAGCCAGGGCAGCGAGCGGCCGAGGAACCCCAACCGGATCACCAGCGGATGCATCGGGTCGAGCAGCATCTTGGGCACGTCGCGCATCATCCCCGGCATGCCCAAAGGCGGCACGGAGGCGAGGCCGATGCTGGCGGAGTTGCCGAAGGTCGCGCCGTAGCCGGGCCGGTCCTTCTCGACCAGCGTGACGTCGAAGCCGCGGCGCAGCAGGGCCAACGCACAACAGGCCCCGACAATGCCGCCGCCGAGGACGAAAGCGCGTTCTTGACTCATATCGTGGTGTACCCTTCAGCCGGACCCGTCCGCACGCGGACGGACAACGGTAGCCGTCACCACCGCCGGCTGACAACGGAACGATGTGTTCCGCTCAAGAGGCTGCGTCCGCACGCCTCGGGCGGCGGATGGCGCGCAGCCTCCCGCTGTTCCCGCCGCCGCAGAAAAACCGGTCGCCCCCATCCGATTCCAGCCCGGAAACGCCGGCTCCCGGCGGCATGTCCAGGCGCGCGATCACTGCTCCCGTCCGTGGATCGATGCGCCGGACGTCGCTGGTCTCGTCCTGCCAGGTGCCGTGCCACAACTCGCCGTCGACCCAGGTGACGCCGGTGACGAAGCGATCGGATTCGATGGTGCGAAGCACGGCCCCGGTCTCCGGGTCGACCTGATGGATCTTCCGAGCGCGGTACTCGCCGACCCAAAGCGCCCCCTCGGCCCAGGCAAGGCCCGAAACCCCGCCGGCGGGTGCCGGGATGGTCGCCAGCACCTTGCCGGTCCCGGGGTCGATCTTCCGGATCGTGGCCTCGGCGATCTGGTACAGGTGGCGTCCATCGAACGCCGTTCCCGCGTCCGCCGCCACATCCAGCGAGCCGACGATGCCGCCGCCTTCGGGATCGAGCGCGTTCAGCCTGTTGCCGGAGGCGAACCAGACCCGTTGCCCGTCGAAACTGACCCCATGCACGCCATCGACCTCGGGGAAGGGACCGTATTCGCGGAGGATTTCAGCGTCTGTGCGTTTCATGCCCGCACGCTACCCGCGCGCCAGCGGGGCTGGGAGTAACAAGCTTGTCGGGAAACCCGGCACGTTCGGCGCCATCCACCGGCACGCTCGACCGCGGCCGAAGGATTCGACCCGGCCAGCGTCGGCCAGTGCTTCCAGCGCGCGCTGCGTGGTGCGGGGGCTGACGCCCAGCGCCAGCGCCAGCGCCGAACTCGACCACGCTTCCCCGTCCGCGAGCAGGGCCATGACCTCGGCGTGGTCGCCCTCGACCGGGGGCGCGAGCACCGCGACCGTCCGCGTCTTGCGCGGCTTCAGCACGAAGCCCCGGCTGGTCGCGGTCAGTTCGGCCACGGGTCCGAGCGTTTTGCGCAGCCGGCCGATTTCGACGCGCAGCCGCGCGCGGTGCGAGTCGTCCGCGTCGCGGCCCCGGAACGCGCACGCGATCAGCGTCCCTCGCGCGACGTCTCCGGGCCACGCCTCGGCGAGGGCCCGGGCGAGGGCGAACAGCACCGGACGGCCGGCAAGCGGAACGATGACCGGACCGGCGCGGACGACCAGGCGGCATGCATCGATCAGGAGCGCGCCCGAGTCGACCAAGGCCTCGATCGCGGGGAGCCTGAGCGGTTGGGTGCCGGCGTGCGTGATCATCCGCGCGGCGGGTGCATCGAGCGCCTGTGCCGCTCGCTCCACCTCGGACGCGAGGGCGGGGATCGCGACCTGGCGCGCGGCATGCGCGGCCCGGTCGAGCGCGGCGCGGGCCGCCTCCGCCCGGATGCGCCGCATCGCGACGCCGACGGCGACCAACCAATATCCTGCCCGCGACGCCGGCGGCAGCGCATCGGCATCGAGCATGTCCAGCGTCCGCTCGGCTTCGTCGAGACGCCCGATCAGGAGAAGCCGCCGGGCTTCGAGATAGCCGGCATGCGCCGCGTTCGCCCGGTCGCCCCGCGCTTCGAGCACCCTCCGCGCCGCGCCCAGCGTCCGGGTCGGTCCGCCCAGATCGCGCGACACGAGCGCGATCTCGGCTTCGGCGATGGCGCACCGCGCTCGGGCCGTCGCCTCGTCCGAACCGAAGCCGCGCGCGGCGCGGCGCAGCAGGTCCTTCGCTCGCGCCAGGTCGCCGAGCTGGGCCATGGCGATGCCGCGTAGCGCCAGCGCCGGCGGGTCGTCGCGCAGGGCGACCCGCTTCAGCGCCGCCAGCGGATCACCCGCCGCGAGCGCCCGTGCCGCAGCGGTTATCAGCGAGTCCATCGAAGAAATCCCGCCACACTTGTCACTCTCATTCCGCGTTTGCCTTGGCTTACCTCCCGGTCAGCCGACAATCGATCGGGAGACGGATGATGACAACGTCCTCAAATGGTGCAGACGGGAGGTTGGGCCAGATGGCTCACCCTCGCGGCATCGCCGACCTTCGCGGTCATGGCGTGGATCGCGGCGAAGGATGCGTCGCCGATGCCGTTCTGTGCCTCGGGGTCTAGTCTGCCGATCGACGGGATGGCGGCGATGTATGCGCTGATGAGCTTCTTTCATCTGCCACCCTGGCTGAAGCTCGCTTTCGGCATCGCGAACCGATAACCCAAGGAGAGCGACCATGGACCATGCAGTTGTTTCACATGAAGAATGGATCGAGGCCCGCAAGACGCTTCTCGCGAAGGAGCGTGCGATGACCCACGCGCTCGACGCGCTGCGCGCCGAGCGCCGGCAGATGCCGTGGGAGAAGATCGAGAAGCCCTATGTTTTCGAAGGCCCCGAGGGTCGATGCTCCCTCGGAGACTTGTTCCGAGGCCGCAGCCAGCTTGCCATCTACCATTTCATGCTGACGCCAGGTTCGGAGCACATTTGCCCAGGCTGCTCCTTTGTTTCCGATCATATCGACGCGGCGCGGCAGCATTTCGAGCATGCGGACCTGGCGTTCGCCGCGGTCTCACGCGTGCCGCTGCGGCGGATCGAGGAGGTGAGGGACC
Organism: Rhodopila sp.; assembly: GCF_035548235.1. GTDB lineage: Bacteria > Pseudomonadota > Alphaproteobacteria > Acetobacterales > Acetobacteraceae > Rhodopila. Next base: position 40,263 of record NZ_DASZTJ010000082.1, read on the forward strand.
GGATGGGCTGGACGTTCCCCTGGGTCTCCTCCCACGGCAGCGACTTCAACTTCGATTTCGGTGTGTCGTTCACGCCGGAGGAGATTGCCGCCGGCCGTGCGATCTACAATTACGGCACGGTGATCCAGCGCAGCCAGGACATGTTTGGGGTGAGCGTCTTCGTGAAGGAGGATGGGGCCATCTACCACAGCTACTCGACCTACCACCGGGGGGCCGAACTGCTGATAGGGGCGTTCAACTGGCTGGACCTGGTACCCAAGGGGCGGAACGAGAGCACCGGGACCATGAGTTGGGTGCGGCGGCACGATGAGTATTGAGGGGGAAAGGTAGGAACGGGTGATACAAGCCGGACCGGCGGCATCGATGAGTCCGCCGGTCCGGCTGGAGCAGGTTAGCTGGTTTCCCGGACGATCATTGCGCTTCCAGCAAGCGTCGAAGCAACTCCACATCTTCCGCGAATGTTCCGTCGCGCTCCATCAGTTCGCTGACGCGACTGACGGCGTGCATCACCGTGGTGTGGTCGCGGTTGCCGAACTTGCGGCCGATCTCGGGCAGTGAGCGGCTGGTCAATTGTTTCGCCAGATACATCGCCACCTGGCGCGGCCGCGCGACGGCGCGGGCGCGGCGGGCAGAGGACATATCGGTCAGGCGAATCGAATAATGTTCCGCTACTTTCTTCTGGATCTCCTCGATCGTCACCTTGCGGTCGTGCGCCTTGAGGATATCGTGCAGAACCTCGTGTGTCGTTTCCAACGAAATAGTGCGGTTGAACAGGTTCGCGTGCGCGACCAACCGGTTCAACGCGCCCTCCAGTTCCCGCACGTTGGAGGTGATCTTGTGCGCCAGGAATTCCAGCACCTTTGCCGGCACGGGACATCCCGCTCGGCTGGCCTTCGCCTCCAGGATCGAAATCCGGAGTTCGTAGGTGGTGGAATGCAGGTCCGCCACCATGCCGCATCCGAGCCGCGTGCGCAGCCGATGCTCCAACCCATTGAGGTCGGAGGGGGATTTGTCGGCGGACACGACGATCTGCTTGCCCTGCTCGACGAGGTAGTTGAAGGTGTGGAAGAACTCTTCCTGCGTGTTCTCCTTCCCGATCAGGAACTGCAGGTCGTCGATCATCAGCACGTCGACGCTGCGCAGGTTTTCCTTGAACTCCATCGTGGCCTGGCTGCGGATGGCGGCGATGAAGCGGTACATGAACTTTTCGGCCGACATATAGGCGACCGAGACCGGTCGCGTGGTCCGATCGGTCAATTCCCAGGCGATCGAATGCATCAGATGGGTCTTGCCCAACCCCACACCGCCATAGAGGAACAGGGGGTTGAAGCCGGGGCTTGACGGCATTTCGGCGACACGCCGAGCACATGCGTATGCAAATTCGTTGGGTTTGCCGACGACGAAGCCTGCGAATGTGAAGCGCGGGTCGAGCGGTGCTGCGATGTCCGGACGCGGCTCGACGATGCGGTCGTCGCTCCACGCAGGCGTGGTATCCATCGGCTGTTCGGTGCGGATCGGGGCGGGGCGAAGGGCCGCGACGTGGCGTCCGTTCGCGGCGGGCGCCGTTTCCTCGGGCTGAGGCAGCACCGGGTGCGTCGACAACGGTTCGGCCAGGGCAATATCGCGGCCTTCACCGACGCGTATGTCGACACGTCGGACGGCGGGGCTTTCGGCTTGCCACAGCGCGCGCAGGCGGTCGCCGTAGCGGCTGGAGACCCAGTCGCGCAGGAAGCGGGTCGGTAGATAGATGGTGAGTTCATCGCCGTCCTGAACGCCGAGGCTCATTTGGCGCAGCCACGTTCGGTATTCGACGTCTCCGACCTCGGTCTGAAGGCGCCCTCGAATCCGGCCCCATTGTGCGGAAAGCTGGGTCTGTTCGAGGGTTTCCGGATCGGTTGTCGTCATCCAAGAACTCCCCCACGCTGCGGCCGTAGCCAGGACACACGTTTTCTTTCGGCCGTCTATGCCGACCGTTGGCAAGTCTTCAATTTGGTCAAGGCGCGGACTAAGCCCCCTCCCCATCACAGGGAATTTCGTTTTGATTGCGTCCGTCCCGCTGACACGTCCGAGTATGTCAGACTTTAAATTCGAGGCAATGGGAAACTCGCTCCGGATAAAACAATGGAAAGAAAAGATAGAAGATTACTCAAATAGAGTATGATGTATGGAAATAAACACCCGGCTGACTATTGTCATCAGCGGGGCGTTTCAATAACGCAATAGGCCTGCCGCCGCCATGACTGGATCAGGCGGAGTATCGGCCAATATTGCGTAGGAAGGCGAACCGGCCTGGCGCCGGTTCGCGGGACGGGTCAGGCGCCGGGCAGCGCCTTGATCCGGGACGACAAGCGGGAAAGCTTGCGCGCCACCGTGTTGGCATGCACCACGCCCTTGCCTCGCGCCCTCTGCATCTCGGGCTGCGCAGCCCTTAGAGCCGTCTGCGCCGCGGCCTTGTCGCCGCTGGCAATGGCCAACTCGACCTTCTTCACAAACGTACGCATCCGGGACTTACGGGCCTGGTTGCGCGCCGTTCGGGTTGCCGTCTGTCGAATGCGCTTCCGCGCGGATGCAGTGTTCGCCATTCTCGTTCGTTCGTCAGGGTTGAAGAGCCGACGACAAAGGACCGTGAACCCGAAATCCCCGTGTCATCAGCGGAAGATCAGGGTTCTAGCTATCCGCCAAACACGTGTCAAGGAGCGGTAAAGCAATCAAGGGTTGTAATTTCGAGTGAAAATCGCGGTAAGCCAGTGTCATAGCACCGGTACGCCACATTGTTTCGCTTTCTCCTCCGGTTCGACATGGATCGTAATCATCAGGTGGTCCATCTCGGCCTTCAGCGCGGACTCGATGCGATCGCAGATCGCATGCGCGGCCGCCACCGTCATGTTGCCCGGCACGACGAGATGAAACTCCAGGAACGTCAGCCGCCCGGCGTGACGGGTGCGCAGATCGTGCGCCTCCAGCGCCCCGGTCGCGCTTTCGGCCACCAGTTCCCGGATCCGGTTGACCACCGCCGGCTCCGGCGCCGCGTCCATCAGCCCGCTGACCGAGGCGGAGATCATCCGCGTCCCCGACCACAGGACATACACCCCCGTGGCCGCGGCCAGGATCGGGTCCAGGACCTGGTCGCCGGTGGAAATCGCCAGCAGGAACCCGACCGCAATGCCGATGGAGGTCACCACGTCGGCCGCGATGTGCCGCCCGTCCGCCTGCAGGGCCGGGGAACGCAGCCGCTTGCCCGCGCCGGTCAGCACCCAGGCCCAAATGGCGTTGATCGCCGTCGCCGCGGCGTTCAGTGCGACCCCCTGCAAGGGCAGGCCCAGGGTCCTGGGGTGCTGGTAGGCATCCCATGCCTCCCGGAAAATCATCAGGGACGCGAGGATGATCAGCACCCCCTCGATGACCGCGGCGAAAAACTCCGCCTTGTCATGTCCGTATGGATGGTTCGCGTCGGCCGGGCGGGAGGCGAAGCGGAGCGCCGCGAAGGCGATCAGGCTGGCGGCGACGTTGACAATGCTCTCGGCCGCATCCGAATACAGCGCCGCGCTGCCGGTGACCCACCAGGCGGCAGCCTTCAAGGTCAGTACCAGGCAGCCGGCGATGAGGCTGCCCAAGGCGTAATGGGTGCTGGCGAGAGCGATTTTCATCTCCCGCGCCCGTAGCACACCGGGGACATGGCGTCAGCCGCCGCCTCTTCCGGCGGCCGGAGGCAGGGAGACAGATAGCAACGGGGCGATCAACTGCTCGTGAGGCTCGGGCAGGAGTAGTTTTGTCAATGCATTACACGACGTACCGGTCAGTGTCTGTGAACACTGACCGTTAAAAAATTGATAGGAAACAGGTATGGTAGTACAGCTCATTCTCGGGTAGAGCACGGACTGGGTCACTCCACGCTCGATCCCGTCCGATTCTTATCTCGTAGCAGCCTAGAGAGGAAAGACATGCGCCGCCTGGTCACCGCCTTTGCCGCCTTCAGCCTGATCGCGTCCCAGTCCGCGTTCGCCGCGCGCCCCTGCACCTCGCTGTCGGACCAGTCCACGTTCGAGATCCAGGCGCTGCGCAGCGAACTGATGGTGCTGGCCACCGGCTGTCATGACGACACGCAATATAACGCGTTCATCCGCCGCTACCAGCCGGAGCTCCAGGCGAACGAGCGGCAGGTCGCTGCGTATTTCCAGCATCGCTATGGCCGGCTGGGGCAAACCGAGCATGACCGGTTCGTGACCGACCTGGCGAACGCGATGTCGCGGCAGGGCAGCGAGATCGGCGGAGATTTCTGCGCGCGCAACGGAATGATGTTCCATGAGGTCCTGGCGCTGAAGGGCACGTCGGAACTCAGCGACTATGCCGCGGGAAAGGACCTGATCCCTGCCAGCATCTCGGTCTGCACGCCGATGGCCACCCGTGAGGCCGTGGTCCGCAAGGCGGGCGCGAAGGCCGCCAGGAAGTAGCACGCGGTTGCCGGTTCCAATCCTCCGGACGCCGCGTCTTGTCCTGCGCGGCTTCCGGGCCGGCGACTGGGACGCTTACGCCGAAATGATGGCGGATATCGAGGTGCAGCGGTTCCTCGCCGGCCGAGCGTTCAGCCGCGAGGAGAGCTGGACGTCGATGGCGACGTTCTTGGGCAGTTGGGAATTGCGCGGCTACGGCATGTTCGCCGTCGAGCATGCCGGCGCATTCGTCGGACGCGTCGGAATCTACCACCCGGCCGACTGGCCTGAACCGGAGCTCGGCTGGTCGCTGGCCGCCCATGCCTGGGGCCGGGGTTTCGCCACGGAGGCCGCATCAGCCGTCAAGGACTGGGTGCTCGCCACGTTCGGATGGCCCCGGCTGGTCAGTTTCATCGCCAAGGAGAACATCCGCTCCCAGCGGGTCGCGGAAAAGCTGGGGGCGGTGCGGGACGGACCGATCACCCTGCGCGGAACGACGGTCGAGCAATGGGTGCACCCGACCGCGATGCAGGGCGTGGTGGTCTGATCCGGCGGCTACGCGGCCAGTTGCTCCGCGGTCATGCTGTCGCCCGCGACCGTCGTGCGCCGCATGTCCCGCACCAGGCTTTCGTCGAAGCGGCGCACCCGGTGCATGGTGACCCGATTGTCCCAGACGACCAGGTCGAATTGCCGCCATTTATGAGAATATGTGAATTGCGGCTGTGTCGCGTGCTCCGTCAGGTCGCGGATGAAGGCGCGTGCCTCGGGCATCGGCCAGCCGACGATCGTGCCGATATGCGACGATAGATAAAGCGACTTGCGTCCCGTCACCGGATGCGTGCGCACCAGGCGCTGGCGCACCGGCTTGAACATCCGCTGTTCGTCGTCGGACAATTCGGTGAAGCCCA
>NZ_DASZTJ010000083.1:0-13609 GCF_035548235.1 Rhodopila sp.
CTACTGTGTCCGCTGCGACCGAGGCTGAACGTGCTGCGCCCGCCTCGGCGACTGCGGATCAGGCGGCTGCTGTTCTATCCGTTCGATCCGCTCATCCTGCCGCCCAAGGCCTGGCGCCCGGGCATGCCGGCCATTCCCCGCTCCGCGCTGGGCCCGATCGTCACGCATGTCGCCGCCGCGATCCCGGAGATCCTTGCCGAGGTGGAAACGCGCCTGGCGGGGCGGGACACCGCCGACAAGGACCTCGTCCGTGTCGCCGGCACCATCCTGTGGCCAGCCGCCGCGCGGGTGATCGATCCCGACCGCCCGCCCGAGGGCTGGCGCGACACCGGGATGGCGACGGCCCATTACCGCGCCTTGGCACCCATCGTCGCCGCCGTGCTGCGCCAGGCGCCGGCGATCGAGGCGTTGTGCCAGACCTCGTTGCCCGTGCTGCTGCCGGCGCCGCGGGAGCGCGTGCAGGCGGTGATCCGGGCCGTTGCCGCCGATCATCCGCCCGCGCTGGCCTGTCTGTTCGGCCTCCTGATGATGCGCCTGCCGGAGCCGTCCACGGTGTTCGCCCTGACGCGGCCGGAACAAGGCGACAGGATGGTGCTGGCCGCCCGGTCGACCGCGGCCGACCTGCTGCTGTCGCGCCTGGACGCGGACGGCCCCGACGCCTGGATCGCCGGCGGCGACCTGATCGAAGCGGCAGGCGTGGTCCGGCGCCTGCTGACGCTGCTGACCGAACTCGACCGGACGACGCAGGCGGAGCGACGAGCCCTGTGCCGGTCGCTGTGCCGGCGCCTGGACGCCGCGGCGCGGGACCGGTTCGATGCCGGGCTTCGCGAAGGACTGCTCCTGCTGTTGGATGGCTCCCCCCTGCCCGACGCCCTGGTCCTGGAGGACGCGGCGTTCAGCCTGGCGACGTTTCAGGCGGAAGCTCGGGAGGTGGGCGGCCGGGCCCATTACGACGCCGCCTTGGCCGAAATGGTGGCGCGCCTGGATGCGGTTGACTGGCCGTCGACCGCGGCCGGGATCACGCGCGCACGGCTGGCGGAGATTCTGGGAAGATACTCCGCGAAGGCGAAGCCGGACAGCATGTAGCAGCCGGACAGCATGTAAAAGTGGGGAAAGCCCTCAGGCTCTCCATCCCCCGGCAGCCGCCGCCAACGCCGCCCGCACCCGCGCCACCACGTCCGACCAGTCGCCCTTCCGGGTCTGCCGGAACAGCCGCATCGTCGGATACCAGGGCGTGTCCTCCCGCTGCTGAAACCAGCGCCAGCACGTGTCGTAGCGGTTCAGCATCCACACCGGCCGCCCCAGCGCCCCGGCCAGGTGCGCCACCGCGGTGTCGACCGCGATCACGAGGTCCAGGCCGGCGATCAGTTCCGCCGTGTCGTTCCAGTCTGTGAGGCGATCGGAGACGTCGACCAGCGCATCGTGCCCCGCCATCTGCCGCGCCGGCGGACCAAGCTGGAGCGAGACGAAGCTGCAGCCGGGCACCGACAGCAGCGACGCCATGTCGGCCAGGCGCATCGAGCGGCGCTTGTCGATCGCCACCGCGTGCGGCTGGTCCGTGCGCGACTTGCCGGCCCAGACCAGCCCGACCTTCAGCCCCGGCAGCGTCTCCAGGAACGGCGCCCAGCCCGCGGGATCGGCGTGGAGGTAACTCTGCGGGCCAGGGATCGTCTCCACCGTCGTCTTGAAGGCGAAGGGCAGGCTCATCAGCGGACAGTGGTAGTCGAACTCCGGCAGCCCTTCGTCTTCGTCGGACAGCACCTCGGCCACGCCGTGCAGCGTCCGCATCAGCCGCTGCAGCGGCTTCGGCACCACCAGCACCACGCGCGCGCCCCTGGCGGCGACCATCGGGGCGTAGCGGCTGAACTGCAGCACGTCGCCGAAGCCCTGTTCGGCATAGAGCAGCACCGTCTTCCCCGCGACGTCCTGGCCGATCCAGCGGGGCTTCGGCAGCGGCGGCAACGGGTGGCCCATGGTCTCCACCACCCAGCGCGATTCGTATTCGCTCCAGCCTTCCTCCAGCCGGCCCAGCAGCAGCAGCGCCATCGCGCGGTTGGCATGCGCCTCGGCATTGGTCGGTGCGATCGCCAATGCGGCTCGGCAATGCGCCTCGGCGTCCTCGGCCCGCCCCTGCTCCATCATCGCCAGCGCCAGGTTGGTCTTCACCCGCGCGGGGTCGACGCCGAGGCTTTCGGCCTGGAGGTAGCAAGCGATGGCGTCGTCGACGTCGTTGGCCAGTTGCCGCGTCGAGCCGAGGTTCAGCATCGCGTTGCCATGCGCGGGCTTCAGGCGCAGCGCCCCGCGGAAGCACGCCTCGGCCTCGGCGACGTTGCCCAGGGTGTAATGCGCGATGCCGGCGTTGTTCAGGGCGTCGGCGTTATCGGGGTCAAGGCGCAGCGCCTCACGCTGATAGCCCAGCGCTTCCTCGGAACGCTTCCGGCTGATGGCCACGAGACCGAGGTTCATCCACCCTTCGGCCAGGTCCGGCTCGATCGACAGGGCGGCGCGGTATGCTGCCTCCGCCTCCTGCATCCGTCCCTGGCAGTGAAGGTCAAAGGCTTTGGCATGTTCGGCGATCGCCGTGTCGGGATAGGTCATGCAGCCGCAAGTTGTGCGGACCTATATCCTAGACAAGACCTCATTGTGGAATTTTTTCATGTCGGCGGCGGACTTCTCCGCCTCCTTGCCCTCGAAGTCGAAATCGATGCCCGTGACGCCGATCTCCTTCAGCGCGGCGATGTCCTCGATCGTGTTCGCGACCGTGCCGGTGAACAGCTTGCGGTTGCCGTCGGAAGCGAGCGGTGCGGGCATGCCGTGGCGCTTGACCCGGTAGACGATCCCCATCTTGGCCGGGTCCCGTCCCGCCGCGGCGGTCATCGCCCTGATCTTCGCGATCCCGGCGGTCAGGCGCGGCAGCGTGTCCAGCAGATGCGCGTTGTTGGTCCCGATCGGATACCAGGCGTCGCCGATCCGAGCGGCGCGGCGCATGGAGGGACCGCTTTCGCCGCCGACCCAGATCGGCGGGTGGGGTTTCTGGATCGGCTTCGGATCGGTCAGCAGGCCCTCGATATGCGTGTATTTGCCGTGGAACACCGGGCGCGGCTGGGTCCAGATGGCACGCATCGCGTCCATGAACTCATCGGTCACGGCGCCCCGTTCGGCGAAGGGCGTGGTGCCGACGGCTTCCAGCTCCACCTGCAGCCAGCCGGCGCCGATGCCGACGACCAGCCGACCGCCCGAGAGGACGTCGATGGTGGAGAGCTGCTTGGATGCCAGCACGGCCGGGCGGTGCGGGACCACCATCACCGCAAGGACGATGCGGATCTTGCTGGTCTTCGCCGCGACCCAGGCGGCGGTCGTCAATTGCTCCACGCGGTTTCCGGGGTCGGGCGTATAGAACTCGCCGGTCGTGGAGTACGGGTAGCCGGGGGTGGAGGTATCGGGCAGCGCGATATGGTCGGTCAGCGTCAGGTAGGAGAAACCGAGGGATTCGCCGAGCTGGGCGATGTTCGCCATCGTTTCGGCAGTGGCCATGGGGCCGCTGATGGGCAGGTTGAAGCCGATTTCCATGGATGTCCTCTTGGGGATTTTCTCTTGGTGGGTTGCCGGTGGTCGGTTGCCGGTGGGTCCGTTGCCGGCAGCAAGCCGCCCATCCGGCGGCGTGTCAACCAAGCCCGGCTTGTGTAGAAGCGTCGGCGGGGAGATCGATAAGCCATGCCTGACCGTCTGACGCTGCGCACTGCCCTCGCCGCCTATCCGCATGTCCGCGCGCTGCGGGACGGGACGGTCCGGTCCGACCGGGTGGGATTCAATTTCGAGGACGTTCCGAACATCACCCGCGCCTTCCGCCGCATGGTGCGGACGCTGGATTTCGATCTGTGCGAGATCGCGCTGACGACGCTGGCGCAGGCGCACGCCTATGGAAAGCCGATCGTCGCGCTGCCGATCGTGGTGATGCGCGGGTTCCACCATGCGGCGCTGGTCTGCCGGCGGGATTCGCCTGTGACCGGGCCGCGCGACCTGGCCGGCAAGCGGGTGGGCGTGCGCGCGTTCTCCCAGACCACCGGCATCTGGCTGCGCGGCATCCTGCTGGACGATTACGGCGTCGACCATCGCGCGATCACCTGGGTGACCGAAGAGGACGCGCATGTCGCCGAATACGCCGATCCGCCGAACGTCGTGCGCATCGCGCCGGGGCAGGACCTGAAGGCGATGCTGCTGGCCGGCGAGATCGACGCGGGCATCGCGCTGGCCGGGTTGGACCCCGCGCTGGTGCGGCCGGTCATCGCCGATCCGATGCAGGCGGCAGCCGACTGGTATCGGCGCACCGGCGCCTATCCGGTCAACCACCTGCTGTGCGTGAAGACCGGGATCGTGGCGGCGCATCCGTGGTTGCCGGACGAGTTGGAGACGCTGTTCATCGCCGCCAAGTCCGCCGCCACCGAACCCAGCGCCGAGGCTCGGTTCGCCGGCATCGTCGGGCCGGACGTGCTGCCCTATGGCCTGGAACGGAACCGCGCCGGCATCGAACTCTGCCTGCGTTACGCGGCCGAACAGGGGTTGGTGCCGCGGGTCTACGGCACGTCCGAACTCTTCGCCGGATGACGGTCTGGTTCACCGCGGACACGCATTTCAACCATGCCGGGGCGTTGTCGCTGTACCGGCGGCCGTTCGGATCGGTGGCGGCGATGAACGCGGCGCTGGAAGCGCGCTGGAACGGGGTGGTGGGGCCGGACGACGACGTCTGGCACCTGGGCGACTTCGCGTTGCGGATGACGCCCGCGGACGCGGCGGCGCAGTTGGAACGGCTGCACGGACGCAAGCACCTGGTGACGGGCAACAACGATCCCCCCGCGATCGTCGCGCTGGCCGGCTGGACGAGCGTGCAGCCTTATGCCGAGCTGGTGGTGGACGGCACGCGCCTGGTGCTGTGCCATTACGCGTTCCGGACCTGGAACGGGATGGCGAAGGGCGCGCTGAACCTGCACGGGCACAGCCATGGCCGGCTGAAGCCGTTGCCCCGGCAATATGATGTCGGTGTCGATGCGTGGGATTTCCGGCCCGTTGCGTTGGGGGAGATCAGTGCCCGGAAACGATGACCGGAATCGTGCCGGATGAACCGCCTCTTCGCGGTTGCGGCACAAAGGACCCGCGCCTATCCGCAGGCCGTCACGCCAACTGCCGGAACGAAATGAATCGGAGGCGGACGGCTCAGTTATCGTCGCAAGCGCAACCATCCGTCGGTCCGGTCTTCGCCTGGACCACGTGATGGTCGATCCACTCCGCGACCAGGCGCCGCGCCTCATTGATCGAGGACTCCGGGTGATGGATCCGGTATAATGCCGTGCAGGCCTGAAACGCCGACATGTCGTCCGAACCGATCAGGCGCAGCTCCCGATAGGCCGTGACGACAGCCCGCTCGCATCGGCGCGCGATCTGGCTTTCCCGCGGCTGTTCCTGAGCCATCACTGTGGGGACCTCTACTTGCGAATCATTCTCATGTTCATCGGAGCTTAGTCAATCCGGAGCCGGTCGGCAAGACGCCTTTCCTCAGATATTTCCCTTGGCAGGCACGCTTTGCCGTCAATCCTTCGGACCCCGATGCCGATAGGCCAGCGCCTCGGCCACGTGGGCCCGGCCAACCACCTCGGCGCCTGCCAGATCGGCGATCGTGCGCGCCACCCGCATGCTGCGCGTGTAGCCCCGAGGCGACAGTCGCAGCTTTTCCATCGCATGCCCCAGCAAGGCGCTCGCATCCGGTTGCAAGCGGATCGATCCGCCATCCGCTTCGGCGTTGTTCGCCGGTCCCTCCGCGCCGTAACGCGCGGCCTGGTGCAATCGGGCCTGTCCGACCCGTTCGGCGATGGCGGCGCTGCTCTCGCCGATCGGTGCCTGCGCCAACTCCGCCGCCGAGGCGGGACGCACCTCGACCGACAGGTCGATCCGGTCGATCACCGGCCCGCTGACCCGGTTCTGGTAGTCCTCTCCGCAACGCGGCGCGCGGCTGCACTCCCGCCCGCCCTCGCCCATATAGCCGCAGCGGCACGGGTTCATCGCGGCAACGAGTTGGAAGCGCGCCGGATAGGTCACGTGCGCCGATGCGCGGGAGACGGTGGTCTGCCCCGTCTCCATCGGCTGGCGCAGCGCCTCCAGCGCCTGGCGCGGAAACTCGGGCAACTCGTCCAGGAACAGCACGCCGCGATGCGCCAGGCTGACCTCGCCGGGCCGAGCGCGATGGCCCCCGCCGGTGAGGGCGGCCTGGGAGGCGGAGTGATGGGGCTCGCGGAACGGCGGCCGCATCACCAGCCGGCCACCGTCGAGCAAGCCGGCGACGCTGTGGATCATGCTGACCTCCAGCGCCGATTTCGGGTCGAGGTCGGGCAGCAGGCCCGGCAGCCGCGCGGCCAGCATGGACTTGCCCGCGCCCGGCGGCCCGACCAGCAGCAGGTTGTGTCCCCCGGCCGCCGCGATCTCCACCGCGCGGCGCGCGGTCTCCATGCCCTTGACGTCGACCATGTCCTTTCCGGCCGTGCCTTGGGCGACGCCGGCGGTGGAGGGCGGCGTCAGCACCTGCGTGCCCTTGAAGTGGTTGATCAGGCACAGCAGGTCGGCGGGCGCCAGGACCTCGATGCGGCCGGCCCATGCGGCCTCGCCCCCCTGCCCGGCCGGGCAGATCAGCCCCCAGTCGCGGGCCGAGGCGCCGATCGCGGCCGGCAGCACGCCGGCGACCGGGTTCAGCGACCCGTCCAGCGACAACTCGCCCAGGGCGGCGTAGCCGGCGATCTCCTCGCGCGGCAGGATGTCCATCGCCGCCAGCATCCCCAGCGCCAGCGGCAGGTCGAAATGCGATCCCTCCTTCACCAGGTCGGCCGGCTTGAGGTTGATCAGGATGCGCTTGGGGGGCAGCGACAGGCCCATGGCGGCGAAGGCGGCGCGCACCCGTTCCCGCGCCTCGGCCACCGCCTTGTCGGGCAGGCCGACCAGCAGCAGGGCCGGCGTGCCGGGCGCGACCTGGACCTGCACTTCCACCGGCACCGCCTCGATCCCCGCGAACGCGAAGGTGTTGGCGACTGCCATCGCGGTGGATTGCCTGGGCTTGGACATCGCGGCAGTCTCGCGGGTATTGGTAAAGAAACAGCAAACGGGGTGCCTGCTCGATGCCGTTCGACGAAAGCGGCGGCCGCGGTGGCCGTCGGCCCGGCCGCAATGTGCTTGGGGGGCCGCTGGGCCTCTGCTCCAACGATCCGGTGACCGGGTTCTTCCGGAACGGTTGCTGCGACACCGCGCCCGAGGATATCGGCAGCCACACGGTCTGTGCCGTGATGACCGAGGCATTCCTGGAATTCAGCGCCAATGTCGGCAACGACCTGACGACGCCGCGGCCGGAGTTCGGGTTCGCCGGGCTGAAGCCGGGGGATCGCTGGTGCCTGTGCGCGCCGCGCTGGCAGGAAGCGCTGGAGGCGAACGCCGCACCGAACGTGGTGCTGAAGGCGACCGAGGAAGGGGCGCTGCGGTACTGCAAGCTGGTGGACCTGACGCGTTACGCGATCGATCTGGTTTAGCGGACATGTCCGTGCGCGGCGGATGTCTTTGCGGGCAGGTCGAATTCGAAGTCGACCTTCCGTTCAGCAGGTTCGTGAAATGCCACTGCTCGCGATGCCGCGGCGCCACCGGAAGCGCCTTCGCCGCGAACGCCTACGTCCCGCCCGCCGCCTTCCGCTGGTTGTCCGGCGAGGCGAACGTTTCTCGTTTCGATCTTTCCACGGCCCGCAGCTTCTCGACATCGTTCTGCCGGACCTGCGGCGCCCCGCTTCCGCATGCCACGCGAAGCGGGCGAGAGGTCATCGTTCCCGCAGGCTCGCTTCGCGATGATCCCGGCGTATCTCCCACCGTCGATACGTGCTGGCAGTCGCGCGCCCGGTGGCTCTCCGACGCGGCAGACCTTCCCAGGGAACCGTAGACCAAGCGCCTAGGCGATCAGTCCCGCCATCTCCGCCTCGCTCAGCCCCCAGTTCGCCAGGGCCTCGCGCGCCGGCACCGACCCGGGCGGGCGGGGCGCGGCGGACGGTGTGCCGCCGAAACGAGGCGCGGGGGCCGGCTGGCGGTAGTTTCCGACGTCGATGAACGCGCCGCGCGCCTGGTTGTGCGGATGCTCGTGCGCTTCCTGCATCGACAGCACCGGCGCGAAGCAGGCATCCGAACCCTCCAGCACCCGGCACCATTCGTCGCGCGTGCGGGTGCGGAAGATCGCCGCCAGCTTCTCCTTCCAGGCGGGCCAGCCCGCCGGGTCGCGCTGCGGCGGCATGTCGGCCGCATCGATCTCCAGCAGGCGCAACAGTTCCGCGTGAAACTTCATCTCGATCGGCGCGACGGAGATGAACGCACCGTCGGCACATTCGTAAACTTCGTAGTAATGTGCGCCGGAATCGAGCTGGTTGTACCCGCGCGGACCGGTGAACCGCCCGCCGGCCCGCATCGCATAGATCGGCGTCATCAGCGACAGCACGCCGTCCACCATGGCCGCATCGACCACCTGCCCGCGTCCTGTCGCGCGCGCCGAGATGATCCCCGCCAGCAGCCCGGTCAGCACGTACAGCGCCCCGCCGCCATAATCCCCAACGAGGTTCAGCGGCGGCGTCGGCTTCCCCCCGGCTCGGCCGATCGAATGCAGGGCGCCGGTCAAGGCGATGTAGTTCAGGTCATGGCCGGCCGCCTGCGCCAGCGGCCCCTCCTGCCCCCAACCGGTCACGCGGCCGAACACCAGCCGGGGATTGCGCGCCAGGCAGACATCCGGGCCGAGGCCCAGGCGTTCCATCACGCCGGGACGGAAGCCCTCGACCAGGCCGTCGGCCGTGTCGATCAGCCGCAGCACCGCCGCCACGGCTTCCGGCCGCTTGAGGTCCAGCTTGATCACCGCGCGGCTGCGCCGGGTGAATTCGTGCTCGTCTGCCATCGGCACGCCGAGATCGGCCTGCGCGACCCGATCGATCCGGATGACGGTGGCACCCATGTCGGCCAGCATCATGGCCGCCATGGGTGCCGGTCCGATCCCGGCGAATTCGACGATCTTGACCCCGGCCAGCGGTCCCATCGACGTGCTCCCTTTGCTGTTGCCAGGAAGTAAACGCCGGCCGGGACCGGTTGCGCAACCGCGGCCGGCGGCTCAGGCGCGCTGGACGAGTTCGATCTTGTAGCCGTCCGGATCCTCGACGAAGGCGATGACGGTGGTGCCGAACTTCACCGGCCCCGGCTCGCGCGTCACCTTCGCACCGACTTTGCGCAGCGTCTCGGTGGCGGCATAGACGTCCGGCACGCCGATAGCGAGATGGCCGAAGGCGCCGCCCATGTCATAGTGGTCGACGCCATAGTTGTAGGTCAGCTCGATCACCGTGCTGCTGTCCTCGTCGCCGTAGCCGACGAAGGCCAGCGTGTATTTGCCGTCCGGCACGTCGCGCCGGCGCAGTTCCTTCATGCCGAATCCCTTGGTGTAGAAATCGACGCTGCGCTGCAGGTCGCCGACGCGCAGCATGGTGTGCAGAAACCGGCTCATTGGATCATCCCCCTTGCAAGGATCACGACGACAGGCCTTCGAGGCCCAGCAGAAACAGCCCCGCCGCGTCCGCCGCGGCGAGAGAGGCCTCACGCTCCGCCAGAATGGTGGCGTCCGCCTCGAACGCAACCCCCCTCAGCCCGGCGGCGGCGGCATTGCGCACGGTATCGGGGCCGATCGTCGGCAGGTCGGCGCGCCGGTCCTGGCCAGGCTTGCAGAGTTTCACCAGCACGCCCCCTGCCCCGTCCCGCCGCAGCGCCCCCGCCCTGGCCAGCATCGCGTCGGTGCCCTCGACCGCCTCGACGGCCAGCACGAGGCCCTGCTGCACCACGCAGGCCTGGCCGATATCGGCCGGCCCAAGCATGCGCAACACGGCGACGCCGCGATCGATATCGGCCTTGGCCAGGGCGTCGGGGGCGGCCCGGGTCAGCAGGCCGGGAGGCGCCAGCGTCTCCCGCAGCACCTCATGCGCGCCGATGACCCGGAAGCCCTCCTCACCCAGCACGCGGATGACGGCGGAGAGCAGGCCGTCATCGCCGGCGAAGGCGGCCCGGCCGATCCGGGCGAGGATGCGGGTGCCTTCCACATCCGGCCGCAGGTCGAGCAAGGACGGGCGCCGGACCGGCCCGATCATCACGAGGTCCCGGCAGCCATGCGCGCGCAGGGACTGCAACGTTTTCCCGGCAGCGCCGATGCGGTTGATCAGGTGAGGAAATGGCGCAAGAACAGCGGGATCGGCGAAACCCTCCAGACCGAGGATGAACACCGGCCGGCCCGCCGCCCGAGCGGCCGCGGCGACCCGGCCGGGCAACGGTCCGCCGCCGGCGATGATCCCCAAGGCCGGCGGGTCTGCCGGCGGGTCCGCACGTGGATCTGTACGTGGCATTTCTGCCTGCGTTTTCATTGCGATTCCCGCTTCGTACAGTCTTTTCTTGCTGCCGGACATGGTTTGTATGCATACATCGAATATGGTGTTCTCACGCGTCCGTGAATTTGGCCCCAAGACAGAGATGCCCAACCATGGTTGATGATGACAGCCCCGACGAGGTTCGGCATGCGACGGCGGCCAATATCCTGCAATGCCTGACGATGCTGGCGGAGGAAGCGGCGATTCTCAATCTGCCGCGGACGATGCTGGCGCTCAGCAAGGCGGTCCGTGCCTGCCAGGCGGAGCAGACGCGTCCCCTGCCCGCAATCCGGCCGCGGCGGCACATCGTCCTGCACTGATCGCCGCTTCCACGCGCCCAACGACGCCCGATGTCTCGGAACCGTTGCGCTGTATCCTGAAAGTCCTGCTGCGTATGCGAAGGATTGCGTCCTGACGCATAGCGCCATAATTTTGTCCTGAACCATGGCTTGGATGGGCGGTTTTCCGCGTGTCGGAGCTGTGGCGACGTTCGTACACACAGCAAGGACACAGCGCACATGAGCGCAACGGCACAACGGTCTGTTACAGTCACCTTGGACGGCTCCAACAAGTCCACCCGCCTGCCGCTGATCTCCGGCACTGTCGGTCCGGATGTGTTCGACATCCGCAAGATGTACGCCGATCTTGGCGTCTTTACCTTCGATCCCGGCTACGGCGCCACCGCGTCCTGCGACAGCAAGATCACCTATATCGACGGCGACCAGGGCATCCTGATGTATCGCGGTTACCCGATCGAGCAACTGGCTGAAAAATCGAACTTCCTGGAAGTCTGCTATTTGCTGCTGAACGGCGAGTTGCCGAACGCCGGCCAGGCCAAGGAGTTCGAGCTTGGGGTGATGCGGCACACGATGCTGCACGAGCAGGTCCGCACCTTCTACAACGGTTTCCGCCGCGACGCGCACCCGATGGCGGTGATGTGCGGCGTGGTCGGCGCCCTGTCGGCGTTCTATCACGACAGCCTGAACATCCACGATGCGGAAAGCCGCGAAATCAGCGCGTTCCGGCTGATCGCGAAAGTGCCGACCATCGCCGCCTGGGCGCACAAATACACCATCGGCCAGCCCTTCATCTATCCGCGCAACGACCTGACCTATGCGGAAAACTTCCTGCACATGTTCCATGCCGTGCCGGCCGAGGACTACAAGGTCAATCCGGTCCTGTCGAAGGCGATGGACCTGATCATGATCCTGCACGCGGACCATGAGCAGAACGCATCGACCAGCACGGTCCGCCTTGCCGGCTCCACCGGCGCCAATCCGTTCGCCTGCATCGCCGCCGGCATCGCCAGCCTGTGGGGCCCCGCCCATGGCGGCGCCAACGAAGCGGTGCTGAAGATGCTGACCCATATCGGCAACGTGAAGAACATCCCCCAGTTCCTGGAGGAGGTGAAGGACCGCAACAACCACGAGATGCTGTGGGGCTTCGGCCACCGGGTCTATAAGAACTACGACCCGCGCGCGAAGATCATCCAGAAGGCCTGCCACGACGTGCTGGCCGAGCTTGGGATCAAGGGCGACCCGCTGCTCGACCTGGCCATGGAGTTGGAGAAGATCGCGCTCAACGACAGGTATTTCGTCGACCGCAAGCTCTATCCGAACGTCGACTTCTACTCGGGCATCATCCTCAAGGCGATGGGCTTCCCGACCAGCATGTTCACCGCGCTGTTCGCCGTGTCGCGCACGGTGGGGTGGGTCGCGCAGTGGAAAGAGATGATCGAGGACCCGCAGCAGCGCATCGGCCGGCCGCGGCAGGTCTATACCGGACCGACGAAGCGGGACTACGTGCCGGCGTCGGACCGCTGACGCGTCCCTCCTGATCCGGCGCCTTGCGGCGGCCGGGTCGGTAAGCGTGTGTGACATACGGCGCGGGCCATAAGGTCCGCGCCATTTTTTATACCGGTTGTGGGCAACGGGACTGCTCGGCTGCCGGAACCGGATGGACCCCTACAACCATTGGATGAAGTCCCTCCTGGGAGGCAATTGTTATTTCACAGTTTCGTGATCATCTGTTTCATTCAGTGAAATTCTGTGCGGATGGAGCTGTGGATAACTATGCGCTGCATCCAAAAGATGGGCCATCGGAGCATTCGGTCCTAATTCATTATTTATAGAATAAATACCGAGAAGAGGCTTGGCTGTGGTGCCCCGTCCGGTCACCATGCGCGCACGCCGTGCAACCGGCTGGTTCGTCGGATACGCTATGCACACCACTGTATTTCGATCCAATGCAACGCAATCGGCATGTGCCGCCCAAATGGGAACAATGTAACATGATGCTGTACTTGTATTACAAAATGGATCAAGACGTTACGGCATACCGCTCAGTCTGAAAAACTTTCCGCAGAAAATCTGATGGGTAATACACGTTTCAGTTGCATCGGAACCGACCCGTCAGGGGAAACATATGCGCAAAGACATTTCGCTGGACCTGCTGGTGAAAAGCCGCCTGAAGCGGTGGGGCCAGCGGCCGCCCGGCGTGACGCCTCGGCGTAAGGAATCTTGGCTGAGAGGACGCCCCTCCGAGGACGAGACGAAATTATGCAGCCCGTATCTGAAGATTCCCGGCAGCAGCCGTCTGCGCACCTTGCCCGACGGGCTGTGGCTGAATTTCGGCGGCACCTATGAGGAGCCATTCGTCGACATCCTCGGCATTATGTAGCAGATACACCAAAAGAACGTATACCAACGATAATAGATGACATGATATAATATGGGTTACTCATCTGGAGTATCCCATGTCAGACCCCACGGTCCTAAATGCCCTTGTCACCCGCCGCGCTGAAATGATGGCCCGCATGCATACCGCTCAGGCCGAGTTGCAACAGATGCACGCCGACCTGGCCGCCCTCGACTCCGTCATCCAGCAGATTGATCCGGAATACCGCCTGGATGCGATCCGGCCGCGCTACCGCCGGGCCGCAGCCGCTCCGGAACTGGCGTCGATCAGCCGGGCCGTGCTGGACACGCTGCGCCGGTCCGGCGGACCTATGACCGCCAAGGACATCGCTGGGAAGGTCATGGAGGCGCGGGGGCTGAACCTCGCGGACCCGAAGCTTCGCCGTCAGATGAACAAGCGCGTGGATATGGCGCTCCGGTATCAGCGGACGAATGGGATGGTTCGGGAGGTAGTCA